>CAYVRC010000127.1:16053-17376 GCA_964453205.1 uncultured Pirellulaceae bacterium | reverse complement strand
CGGCGCGGAGTTTTTCGATCACCGTCGCGTCGTACGGCGGCGTGAACCCGGCCAGCATTCGCGATGCGCAGGTCGTCGGCATGTCGCGGGTGCAGATCAGGTCCTTGACGGCGACGGGCACCCCGGCCAGCGGCCCGAGCGGCTTTCCGGCGACCCGCCGTCGATCGATGTCTCGCGCCGTTTCCATCGCCGCCTCTTCGGCCACGTGCGTCATCGCGGCGATCGTCGGTTCGGTGGCCTTGACGACCGCCAGCGAGCTTTCGGCGACCTCGACGGCGGTGGCCTGTCCGGACGCCAGTCGCTTGAGAATTTCGTGAGCAGAATCGAGCATTTGCGAAGTCATCGGGATGCGGTCGGGTCGTTCGGTCGCCCAGTATCCAACATCCAGGATGCTTCGACCATCCGGCCACCCTAGCCCAACGGCAAAGTGATCGTCGCGACGCAGCCGGCGGGCCCGCCGGCCAGTTCGATGCGGCCGTGATGAAGCCGCACGACGCGATAAGCGCGACAAAGGCCCAACCCCAACCCGCGTCCGGCTTCGCGGCCGGAATAATACGGGTCGAACGCGTGACGCCGGGTCTGCTTGGAAACACCCGGCCCGCTGTCGGCGACATGAATGATCACGCGTCGAGGCCGGGGCGGCGGATCGGCGGTCGCGATCAAACCGTTGGGTTCCAAGATCATCGAAACCACGATCGTGCCCTGACAGCCGATCGCTTCGATCGCGTTTCGGATCAAGACGTGAACCGCTTCACCGATCATCGTGGCGTCGACGTTCAGCCGGGGCGCGACCGACAGCTCCGTTTCCAAGCGAATCGATTGTCGACGGGCTTGGTCGGAAAGGTCGTCGATCACGCGGCGAATGATCGCCCCCAAGTCACTCGGCCGGACATCGATTTCCGGAGGACTGGCAAAGAACATCAAGTCCGCGATCATCTCGTAAGCGCGATAAACCTGATCGATGATGCGCTGCAACGTCGCATGCTTGGCTTGATCCTGTTCGGTGCGTTGAAGCTGCTGCGCCCGAGTGGAGATGTTCGCCAGCGGATTGTTGATCTCATGGCTCAAGCCGTAAGCCAACTGCTTGAGCGCGGCCAACTTGTTTTTCTGCAGCTGTTTATGGAACGCGGTTTCTAACGTGGTCTGACGCAGTCGCTGGCGGGCCAAACCTTGCAGCATGGATGCCGGCGAGGACACGTCGCCCGCATCCCGGGGATCGGCTTCGCCCCGATCCGCACGGCCGCCCTGCCCTGCCCCGATTCGGCCGACCCCGTGTTCGTCGGCCCCGTGTTCGTCGGCCCCGTGTTCGTCGGCCCCGTGTTC
>CAYVRC010000127.1:0-15953 GCA_964453205.1 uncultured Pirellulaceae bacterium | reverse complement strand
CCCGTGTTCGTCGGCCCCGTGTTCGTCGGCCCCGTGTTCGTCGGCCCCGTGTTCGATCGGTCGATCCGGAACCAGGCTCGGCCACCGCCGCCGCCACGACGGAGACACCGTTTGGCCGAACACTTCCAACCACAATTCCGATTCGTCGATCCAAGTGTCCCAGGAAAGCGAGCGGAAGTATTCCGACAACTCATTCCAGCGACGGCGAATCGCTGGGGTCACGTCCGGCGGCGAAAGATACGCGTCTCCGCTGGCGAAACGTCCCGCGGCGTTTTTCGACAACCATGCGGTCATCTGGTCCGGAGAAATTTCGACCGGCGACCGTCGACCGGAATCGGCGGTTTCGACGGGCGAATCGATCGGGTCGCCCGCCGTCATCGCCAAGGCGGTGTAGATCGCCAACGGCGGATCCGAGGTCAGTTGCCGGTGCAAACGATCCGCCGCGGGATGGCGCCGACGGATCTCGGCTCGGGATACAGGGCTCGCCGCCGGCGGAGCGGACGCCCCGTCGATCAACAAAATTCCGCCCAAAGTCTCGGTGGCCTCGGCCGACAGCGGCAGCCACCATCGTTGGTTCTCGGCACGCAAGCACGGCAGCAAACGCATCAACAATCCGCCCGTTGTTGTTGACGACTCAGCATGACACGGCCGATCAGCCCGAGACTCCGCGTTCCATCTCCAGCAGATCGCACGATCGCGAAACGAGATCGTCGATCGCAAAAGGTTTCTGCATGAAGTCGTTCGCGCCGGCGGCCTTCAAACCGTCGACTTTGCTGTGTTCGACCATTCCCGAAATGCACAGAATTTTCACCATGTCCATCGACGGATCGCTGCGAACACGCTGGCAGACCTCTTTGCCGTTGATGTCCGGCAACATCACGTCCAGGACGACGAGATCGGGCCGAAACTCCTTCACGCCCATCCCGGCGTCGAAGCCGTTGTTGGCCGTGCGAATGTCGAATCGCCCGTCGCGTTCAAAGCCGTCGCGGATCAAGTCCACCAAATCTTCGTCGTCGTCGACGATCAACAGCTTTTTCTTGCCGCTTTCCAAAGCGTCCGTGGGAATGCCGTTGTCCTTCATGAACAGAAAAAGCTGCTCACGGGGGATCCGGCGAAACTTACTACCGGGAACTCGAAAGCCCTTCAACGAACCGTTGTCGAAGCAACGAATGATCGTTTGTTGGCTGACCTTACAAATCTTGGCCGCTTCACCTGTTGTGAAGACCGTTTTGGTGGTCATGTCAGATACCATCCTCCCTGCATGACAGAAACACGAATGTCAAACCCCTCGGCGGCACAGTGGACTTCCCAGACCACTCCAGCATCGCTACTTCGCCGACAGGCCTCCTTTAGCAAACCTACCAAGCTTGCCTTGCCTGCGAATTCTACCGTTTCGGCAAACTCGGTCAAGATCGATTTATCGCCCTAAGTCGCTGCAATGCTTGCATTTAAAATCGACCCGGCGGATCCCGCATCCGCCGGACGCTCTCCGGGCTCGGACGCCCACGGCGTTCGACTTGACAAACCCCGAGACGCAGTCGATATTTGGAATTGAGATTGGTTCTCAATAAGACTCCAAAAGGAATCGCAGTGACCACGCTGGACAAACTTTCCCCGGGCGACCGAGCCGTGATCGTTCGCATCGACGGCTATGACGGCATCTCGGCGCGACTCCGCGAGATGGGATTCGTCCCCGGACAGGCCATCGAGTTTCTCCGCACGGCCCCGTTGGGCGATCCGCTGAAGTGCGAAGTCCAGGGAAGCCGCATCGCGGTCCGCAGCGGCGAGGCCCGGCGCGTGTGCCTGGAGCGGTTGGACTCCCGAGAGTCTTGATTTCCGGCGCGAGTTGATGGCTCGAAAGAGCGGGAGCGGGGGAAGACGTCAACATGGCGACGGCGGACATTTCGGATCCTGAACTCGGCCGGGCGGGCCGATTGCTGCGTGTCGCCTTGGTCGGCAATCCCAATACCGGCAAAAGCACGCTGTTCAATGCGTTGGCCGGGATGCGAGTGCGAACCGGAAACTATCCCGGCGTCACGATCAGCAAGAAAATCGGCCGGCTGCGTCTGGACGGCGACGACGTCGACCTGATCGACTTGCCGGGGACGTACTCGCTGGCTCCACGGTCTCCCGATGAACTGGTGGCCGTCGAAGTCTTGACCGGCGACTTGTCGGGCGAACCTCCGATCGATGCGATCATCTGTGTCGTCAACGCGACGCTGTTGCAGCGGAGCCTGTTCTTGGTCAGCCAGGTCCTCGAACTGGGCAAGCCGACGCTGATCGCGTTGAACATGAGCGATACCGCGGCAAGCCGTGGGCTGCAGATCGACCTCCCACGTTTGGCCGAAAACCTGGGTCGGCCGGTCGTCGCGACCAGCGCCTCGAAACGCTCGGGCATCGCGGAACTGCGGGAGGCGTTGTCCGCCCTGCTGGACGAATCGACACCGGGCGGCGTCCGAGACCGCGACGCGGTAGGTCCCGGTGACCCGCCCCGAGCCCAAACGTCGTCGTCGGATCTCGCGCTCCCCGATGACTTTTACGCCGCCTGCGATCGCTTGCGTGAAAAACTGATCGAAACGTCGTGTGTCCGAGTCGAAACGGCGTCGGCGGATGTCTCGTCGGGCGAGGATTTCGGGACGACCACGTCGCAGGATCGTCCCGACGCGGTCGGCCTGCCCGACGACTACTTCTTACAACGCATGTTGTTGGATCGTGGCGGTGCGGCGGAACGGTATCTGGTCAACCGTTTGGGCGCGGCGATCTTGATTCCGCTGAACGAAACACGAGAACAACTGACCGCCCGGTTCGACGACATCGTCGACATGGAATGCAGCAGTCGTTACACGTGGGCCGGAAAGAAACTTCAAGGCGTGTTGTCGCAAGGCGGCGGTCGCGGCGGGATGACAGATTTTTTGGACGGCTGGCTGACGCATCGCGTTTTCGGGCTGTTCATTTTCGCCGCGCTGATGCTGCTGGTCTTTCAGTCGATCTATTCGTTCGCCGGGTACCCGATGGACGGGATCGACGCGGCGACGTCGTGGCTTGCCGAAACCGTCGAATCGACGATGGCGCCCGGGGTGCTGCGGAGTCTGATCACCGATGGCATCATCGCCGGTGTCGGAGGCGTCGTGATCTTTGTTCCCCAGATCGCGTTGCTGTTTTTCTTTTTGGCCGTCTTGGAAGACTGCGGCTACATGGCTCGTGCCGCATTCCTGGTCGACCGGATCATGCAGTTGTTCGGTTTAAGCGGAAAGTCGTTTTTGCCGCTGATGAGCTCGTTCGCTTGCGCGGTGCCGGGCATCATGGCGACTCGCGTGATCGAGAACCGACGCGACCGCTTTGCGACGATGATGATCGCGCCGTTGATGAGCTGCAGTGCCCGGCTGCCCGTCTACTTGTTGCTGATCGGCGCGTTCATCCCGGCGACGACGATCCTGGGGTTCATCGGTTTGCCGGCGATGGTGCTGATGGCGATGTATGCGGTCGGCGTGGTGGTCGCGATCCCCGTTTCGTTGATCTTGAAAGGCACGATTTTGAAGGGCGAAACGGCCCCCTTCGTGCTGGAGTTGCCTGAGTATCAGTGGCCCAGCCCGCGGGTCGTCTTTTCGCGTGTCTGGGAAGCCTGTCGGGAATTCGTCGTCCGCGCCGGCACGTTGATCTTGGCGGCTTCGATCTTGATTTGGCTGGCCGCCTATTGGCCGGGCGATCATTCCCGTCAATTCGAACTCCAACGCCGACTCGAAGCGTCGGCCGACACCGATTCGTCTGCGGAAATCGCTGCGTTGGAAGCGGAGTTGCGGACGACGTCCGCGGACCTGCTGGAAAACAGCCTGCTGGGCCGAATGGGCCACGCGATCGAACCGATCGTCCGGCCGTTGGGATGGGACTGGAAGATCGGGGTCGGGGCGATCGCCAGCTTTCCGGCTCGCGAAGTCATCATCAGCACCCTGGGCACCATTTACGCCCTCGGCGGCGACGTGGACGAAGAAGACGAGGGACTCCGCGGTGCGATCCGCTCGGCGAAATGGCCCGACGGAACGCCGGTCTACACGATTCCGGTGGCGTTGTCGGTGATGGTTTTTTTTGCCCTTTGCGCACAATGCGTCAGTACCCTGCTGGTCATTCGCCGCGAGACGAATTCCTGGCGCTGGCCCGTTTTCAGTTTCGTGTACATGACCGTGCTTGCCTACGTCGGAGCGTGGGCGACTTACCAAATCGGCACCCGTTGGTTGGGGTAACCGGCATGATGTTTCTTTTCCAGCATTGGCAAAGTCTGGTCGCCGGCCTGCTGGTCCTTTTTGCGGTCGCCTTCGTCGCGCGGCGGGTGCGTCGCGCGTTTCTTGCCGCCACCGGCAAATCGGGTACGGGCGTCGGCTGCGGCAGTTGTGTCAAAAACGATCCGGCCGCGACCGGTCCGCCACGGCCGGCGGAGAAACAAATCGTCTCGATGAACGACTTGGGCCGCCCGGCCGCGCGCCGCGACGACGCTTCGTCGTCGACACCCGAATGACGGCCTCGTGCGCGGAGCGGCCGGCGGCTCAGGTCGGCCAGTGCTGGGCGATCTTTCGCTTCAAGAAATCAACGCTTCTTGCCAACTGGTCCATGCCGTCGACGCCGTCTTCGATGCTGATCCAGCCGTCAAAGCCGACCCGCTTCAGTTCGCCAAAGATCGCGTCGTAGTCGTTCAGGCCTTTGCCGATCTCGCCGTGACTCAAACGCTTGGCGTAGCCCGTCGCGCCGCCTTCTTCCCGACGCAAATCCTCGAGCGTGCCTTCGATCAAATAGCGATCGCTGGCGTGCATCGTCACGACGCGATGCGACACCCGTCGCAGCAAATCGAGCGGGTCTTCCCCCGCCAAATAAGTATTGCTGGGATCAAAATTGACGCCAAAGTTCGGGGCGTCGATCGCATCGACCAGTTGGCAAAACACGTCGGCTTTCTGCGCGAACTCGGGATACTCCCAGAAATCATCCTTGTAGTGATTTTCAAGGATCAACGTGACGCCATGGTCCGCCGCGTAGGGCAGGCAGGCTCGGATCGATTCGGCGGCGAGATCCACGCCTTCGTCGATCGTCAGGTTCGGTCGCCGTTGCCCGCTGAGCACACGACAATACCTCCCACCGAGCGTGTGCGTCATGTCGATCCAGCGTTTCTGCTTGGTGATCTCGCCGGCGCGAAAGTCCGCGTCGGGGTGCGTGAAGTCCGGCGAGCAACACATCATCGGGATGACTTTGCCGCGGGCTTCCACCTCGCCGCGAAACCGCGACCAGTTGGCTTCGTCGGCCATCTCCAAAAACCCCGCGTACCATTCCAGCCCTTGTACATCCAGCGTCGCGGCCGACTCGATCCACTGCGACACCGACATCGTGCCGTCCTTGCAAAGGGCCTGCATGAAGGCTTTGGGAAACGCGGCGAGTTGTGGCATGGAGAGACTCTCGAAAGACAGGAAAAGGTGAAGGCAAGAACATCAGCGAGTCCGAATTCTAAAGCTTCCCGTCATCCGTGATTCCCCTGCCCCCCATTTTCCTGACCAAACGGCCCCGTGACCGTCACGCCGGTTTCAAGATCGACTTGACCACTTCACCGCCGTGCATCTTTTCGAACGCGTCGTGCCACTGTGTGATCGGCCAGACGCCGCCGATGATCGGCCGCACGTCCAGTTGCCCGCTGGTCAGCAGTGCGATGACGCGTTCCCAGATCGGCCAGTTGTGACTAAAGCTGCCTTGCAACGTCACGTTCTTTTGGACCAGCGGATCGATGTTGAACCCCAGCGGTTGTGGTCCCCAACCGACCTTGGAAATCCAACCGGCCGGACGCACCAAATCGATGGCGATTTTTAGCGTCGCACTGGCGCCGGCCGCATCGATCACGCCGTCGCAGCCCAGGCCGTCACGGTGCCGCGCCCACGCCTGGGCGTCGCCGATGATCCCTTCGCACCCGTAACGCTCGGCGATTTGCAAACGCTGCCTGTCCGATTCCAATCCCACCATCGCGACCTCGGCACCGCAAAGGCGTGCCATCGCGGCGCACAGAATCCCTATCGTTCCCGGCCCCAACACCACGACGCGATCTCCCGGTTCGATGCGAGCATTTTTCACCACCGCGTTGAAAGCGACGCAACACGGCTCGGTCAAACAGGCGAGTTCCAACGACAACGCATCCGGGATCGCATGCAAGATTCTCGCCGGCACGGAGACGTACCGGGTCATCGCGCCGTTGACGCCGTAACCGAATCCTTTGCGGGCCGGGTCCAAGTTATAAAGTCCTCGCCGAGTCATCGGACTGGCCGGATCGATGACCGCCGCGGTTTCGCTGACGACCCGATCGCCTTCGTTCCAACCCCGGACGTTGGCGCCGAGTTGTTCGATGCGTCCCCCGAACTCGTGCCCCAGCACGACCGGATAGTTCACCGGCCACGAATGGTTGGCGGTCCATTGATGCAAGTCGCTGCCGCAAACGCCGACGTTTTCGACTTCCAACAGGACGTCGTCGGGACCGATCGCCGGAGGATCGACGTCACGGATCTCGACGCACCCCGGCTCGGGGGCGTAATTCACAACGGCGGCAGATTTCATCATCGGTTTCCAAGAATTGCAAAAAAGCGACCGCGCCGGATCGTCGGGTCCGCCGTCCTGCCGTGGCAGTCATCTGTGTCGTAGGAACCCGACGGCCGGTGGCGTGCAGTCGAGCAGTGGTCCCGGCCGAATGTCAAGTCGTCACGGCGCCGTGAGGACGCCTGACCGCCGAGATTCCTCGTCGGTTTTTTGGCCCGCTGCAAGATTCTCGAGTGCGGTGAGCAACGAAAATTCCAGTCCCAAGTGAACCGGCCGACTCCCTTGGGGTTGGTGAAAGAACCCGTAGGTGCGTTCGTTCAGCGCCAGTCTCATTTTCGCGACCTTGCTTCCGGCTCGTTCGCCCAGCAATTCCAGCGCACGAGCCGCACGACAAGCGGCCCACTGGTTATCGCTGTCCAGCTCGGTCGCCAGCGCATCGAGCGCGGCGGGTGATTCGGTACGCTTGGCCGTCTGAAACGCGGCTTCGATCCGAACGGAAGCCGCTGGGTCCTGCAGCAACGCCCGCCACGCATCGCTCGTCAAATCGATATCGGCATTCGAATTGGCGATACCGACAATCGCCCAGTAACGAACGGCCGCGCTACGATCGAACAAGCGGTCGCGGAGTGCAGCGACGTCGGTCATTTTTGCGGTCTGCAATATCCGCTCCAGCGGATAGCCGTCCGACGTCCTGGCGGATTCATAACCGGAAGCCCTCTGTTCGGCGTCGGCGAGTTCCGGCTCCGGCCAAAAACCCAAGTCGCGACGCGACAGCATGAAATCTTCCAACTCTCGCTCCATCTTTTTCGCGCGCGATCGATGTTCGGGCGCGTTTGACAAATCGCGCAAGCACCAACGGTCCTCCACGGTATCAAACAGTTGCACCGGAGCCCGCCGGTCACTCCAAAAATGAAGCTGGGTTTCGGAGAGCGAATCGGCAGCTTTAAGCCGACGAATTTCTTGGCACAACTCGCCATGGCTGTTGTACCAAGACGTCAGCGTCTGTTGATCGAAGGGAACGTCTTGACGATAGGCTCGCACGAACAGGTATCGCCCGTCGGTAATCCAGCGAGTCGTCTCGAGCGTCTCGTCCATGCGATCACGAGTCCCCGTCACGTACGCGGGCGGCTCCGGCGGATTCGCCCCCAAGAAGGGACGGCCGTGCATGTGCCGGGGAACTCGGATGCCGGCCAGTCGGAGGACGGTCGGCGCAAGGTCCGCGAAACAAACCAATCGATCGCTCGTCGTGCCGGGTGGCCCCGGAGCCAAGTGTTTCCACTTTTGGGGAACATGAACGATCAAAGGGCACCGCAAACCGAAATCGGTCGCGCAACCTTTCCCGGTCGGCAACCCGGCACCATGATCGGAGTAAAAAAAGACGATCGTGTCCTCGGCGATCCCGTCGGCCTGCAGGTCGTCGAGGGTCTGGCCGACGAAATCATCCAAGGTCGAAATGCAATCGTAGTAGCGGGCCATCGTGCGGCGTGCGACCGGGCTGTCCGGATAATGGGGCGGCAGCGGAACGGTATCCGGGTCATGAATACGACGTTCCTCCAGCCGCGACTGGACGTTTTTTTGGAACGACAAGTAGTCGTCGCGACTGGAACGCGACTGGTGCGTGTCCATGTAGTTCAGGACACAGAAGAAGGGTTTCCCGGGCGGGCGATCCCGCCAATGTGCCGTGACGCTGGTCTCGTCCCAGGCCGCCGCGGTAAAACTCTGCTCGTCGCCGGACGCATCCCGAGCGAGGTTGTAATCGGTCTTGACGCTATTGGTGCAGTAGTAGCCCACGTCGCGAAGCCACGCGGAGAACGGCCGCACGAATTCCGGCACCCGGTGATTGGAACGCATCTGCGACGCGCCCAAGGGACCGTTGTGCATGCCGGTGATGATCGTCGCCCGCGACGGCGAACACATCGGCGACTCGGCAAAAAAGTTTTCGTACCGAATCCCGTCCGCGGCTAATCGGTCGATCCTGGGCGTGTCGGCGTAGGCATCACCGTAGCACCCGAGTTGCGGACTCATGTCCTCTGCCGTGATCCACAACACGTTGGGCCGGTCTGCGGCGGATTCGACCGAGAGGACACCCAACGCCAGACAAACGAGCGTTTTGAATACCCGATTCACTTGTAAAAACTCCGAATCTTTGCTGATTGCTGCCAACGCCATCGAATGATGATAACGGGTTTCAGGTCACCGTTTCGCTGGGCTGTCACGGTTTCGCTGGGCTAATCGTCAACTCCGTTGTGGTGGGGCACTCGGCGCGCCCTGAATCGGTCCGATGAGTGCCTGGGCGGTTCGTGGTATTGTTGTGTCTTTCCCGTTCTCGGTTTCAAGGTTGCTGACGTGAATTTCTTGATCATCGTCGTGTTGTTGCTGCTGGCGTTTGCGTTCCTCGTCGTGATGTGGGGTGTTTCGATCTTCAACCGATTGGTTGCGCTTCGGAACCGCGTCGACAATGCGTTTTCGCAAATCGAAGTGCAACTGAAACGACGCCACGATCTGATTCCCAATCTGGTCGAAACCGTCAAGGGCTACATGAAGCACGAGAAAGAAACGTTGGAGGCCGTCATCAACGCGCGGAATCAAGCCGTCGGCGGGCTGCAACAAGCTTCCGCCGATCCGGGCAGTGCCGAAGCGATGGCGTCGATGGCCGCCGCGGAAAAAGGACTCTCGGGTGCTCTGGGACGTTTGTTCGCGTTGGCCGAAGCGTACCCGGATCTGAAGGCCAATCAGAACATGATGCAGTTGACCGAGGAGATCACCACGACCGAAAACAAGATCAGTTTCGCCCGTCAGGCGTACAACGATTCGGTCACAATGTACAACACGTATCGCCAAAGCTTTCCCGCCGTGGTTCTCGCCGCGCCGTTCGGCCATCACACCGATCGTGACTTGCTGGAATTCGACAGCGAAGCGATCGCCGAAGCGCCGAAGGTGTCGTTCGAGTGAGCACGCAGTTCTTCGATCGGCAAGCCAAGGCCCGCAAGAACACGGCGCTGTTGGTGCTGATGTTCGGCGTCTCGCTGGTCGTCATGGTCGTCGCGATTTTCTTGCTGGTGGCTTTCGTCAGTCAGTTTGCCTCGGTTTCGCGGACCGGCGGCGCCGCGGATCCTTTTCTGGACGGTCTCGGTTCGGCGGAACTTTGGCGACTGCCCCGCCCTGCCCTGCAGTACGGGCTGATCGGCGGTGCGATCGCCGCGGTCGTGATCTCTTTGGGGACGCTTTACAAAGTCGTCGCACTGCGGAGCGGCGGCGGTCGCAGCGTCGCCGAGAGCATCGGCGGTCGGCGATTGTCACCGGATTCGCAAGACTTCCATGAACGTCGTGTCTTGAACGTCGTCGAAGAAATGGCGATCGCGTCGGGAACGCCGGTGCCGCCGGTTTTCTTGCTGGACGAACCGGCGATCAACGCGTTTGCGGCGGGCTATTCGCCGAGCGACGCGGTCGTCGGTGTGACCCGAGGCGCGATCGATCATCTGTCGCGTGAGGAACTGCAAGGCGTGATCGCGCACGAATTCAGTCACATCCTGAACGGCGACATGCGGATGAACATTCGCATGATCGGAATCCTTCACGGCATCCTGCTGCTGACGCTGGTCGGCAAACTGATTTTTCGCAGCATGTTGTACTCCGGACACGGGCGACGGCGAAGCGGCGGTGACGGCAAAAGCCAAGGCGGCGCGGTGTTGATCATCCTGGGCGTCGCGATCGCGTTGCTGATCATCGGTTCGCTCGGGTCGCTGATCGGCGGCTTGTTGAAAGCCGCGGTGTCGCGTCAGCGTGAGTACTTGGCGGATGCTTCGGCGGTGCAATTCACCCGCCATCCCGGTGGCATCGCCGGCGCTCTGAAAAAACTCGGCGGCATCCGAGTGCATGGTCGTTTGGAGCACCCCGGTGCGCCGGTCGCCAGCCACATGTTTTTCGGACAAGGCGTGTTCGAAGGTTTCACCGGCCTGATGGCCACCCACCCTGCCCTGCCCCGGCGGATTCTGGCCATCGAGCCGAACTGGGACGGCGTCTTTCCGGTCGTCACGACCACATCTTCGCGACCCGGCCGGTCGCCGATCGACGGTGCGTCGGGGCTGGCCGGCGACGAAGTGGATCGCCTCAGTCGGCGGCCGCCCAGCGATCAGGTGCCCAGCGATCAGGTGACCAGCGATCAGGTGCCCGTCCCTGTCGTCAAAGCCACCGTCGATCACATCGGCGAGCCCTTGGATTATCACCGGGTTCACGCGACAAGGCTGATCGCACAGTTGGACCCGGAAGTTCTGCGGCAGGCCCGCGAACCTTACTCGGTTCGCGCGGTCGTGCTCGCTCTGTTGCTGGACCACGATCCGGGCATTCGCAAAAAACAGCTGCAAATCGTCGCCCTGCGGATCGACGATGCCGTGGCCCGGCTAAGCGGTCGGCTCGGCGGCGTGCTGGACGCACTGGGCGATGAGTCTCGTCTTCCGCTGATCGATCTGTGCCTACCCGCGTTGGCCGCGATCAGTCCGCGTCAGTACCAACAGTTCATCGCGGCGTTTGATGAAATGGTCGCCGCGGATGACAAGATTTCGCTGTTCGAATGGACGCTCGCTCAGGTCTTACGTCGTCATCTTCGCCCCCACTTCCACCCGGTCGGTCGTCAGATGGTGACACACTACGGACTGCAACGTTTGACGGGCGAAGTCAGCACGTTGCTTTCGGTCGTCGCACGCGTCGGGGAGTCGGATCCTGATCGGATCGAAGCCTCGTTCGCGGCCGGTGTTACGGAGCTGAATGTTCCCGCGCGGCTTTTGACCGTCGAACAATGCGACTTGAACCGGCTGCACCAAGCCTTGGTCAAGCTGAATCGAAGCAGCGAAAAAATCCGCGGTCGGATCATCGACGCCTGCGCGGCGATCGTCTGTGACGACCAAAAGGTGGTGATGCGTGAAGCCGAATTGCTGCGTGGAATCGCGGACTTGCTGGATTGTCCGGTGCCTCCGCTGGTCGTGGATCAATCGACCGTGTGAACCAAGACGACGTTGTGGGCTTCTCGAATCACGCCGGTTCCGGCGACAAAAACGACGTTGTCGCCGTTGGCCAATCCGCCCTGCCGCTTGCCCCAATCGCAGACGTCTGAAATCAGCGCCGGCGTGTCACCGATTTGCTTCATCGTCAAAGGCTTGATCCCCCAGAACAAGTTCATCCGGCGGACCGATTCCGGACTGTCGCTGACGCCCAAGGTCGGAACCAGGCTGCGGGCATCGCTTTTGCTTTTGACCCAGGCCGTGCTGCCGCTGCGTGTCGCGATCACGATCAATTTCGCTTGAATGGCTTCGGCGATGTCGGTCGCGGCCAAGGTCGCGGCCGTCGTGATCGGATGCACGCGATCGGTGAACGTGGGGTCGACCCGTTGATGCGACAACAGTTTTCGCTCGGTAAACCGCGCGATTCGTTTCATGATCTTGACCGCCTCGACCGGATAATCCCCGATCGCCGTTTCGCCTGACAACATGCAAGCGTCCGCGCCATCGATCACCGCGTTGGCCACGTCGGACGCTTCGGCGCGAGTCGGGCGGCGACTGTGGTGCATCGATTCGAGCATCTGAGTGGCCACGATGACCGGTTTCATTTTCTGCTCGCAGACGCGGATGATGCGTTTCTGCGCGACGGGCGTTTCGGCGATGTCGATCTCGACACCCAGGTCCCCCCGGGCGACCATGATCCCGTCGGCGGCGTCCACGATGCTGTCCAGGTGATCCAACGCTTCGGGCTTTTCGATCTTCGCGATGACCAAGGCTTCGGACTGATGTTCGGCCAACAGTTCACGCAACGCCTTCACCTCTTCGCCACGACGTACAAAGGACAGGCTGACCAGATCGAGCTTGTTCTTCGCCGCCCAGATCGCGTTGTCGATGTCGGCCGGCAGCATCGCGGGGACCGACAGTTTGACGCCCGGCAAGTTGATGCCTTGTCGGCTGCGGACCTCGCCCGGCGCGATCACGCGACAGACCGCCCGTTCGCCGTCGACGCTTTCGACCTGCAACGTCACCGTGCCGTCGGCAAGCATCACTTGGTTGCCGACGGCCAATTCGTCGATCAGGCGGTCATACGTACTGGTCAGTTCCCGAGGCCCCCGGCTGTCCGGGCCACGAACGAACGTCAGTTCCATCCCCAATTCGCAGACAAGCGGTTGCTCGGACAGTTCACCCAGACGAATTTTGGGACCGGCCAAGTCCATCAGAATGGCAACAGGAAATCCGGTTTCTCGGCCCGCGGCGCGGATGCGATCGACGGCCCGCTGGTGCTCGTCGCGGGACCCGTGCGCGCTGTTGATGCGAAACACATCCACGCCGGCTTCGATCAACTCGGCCAGTTTTTCTTGGCCGGCACAGGCGGGTCCGACCGTCGCAACGATCTTGGTGCAGGCTTCATCGATGCGTGGTCGTGTCACGGCAGTGGGTTCCCTCGAGAAAAGATTTCGCTTCGGAGATACCGAAGTCCCAGAACACCGAAGTTCCAGCGCGGTGTGAATATAGACGCCCGCCGATATGATGGCAGCCTCCTCGGGCGGAAACGACCTCGGAGACGATATTGACAGCACCTCGCGATCAAGGCGTCCGACGAATTGAATCGAAACCTTCCGGCCGATGACGACACGAGTGGCCCGACGCCGCGAAGCCAGCGCGACGACGCCGCCAAAGACGTCCGACGCGTCGCACTGGTGACCGGCGGATCGGCGGGACTGGGTCAGGTGATCGCATCCGAGTTGATCGACGAGGGCTATCGCGTCGTCATCGTCGGACGCAGCGTCGATCGCTTGGCCGACGCGCGGGAGCGTCTTTGCCGGCGGGTCGGCAGGCATCGATCGGCCGACAACGCCGAGCCACGCGTCATCGATTTCGCTTGCTCGGTGACCGTTGCCGAGGAAGTGGAATCGCTGCGACAGTTTCTGGTCGAACGGGTGGGACGCCTGGACGTGTTGGTCAACGTGGTCGGGCAAAGCGATCGCGGCTTGGCCATCGACCTGACTTCCCAGCAGGCCCACGCGGCGCTGGACGTCAACGTGGTCTCCGCGATGAATTGCGCACGGATTCTCTACCCGCTGCTGCGCCAGACTCGCGGACACATCATCAACATCGGTTCTTTGGCGTCGAAGGTTTCGGCAAGGTACCTCGGCAGCTACCCGTTATCCAAACATGCTCTGGCCGGATGGACCGGGCAGCTACGCCTGGAGGCCAAAGAGCACGGAATTCATGTCGGACTGATCTGCCCGGGGCCGATCCGGCGCGATGACGCCGGAGAGCGTTACGAGCAACTCGGCGGGGAAGGCGTTCCCGATCACGCCAAGCAGCCTGCCGGCGGCGCGAGGCTGAAGGGACTGGACCCGCAATCCGTCGCCCGAGCGGTGAGCCGTTGCATCGACCGCCGCCGCGCCGAGGTCATCCTGCCGCGACGGGTCCGTTTGCTGATCGTTCTGCAATCCGTGTCCCCCGGCTTGGCCGATCGCCTGATCGTCAGGATGACGTCGGGCAAGAATTGACCGACCGCGCGGGGCCGAGCCCGGAAAGATCCGCTAAAGCAACGACGCGAGCGCAGCGGCGGCCATCCCACGGCCGGTTACCGGTCCGTCCGACTTCGACGTTTCCGCACCCGTGAAGTCCACCGTTTCGCCAATCCCGTCGGTCGTGCCGGCGAGATGAACTCCGACGACTCGGCCGCCCTCGTCGAGCAACGGTGCGCCCGAGGCGGCGTGAAGGGACAACCGCTGGTTCTCGAAGGTGTACTCAAGGTAGCCGTCGTCGCCGACCGACGTGATCGTCGCCTGGTGGCACTTTTGACTCGCCGGGGCGCCGCCAAAGACGGCGGTCACCATGTACACGATGTCTCCTTTGGAAACGGAATGATCGCCCAACCGGAACGGTTTCAACTGTCTCTGCGACGGCCCGCCGGAGATCACGATCAACTCGCTCGCGGCGAGATCCACGGGGAACGTGGACGCCCCGGCGTCGCCGGATGGCGTCGCCGATTCTTCCGCCGCGGATTCGTTCGTCGCCGACTCGATCGGCTCGCCCGCCCGCAGCGTCGTGTCGGTCACCCCGAACGCGTCGGTCAGCCAAACTTCGTTGACCGACGCCCACGCCGCGGCCGAGTCGGCCGGTTCGTCCAGCCCCGCCAAGGGGCCGATCAGACGGAGCGACGTGACCAGTCGCGGTGCGTCGCCGTCGTCCGCCACGACGGCGAACCCGGTTCCCACGACCTCGCTCGTCACGTGATCGCCGAAATCCGTCCGGAAAAAGGGCCGCCAGACCGAGAAATCGGGGATCTCCGGGCCGATCTGAACGGTCGGCGTGTTCTGACCGCCCGTCGGCGTCCCGGGACGGCCAGCTCGATCGCAACCGATTCCGGCCAAGGTCGCTACGGCAAGCGACACGGCAAGGAGAAGCGCCCCGCCGGGGCGGGAGGTGACCCGGGATACATTTCGAAACCGGTGAATCATGTTTTCTACTCTTGCGGTCCACAGAAAAGAAAAACACACCCGGCAACGGTGCCGGGCGTGTCGTCGTCAAATCATCTCACCTCTCGGCCGGGTCACGTGACCGGGCCGACTGGCTCAGAGCTCGCTCTCTTCGTCGAACACTTGTTCGTCTTGTTGCTGAATCTCTTGCTCAAGCTCCGCGGAGATCGGCTCCGGCGTGGAATCCCCGCCGCAACCGCTCAGGGCGACTGTCATCGTTCCGGCGGCAACAAAAAATAAAAACGATCGAATCATGGACATTTGAAAAACGGCTTTCTTGGTTAAAGGGTGGAATCGTCGATGATCTCGCCGTCGTCGATCAGGCAGAGCCGCATCCACGTCAGAGGATCGATCTCGAATGCGAAGAAGCGAACCGAACCGTCGCAAAACGCCGCGCTGAGGCCGCCGGCGTGAGCACTACCGAAGTACCGGTTCCAGTTCGTCGACTGGCCGTTATCACGGTCGGGGGCATAGGTGCTCCGGTCCGCCTTGGGCGGGAAGTGATAACGGATGACGCACTCATCCCAACCGGCATTATTCCAACGCTCGTTGTCGCCGCCGTCACGCCCGTGTTCCAGACCGTTCAATGATTTTTCGGACCACACGATCGAATTGCTGGTACCGTCGGAGAAATCCGTGAGGATTCGTTTATCTCCTTCGCCGGGCCAGACGATGGCACCCTGACGGCCCCGCGTCAGACCGCCGTTGGCTCGAGTCCGCGTCCCTTGAGCGGGACGGCCGAGCGGCATTTCCGGAATGAAGTCCACCCGTGAGTCTGGTCTGCCGTGGTAGAAACCGGCGTTGGACGCATAGTCGGTCCGTCCGAACTTGGCCGAACCGTAACCCGTCGGCGCACGTCGACTCGGACAGTAGAACCCGCTGACGAAAAGCCGAGCGACGTCGTCTTCGC
>CAYVRC010000126.1:0-17388 GCA_964453205.1 uncultured Pirellulaceae bacterium | reverse complement strand
AAGCCTGATAGGAACGCTGATGGGAAGTCAGACGGCTTCGTAGTACCGCCGACTCGGACGAACAACGCGGGCGCTGAACCCACCGCGGAGTCCGCCGAGGGAAGGGAGCCGACGAAGAAGAACGGTCCGCGAAATCAACCCCCGTCCCGTTTTGCGTCCGCGGCACCCTCCGGCTCGGTGGGGACTTGGGCCTCTTGACCCGTTTTGCGATCAGTCCTCTAACGGCATGACTTCCACTTTGCGGATTTCGACACGGCTTCCGGGATCATGTTGCTGGAAGGCGAAGTGACCCGGGCCATGGGTCTTGGCGAAGTCCAGGTACTCATACAATTCCCTGTCATCGACGGAAATCTTGATGCGAGTCATTTCCCGGCCACGCCAAACATCGTCACGGACCTCGATTTCGTAAAGGAACCACTGGCCCGGTTCGACAAGGCGATCGTAGACGTGGCAAAAACCGTATAGCGATCCGGTCCGGATCGGATCGGTGTGGGTGCTATCCACTTGGGCCTCGTACCCGTCCATGAATCCGGGCTCGCGTGTCGTACGGAAGTACACGCCCGAGTTTCCTCCGTCGTTGATTTTGACTTCGGCCCGATAGCGAAAGTTCTTGTAGGGTCCCGAAGTATTGACCAGCATCGACGCGTTCCCCGTGCCCACCAACGCACCGTCCTCCACGGTCCAGTGACTCAAGTCCTCATTCTTCTTGTTGGCCACCATCTCCCATCCGTCCATGGTTTTTCCGTCGAATAGCGGCGTCCACTCGGCACCGTCCTGGGCCACCACGGGCGGGGAAAGGCCGGCGACAATCGTCAGTGCAAGAAAAGTAACGACGGCGAGTGGGAAGGTTTTCATGAAACGGACCATAACCAAAGTTGAAAAATTGAGAACTGATAAAGCATCAGATAAACCAGCACGCCCGTGATCGAGACGTACATCCAAATCGGAAAGGCGTACCTGACCAAACGTTTGTGGGCCACGATGCGGCCCTGCTTGGCAAGATAGATCGCTCGAATCGCCAAGAAAGGGACGGTGATCGCCAGCAGCAAGTGGGGGATCAAAATCGAAAAATAAGTGATGCGTGCCGCTGACGGCGCGTCGGCGGGGAATTTCTTGTTGGGCACTCCGTAGACCATCTGCAGCGAGACTTTGTGCAACAGGTACAGCAACAGGAATAACACGCTGACGGCGAAAGCGGCGACCATCAGTTTGCCGTGAGTTCGCCATTGACGATGCTTGATCTTGTACAACCCCGCGGCCAACAACCCCGTCGCGGTTAGATTCAGCGACGCCGTCGCGTGGGGAAGATTTTCGGCCAGAAATTGCCAGGACATGGGGGAGAGCGGGGAGCTGAGGACTGAAAGCCGAAGGAAAAAAGTGAAGCCGGGAAGCTCGAGGTTTTGAATCACCGGCTGTCGGACGAAGAGGTTTCGTTCAACATTTCGGTGATGCGTTCTTTTAACTTTTCGAACTGACGTGGTTCGGGCCAATTGTAAAATCCTTCGATCGCGCCGTCGGCGTCCACCAAGGCGAAACGGTCGGTGTGAAACTTCTTGTCCACCGGCAGGCGAAAGATCTCGGCACCGACGCGACGGATGTAATCCAAGTCGCCGGTCATGAACAGCCACTGGTCTTTGTCGGCACCGAAGCGAGTCGCGTATTCGCGTAAAACTTCCGGGGTATCGGTTTCAGGATCGACGCTGATGGCAACGAAACGAACGCCTTGACCTTCGAATTCGTCTTGCAAGGCTTTCAGCTTTTGGTTCTGCGAAACACAACTCGCCGGACAGGTGCTGAAAAAGAAGCTGATGACGTACGGATGTCCGGCCAGGTCTTCGCTGCTGACCGATTTCCCACTGCGCTCGGTCAACACGAACCGGCTCAGCCACTCTTCATCCTCCGGCGGCTTGGACGGCGTGTCGTTGACCGCCGCATCGACGTCCAACGGTTGGTCGTTCGTGTAGACCGTTTCGCCGTCGGCGGGGCCGTTGGAAGAACCACGCCCGGGGCCACGCACGGCTCGGATCGCCAAGCCCAGTCCGACCCCGAGGACCAAGATCAAGAAAACATGAATCGCCGTTTTCATCATCAACCTTTGTTCTTAAACAATCACGTCGACTTTTTGATTTCCCCGCATCAACCGCCAAGCAACGACGGTGCAACCGACGGTGGCGACCAAGGTCACCAGCCAACACACCGACGAACTCGGTCCGAAACCGGCGTCGGTGAAATCCACGGCCGGATAAAGCAAACGCCGCAGCTCCAGCATCGAATAACTCAGCGGGTTGGCTCGCATGACCCAGCCCAACAAAGCTTGTCCCCATCCGGCCGAACCGGTGACCGGGGGTACCGGAAAAAAGGAACCGCTGAGCAACCACATCGGCATCAAACCCAACATCATGATCGCATGAAAACCCTGCGTGCTGTCCATCGGCCACGCCACGATCATTCCCAAGGAGCACATCGCGAGGGCCATGATCGCCAGCAACAGGAACGCAGCGAACAAGGAACCACCCAGCGGCACCGTGCCGACGGCACAGGCCAGCACCAGGAACGCGACGGCTTGGACCCAAGCGATCGCGGCGCCGCCGACGACCTTGCCGAGCAACACCGGCCATCGTCCCACCGGCGCGACCAAGACCGACTGCATGAATCCCTCCCGGCGGTCTTCGATGACCGAGATGGTCGCAAAGATCGCCGTGAACAAAACGATCAACGCGACCGTTCCGGGCAAAAAGAATTCCAAGAAACTCTGGTCCCCCGCCGAACGAAACGCTCCGCTCAGCCCGGTGCCGAACAGCAACCAAAACAAGACGGGCTGAACGATCGCCGCGGTGACGCGGTTGCGTTGACGAAAAAAACGCTTCCATTCGCGGGTCGCCAACATCCACGACGCCGCGACGCCCGCGGTCAAGGGGCCGGGGCGGTGGGGGGCGGTGATCGTCGGGGCGTCATGGCTCATGTCGTTTTCCTTACGCGTCGAAGTGGACGCCCGTTCGAGCCACGAAAACGTCTTCCAAACTGGGGCGACCCAGCGTGATCGACTGCAACGAGTCGCCAAGGAAATCCGCGATTCGCCCCACCAAATCTGGCGTCACGTCCGAGCTGATCTTCAGCGAATCCTGAGTCCGCAGGACCGTCAGGCCGAATTCATCGCGGAGCCGATCGGCCGCCGCGTCCGGGTCGGCGACGACCAAGCTGATCAGACGACTTCCGAGTTGACCGCGAAGTTCATGCGGCGGCCCCTCGGCGACTTTTTTTCCGGCCGAGAAGATCACGACTTGATCGGCTTTGTCGGCTTCTTCGATCAAGTGCGTCGTCAGCAAGACCGCGGTGCCTTGCTCGGCCAAGTCGGTCAAGCATTTCCAAAGCGAACGACGGGCGGCCGGATCCAAACCCGTACTCGGCTCATCCAGCAACATCAGACGGGGACGGTGCAACAGACTTTTGGCGATCTCCGCACGACGTTTCAGTCCTCCCGAAAGCTTTTCGCAATACTCGCCACGGCGATCTTTAATGCCCAAGCTTTCCAACACTTCGTCGCGTCGTTTTTGGAAAGTGCGTCCGGCGATGCCGTACAAGGCGGCCTGGCAGGCCAAGTTTTCGTCCACGGTCAGCTTCGCATCCAAGCTGGGCGATTGGAACACGATGCCGATGTTCTGACGGACGGCCAAAGCCTGGGAAGCGACATCCGACCCGACAATCTTGATGTCGCCTTTTTGTAAAGGCAACAGCGTGCACAGCAATCGAAACAGTGTCGTCTTGCCGCTGCCGTTGGGTCCCAGCAGTGCGGTGATTCGCGAAGCGTCGATCCGAAGGTCGACACCGCCGAGCGCTTGCGTGTCGCCGTAGGCATGATGAACCCCGGTGACTTGTGCCACCGCGGTATCATCGCCCGCCGCGGTTGAATCGGAAATGTTTTCATTCGCCGGGAACGCCATCGGAGAGGTGTTCACCACAGGATCCGCACCGTCACGACCAGCAACACGCCGGGAAGCACCAACAAAGACGCTCGCAACATTTTCCGCGCAGTCAGGTCGTTCGGAGCCTTGAAGAAACGCAACGATGACGACAGCAACGGCCATGTCAACGCGAGCACCAGAGCCGTCGCGACGAAGGCTCCCGAGCCGGAACCGCTGAGGAAACAGAGGAACGCACCGCACAGGGCGATCGCCCATGATCCGGCCAGACTTTGGTAGCCTGCCGAACGGCCCGTCGGTTCGACCGTCGTCGTCATCTCGAATCCCGCCTCGGCGTACTGACGTCGGTACAACCACGCGATCGCCATGAAGTGCGGGAACTGCCAAGCCGCCAAGATTCCGAACAGCAGCCATCCGGTCACCTCGGAAAGCAGCCCACCGGTCGCCGTGTAACCGATCAGCACCGGCATCGCGCCGGCGATCGCCCCGACCGTGGTGTTCCAGTAAGTCCGTGTCTTCATCGGCGTGTAGACCAACACGTACAGCGCCCAAGTCAGGACACCGACGATCGCCGGCACCGCGCCGTGCAACGTCCACAGGATCGCGGTTCCCCCGATCCCCCAGACGGCACAAATCAACGTCGCGGTCGCCGTCTGCATGCGTCCCGACGGCAGCGGACGAACAGCCGTTCGCGTCATGCCGCAGTCGATCACGCGTTCCCATATCTGATTCGCCGCACCCGCACTCGCTGCGACTCCGGCGGTCCCCAGCAGCAGCGTCAGCAAGCCCAACAGCGGCATCGCCCCGCCGCCACCGATCAGTGCCGTCGCGACGGTCGTCACCAAAATCATTGTGACGATCCTGGGCTTGGAAAGTTCGACGACGTCGGCCAGCACGCTTCTCGGCTTGTCGACCGCCGTCGCGTTGTCGTTCGCGGCAAGCGAAGTCTGTGACAAAACCATCTCCGCTGGAAAGTCGTCGTCGGCACCCGACCGAGACCGCCAAGACGTCGTCGGGCCATCGGTCGAACCGCGCCGGGTGTTTTCGGCGACCGACGCGTTCTCAGCGATCAACATGATGAAGCAATTCCTGACTGGACGTGTCGATATCGTAGCGCTCGGACCAGAAGCAACGTCGCAACGGCCAAAATCAGTGAACCGGTTGCCACATGTCCGGTCACGATCAGCGACTCGGTGAACCCTTTGGCACGGATGAGGAAATGCTCGGAACCCGGCGCCCCCCGCAAAAACGTCGGAAAACCGTAATTCACCAGCCAAGTGGCCGTGCCCAAACCGATTTGCACGAAGACTAAAGTTACCAAAGCCACGCCAGGACGCGAGAGCGTCAAATCGCCGCACCTCCGCACCAACAGCCAAACGAGCACCGCGACGGCCCAGACCACAAAGGCGATCAAGATGTGGTTCGCCGTGATCATCGCGAAAATGCCCGGCCGGGTCGTCGGGCCGGCGTGCCGCAACAGGGCACCCAAGACCAATTGCAAATACGTCAAGGCGACCAGCCCCGCCGCCGACACGACCGCGAAGCGTCCCAACGAACCGGATCGACTCGGGCCGGATCGACTCGGGCCGGACGTCCCGTCGGACGGTAGTCGCATCCACCACGGACTGGTCACGACCACGGCGACCGTCGAGAGCGCAAAAAATGCCGGCCCGGTGACGCCGTGAACCATCGCCAATGTCTGGTCGCTCATCAGCACTCGCATCCCGCCCAGCACGCCTTGGCCGATCACGGCCAGCAAGACGCCGAAGCACAGCACGATCACCCACCACCGCGATTCGCGTCTCCAGGCCGCGATCAACAACGCGATCGCCACGATGCCCACGACCATCCCCAGCAAACGGTGGCCGTGTTCGACAAAGATGTCGAAAGGACCGGTGATCCAGGTCGACAGCGGGTACAGCAACAGGTTGTAGCCATAAGTCCCCGGCCAATCGGGCACCGACATCCCGGCGTCGTAAGTCGTCACCAAACCGCCGACCCAAATCAGCGGCCAGGCCAAAGCGACCAATAGCCAAGCCAAGCGGTGAACCAGTCGTGTGCGGCCGATGGTGTCCATGGGGGGGGAACGAGAAAGGGGAAAGAGGGATTGGGAATGCGGTTATTTTCGGTCGTGGATCTTTTCGCCCGTGATTCCGCCCAACACGCAACCGCCGGCGCCAAAGACCGCACCGGCCACCAGGCCGCTCTGGCCCAGTAAATACATCAGCCCGACACCGACGGCCAAGCCGATCAGGGCACCGATCGTCCGATAGTTGTCTCGGCTCATGTCGAAAAAGGCTTTCAAGGGGATGAACGTTTTTGGGGGCAGCGTCGTCGGTTTCGGTCGATCAATCGCCGTCGGCCAACGACTGCACGTAGGCGACCAGATCGAACACTTGATCCGGCGTCAAACCTGTCGGCGAAGGTTCGTCGGTCAACGTCACCGCGGGCATCGGCGAACCGGCGATGCCTTGAGTGATCTGTCGGTAGATCGCTTCGGTGGTGCCCGCCCCGTGAAAAACACCGTCGGCGAGTCGACGCGGACGAACCGGACGGGGCGGCAAAGCCCCCAGTTTTCTCAGGGGCTCGACGGCTTCGCGATCACTCGGGGTGATCCCGATTCGCGTCGTGTACTCCTTGGTCCAGTCGTCGTAGTCCAACGTCGCCACGTCGGCCAAGCCGTGCTTGCCGTGGCAACCCACGCAGTTGGCGACTTGGCCTTCGTAAATTTGTCGGCCCCGTTCGATCGCTTCGTCCGTCCAGCCGATCGTCTTGACGTCGCCGGTTGTCACTCTCAACGACTCCCTGGGCACCGGGGGAACTTCGACGATGTCGGATTCCGCTTCCCGCCAACTGTCCACGACGTCGCCCACGATATCGCGGATGACTTCGGCGGCTTCGATGTCGCGTCCGTCGACGCCAGCGAAGACCAGGGAAAGATCGACCTCCGAATCGGCCGGCGTTTCCTCGTAACCGAGTTCATCGACCGCGACGGTCATCAACTCACGCTCGACTTCGCCACGAACGGCCAAGTAAATCAAATAATCGACCAGCACGTCGCGTTGTTCATTGCTCAGAATCGCGTAGGACGGCATCGAAGTCCCCGGGATGCCGCGTCGCAGTAGACCCAGCAAGTCTCCCCGCGTCGGTTTGTCGCCCCGCTTGGTCGATTTCCACTTAAAGACGCCGTGGCGGAAATCACGCGGATAAGGGTCTTGGAACAGCGAAGCCGGGCCGTTGCCGCTGCCCGAGACGCCGTGGCAAATCACGCAGTGTTCACGATACAAGCCGCGGTGTTGATCATTCTGGTCGCTGCTGATTTTGCCGATCGCCTGATTCAGGTGTTCGGGATCTTTCAGGATCGACCCGGCATCGTCGTCCATCCACTCGACCGGCCAACGCGGTGATTCGGGGGTGCCGAACAGTTCGGCGACCACCTCGGCGGCGTGGTCGGTCGCCGTCTCGGTGGGGACGTCACGCGTTTTTTCCAGCGACAGCGCGTACAGCAGGTTCGGGTCGAATCGCTCGACCGAAGCGTCGCAACCGACCATCGCGACCGAAACGGACGCCAGGATCAGCACCGCGATCGATCCGATGATCGTCGCGGGCAAATTCCTGGCGGAAGAAATCAAACGGGACATGGCTTGGCGAAATCGGAGCGGCCGGCGGAGTGAAGATCGTGAAGGGTCCATGACCATTGAACCGCCGATCGCAACGATTGAAAACGCCGCGCATCGTCGCAGGGCGGATCGGACGCGTCATGCACCGAGCCGCACGGCGACAGAAACCTTGACGAAACTCACTCGGGCGAAAGGGCGTCGGCCGGAACCGTGACGGTGCCCAAATCGTTGACGCCCGGCTCGATCTCGACTTCGAAACGTGACCGTCCCCAGTCTTGTTCCTTGCCGTCGATCATGACTTCGTCGATCCGGCCGGCCTCGTGAAAGATGCGGAACGTCAATTCCTCGCCCGTCGGCAGGCCTTCGATTTCGATCATGCCGTCTTCATCGCTGACGGCGGCAAACGGATGCTCCAGAACCACGACGTAAGCTTTCATCCAGGGGTGGATGTTGCATTCGACCGGGATCGGAGCCGGTTCGGGTTCTTCCAAGCTGACCTCCTTTTCCTGATTCGACGGAATCGTGAAATTTTGGGCCGTGTTGCGAAGGAAGTTCAAATTCGCGTTGTGGCCGACCGGATCGGGATTGGTGATCTTCAGCGTGTCGCCGGTCTGGGCAATCACATAACGCGGCTCGAAACGGCAGTTTTCGTTTGCCAGCACGTGCGTGTTGCCGGCCGGTTCGTAGTCCGGCAGATCCGAAGCCCCACGCCCGGTGTAAACGTACACCACTGCGTTTTTGATACCTTTGTTGGTCGGATTGACGATCAATTTTTCGTTGGTCAGTCCGTGCTGGCCGCAAAACTGGACGTCTTTGTTGACGTCGATCGGCGCCGCGGGAACGGGGTCGCCGGCGTAGACCAGTTGCAATCGAAGCGTACCGGTCTCGGCCGATGCGACGGAACAGCAAACCAATAGGGCGGGAAAGGCCACCAGGGCCAAAAGTCGTGACGTCTTCAAATCAGGATCCTCGGAATCGGGGGGACGACATCAAAGCCGAACGTTCAATTAAAGAGCGGCGATCGATTGAAAGCAGAAGAATTCTCCGACCGCCGCCGCGTCTACACAAGCTGATCGATCATCGGGCGGCCCGAAGCCCGTGTCCGCGACAAGGCGGCTCCCGGTTTTCGAAGGTGGGATAGGATGGCGAGTCGCAGGAACCGACGATCGGATCGGACGGTTCGATTATATGCCGTCCGGGCCGCAAGTCCACCGAGACGGTCAATTCGGTGGTCGTGTGTCGGAGGTTCGGAACGGTCGCCCCGCCGGCGGGCGACGGGTCGGCGGCTCGCCGCGGCGCCCCGGCTTGGCAAGTCGGGGGTACCGCGGGCTAAGCTACGCGGCTTTCCGCCCCTCCGATCGTTCCCCCAACGCAGCCCCATAGAAACAGTCCTGATGAAAGTCTTAGTCGTCGGCGGCGGTGGCCGTGAACACGCCCTGGCTTGGAAAATCGGCCAAAGTCCTCGTGTCGAAACCGTTTTCGTGGCGCCGGGCAACGCGGGGACGGCTCGCGACGCCGTCAACGTCCCGATCGCCGCGACCGACATCGACGGCCTGATCCGTTTTTGCAAAAGCGAACAGATCGACTTGGTCGTCGTCGGCCCGGAAGCTCCCCTGGTGATGGGCATCGTCGATTCGATGCAAGCCGAAGGCCTGCGGGTGTTCGGACCGACCAAAGCCGCCGCGGAACTGGAGGGCAGCAAGGTGTTTTGCAAAAACCTGCTGCACTCGGCCGACATCCCGACCGCAGACTACCGAACCTTTCGTGACGCCGGTGACGCGTCGCGTTACATCAAAGACCGCTACAGCGAACCGACCGACAAAGTCGCCGTGGTGGTCAAAGCCGACGGCTTGGCCGCCGGCAAAGGCGTCATCGTTTGCGGCACCCGCAGCGAAGCCCTCGAAGCGATCGACCGCATCGCCAACCAACGCGAATTCGGCGATGCCGGCGCCGAACTGATCATCGAGGAAAGACTGTCCGGCCAAGAGGCCAGCGTGTTGGCGATCACCGACGGCGAAACCATCGTCACGTTGCCGCCGGCTCAGGATCACAAGCCCGCCTATGACGGCGACACAGGTCCAAACACCGGAGGAATGGGGGCGTACTGTCCGACGCCCATCATCGACGAAGAACTGATGGCGAAAGTCGAAGCGAACGTCTTGGTGCCGATCGTTCACGCCATGAAACGTTCGCGTCGACCTTTCCAAGGCGTGCTGTACGCCGGGCTGATGCTGACGCCCGCCGGACCGAAGGTTCTCGAATTCAATGTCCGCTTCGGTGACCCCGAATGCCAACCGCTGTTGATGCGTTTGAAAACGGACATCGTCGACGTGATCGAAGCGACCGTCGACGGCCGACTCGGTGAGATCGACGGGTTGGAATGGGATGATCGGCCGAGTCTGTGCGTCGTGATGGCCAGCGAAGGTTATCCGGGCGACTACGAAAAAAACCGTGAAATCAAAGGCCTGGACGCGGCCGATGCCCTTCCCGACGTCAAAGTCTTTCATGCCGGCACCGACACCGTCAATGGTCAAGTCGTCAACACGGGCGGCCGCGTCTTGGGCGTCACCGCGATCGGCGACAGCATCAGCAAAGCCAAACTGCAAGCCTACACTGCCGTCAAGGAAATTCGCTGGCAAGGCGCCTGGTGCCGCAAAGACATCAGCGACAAAGCGTTGGCGGCGAACGGCTGAGAACTTTCCGAAAACCTGAACACCGTCACACCCGAAACAGAGAATCTCGATCACCATGCCCGTTCAACTTGCCATCCATGGTGCCGCCGGTCGCATGGGCCGACGGGTCGTCGCGCTGGCCGCCGACGATACCGACTTTCAAATCACGTCGGCGATCGAACACGCCGACAACGCCGTGCTCGGTCAAGACGCGGGCCTGTTGGCGGGCATTCCCGCGGTCGGCGTCGAACTTTCCGACCAGTGGCCGGCCTTTGCCGACGTCGTGATCGACTTTTCCTTGCCCGCCGCGGTCGACGCGGTCGTCGCGAATTGTGTCGCGGCAAAGATCCCCTTGGTGATGGCCACGACGGGGCTTTCGGACGTTCAAAAACAGTTGTTGATCGACGCCGCGCGGTCCCTTCCCATCGTCTGGGCCCCCAGCATGTCGATGGCCGTGAATTTGACGATGAAGTTGGCGCAGCAAGTCACCGAAACCTTAAAAGACGTCGCCGGAGGAATCGACGTCGAGATCCTGGAGCGACACCATCGCTTCAAAGCCGACGCGCCGAGCGGCACCGCACTTCGATTCGGTGAACTGATCGCCGAGAGACTCGGCGGCGAAGTCAAACACGTCCACGGGCGGGAGGGCGAAACGGGTCAGCGGACGCGAAACGAAATCGGCTACCACGCGATCCGCGTCGGTGA
Source organism: uncultured Pirellulaceae bacterium (assembly GCA_964453205.1). Taxonomy (GTDB): domain Bacteria; phylum Planctomycetota; class Planctomycetia; order Pirellulales; family Pirellulaceae; genus Crateriforma. The sequence goes on along the minus strand of CAYVRC010000126.1, from coordinate 6,471 downwards.
CAATCCGGGCGAACACACGATCGTGTTCGGGATGCTCGGGGAGCGGATCGAATTGAACGTGGCCGCCAGTAACCGTGATTGCTATGCCTCCGGTGCGTTGGCCGCCGCTAAATTCCTCCGCGGTCGATCCGACGGTCTGTACAACATGTTTGACGTTCTCGGTCTGAACTGAGCCGCCTTGAGGAAGGTCCATGGCCAAATGTGATCAAGGCTACCGTTGTGAGGTCTGCGGAGAAGACGTCACCTCGATCGTCGACAGTGACTTGTACCTTCGCTACGTGATCGGTGAACTCGATCCCGAAGTCCTCCACAAGACGCCGGAACGTCATCTCCGGTGCAACCCCGTGCTTGCCCAGTTCATCGACGACGATCGCTTCGACGCGGTCGACGTCGGGGGCATGATGGACCGTCGTCACTTGGACGGTTCATTTGTGGCACAACGCTGCGAACTGGTCTCGCGAGGATATCGCCGCCTTCACGAGATCATCGCGTGGGAGGGTAACCGCGACGTGACGACCTATCCGCTGGCCGACGTGGTCGCCCGTTACCAAAGTCGTTGACCGGTTCGCGGGCGAAGCTCAGCGACTTGTCGTGGGAGACCAAGGGATTCGCCCGTCCTTCGGTTGCAAAAACTTTGCATCGACGTCGCGATACCAATCATGCAAACGGCCGCGCATGGTCCGGACACGCTCGGGCATTTCCGCGGACAGATCTTTGGATTCACCGATGTCCGTGGCCAAGTCGTACAAATGAACGCGTCCGTCTTCGTAACGTTCCAGTAATTTGAAACGGCCTTGTCGGATCGCACCGCCCGGAATGCCCCCCTGATTGCTGTAGTGCGGATAGTGCCAGAACAAGGCGTCGCGATCCAGCGTGCCGCCTTGCAGCACCGGTCGAAGGTCAAAGCCGTCGATGGCATGCCCGACCTCAATGCCCGCGGCACCGGCGATCGTGGGAAACAGATCGATGGAGCAGATCGGTTCGGACGAAGTCGATCCCGGTTTCGTGACGCCGGGATAGCGAATGATCCAAGGTTCACGAATGCCGCCTTCGTAAACCCAGCCCTTGCCGCCACGCAGCGGAAGATTGCTGGTCGGGGATCCTTCCGATGTGGACAGGCCTCCGTTGTCCGACGTGAACACCACCACGGTGTTGTCGGCAACACCCGACGCCTCCAATTGATCGAGCACTTTCCCGACCGCTTGATCCATCGCCTCGACCATGGCCGCGTAGACGGCATGTTTTTGAAGGATCCGGACCTTGCGGGGTTTGTTTCCGAAAACCTGCTCTTCCTCGGCAAATTCATCACCCGTGACGGTTGCCGCTTTCCGTTCGTATTTTTGCACCAAGTCCGGCCGACCGATCAGCGGCGTGTGCACCGAATAGAACGACAAATACGCCAAGAACGGTTTGTCTTTGTGGTCATCGATGAAAGCCGCCGTGTCACGCGACAATCGATCGGGTAAATGATCGCCGGGTGGGCTTTCGATTTTCATTTGCGGATTCTCGAAAGGCGCGAAATACTTCTTGCCCGTGTAGGGTCCGCCCCGCGAATGGCCGCCGACGTTGACGTCGAAACCGCGATTCTGGGGAAAGTACTCTTCGTCGTTGCCGAGGTGCCATTTGCCCGCAAAAAACGTCGCATAGTCGCGTTCTTTCAACATCTGAGCGATGGTGATTTCGTCCAGCGGCATGTTGTCGTTTAGCGGCGCCGGATGGAACGTTCCGCTGCGTTTTCCTGAAAAGAAATTCGTGGCCCCGGCTCGCGTCGGGTACTTGCCCGTCATCATGCTGTACCGCGTGGGCGAACAAACCGGATTAGCCGCGTAGCCATCGGTGAAACGCATGCCCGACCCGGCAAGGCGATCGATGTTCGGCGTTTCGTAAAAGCAATCCGAGTTGTTCGCGCCGATGTCCCGGTACCCCAAGTCGTCCACCAAGAACACGACGAAGTTCGGCGGTCGCGGGGCGGATTCGTCCGCGGCGAGAAGTCCTGTTTCCGGCAACAGCACGGCGGCAACGGCGATCGCCAGCGAGCAGAAAGTCGGCTTGACACGGTTCAGCACACGCTGAGGCACACAGTTCATCGGTTTCATTTTCGGGATGGAAAGTTGTTGTGAATGGGGAGGGCACGATCGGATCGTCACGTTGCGGTGCTGCCGATTCTTTCTCCGCCCCCCCCGCGGCGTTGCGGGGTTGGTTACGGCTTTTCGATTCGGTTGTGCGCGGGGATCGGGCTTTCGAATCCGGCGTACGCCTCCGGCTTGATGCCACGCGCGTGTCGTTGATTGCCAAAGGTATTGGGCCGGAAGGGTCCGACGAACGAGATGTTCAAATCCGGCGTGATCGCATCTTCCATTCCGATCGCCCAAAAGATGCCGTTGATCATCAACCGGCGATAACCGTCGTTGGTCAGGTCCTCCGGAGTGCCGTAAAGCGACGTGAACACACGCCCGTGTTTGCCCGACGACGAAGCATAAGTCCGCGTCCATTCCGACGGCATCGGGGGCTGGGTCGTCGACGCGGGCGAGTCCGGCGTCATGCCGTCGAGCGGTTGTGCCATCGTCAGGACCTGACCGTCGGTCGGCTTGCCGACATAGCCGCCGGCCTGAACCCAAACGTCGCTGACCCCACGCAAGATCGGATGCTCCCTCATCGCTTCGACCCTTTCGATTCGGGTGCTCTGCCGATGGTTTTTTCCGTAATGGCCGACCCAGGTTTGTCCGAGCACCTGATGACCGAAGCCGAGTTCGTAGTCGTCCGCTCGGGAGTCAAAGGAATACTTCGCAAAGTCTCCTCCCGCGGGAATCTTGAAGGCGTGCGTGGCGGTCCGCATGCCGACCACGGGACCGCCGCGTTGCAAGTAGTCCTCGAAAGGCTTCATCTGCTGCGACGGCAAATTTTGGAAGCGTAGAAAGACAACCGCCAAGTCGGCGTCACCCAGTGCTTCGGTTCCCGGCATGTTCGAGGGCGTGCCGGCGACGATCTCACCCGATTCCGGATCGATGTTGAACAAGACCGTGCATTTGAAGCCGTGGTGCTTGGCCAAAATCCTGGCCAACGCCGGCAAGGATTCCTCCGAGCGATACTCGTGGTCGCCGGCGAGAAAAACGACGTGTTTTCCGGCGCCGATTCCCTCGGTCCCCTCGAACACAAGGTGATCGGCCCGAGCGAAGCTCACGCCCACGGCAAGTGCCAAAACGGTCAGTGCGGAGAATTTCATGGAGTCTTTCCGTGGGGAACGGGGGGTGAGGACGGGTTGGGGAAAAGAGAAGCGAGAGGCAAAGCGTCTCAACGTTTCGTCGATTTTAGCGTGCCGGCTCCCACACGACGTGATGATCCGCTTAACGTGGATGAAGTTCCCGAGCGGACGGGGCGTTTCGCGACGAAGCGTCACACGCGACGAATCGTAATGTTTCGAGGACGCCCCCTCACCGAACCCTGTTCGACAAGTTGAGCTGACCACGCCCATGCGACCGAAAATGTTGAATACGTTTTTCACGATTTTGATGTGTGCTTTTCGGGGTCGAACTGTTCTTGCCACACTTTTGCTGGGCGGCTTCGGGGGGCTCGAGTGGGCGGAGTCGGCCGAGCCGGTCAGGCCCGACGTGATCTTGATCAACTGCGACGATCTGGGCTGGGGCGACTTAAGCGGGTACGGTTCGACAGCAATATCGACCCCGAACATCGATCGCATGGCGGACGAAGGTTTACGGCTGACCAGTTTCTACGTCGCTCAGCCGATCTGCACCGCTTCTCGAGCCGCGCTGATGACAGGCTGCTACGCACATCGCGTCGGACTTCACCAAGGCGTGCTGCGTCCCAACGCGATCCGTGGACTGGCCGGCGAAGAGGTCACGTTGGCGGAGGTCTTGCGGGACGTCGGATACGCGACAGCGATGATCGGGAAGTGGCATCTCGGATTCGTCGAACCTTTTCGGCCGACCGATCAGGGATTCGATTCCTATCTCGGCATCTATCATAACCTGGACGCTCACGAGACGGTGTATTTCGAGGACCGTCGGTTGCCTTGGATCGAGCAAACCGAGCCGAGCGGGACGGTCGACAACACGGCGATCACCAAGCTGTACGGCGATGCCGCGGTTCGTCGATGCGGGATCGCCGATGAGCGGCCGATGTTCTTGTATTTGGCGCACGCTTTCCCTCACGTCCCGTTGGGAGTCGCCGATGAGTTTCGCGGGCGGAGTCGGGGAGGGCTGTACGGCGACAGCATCGAACAGATCGATCACGAAACCGGACGACTGATCGAGGCGGTTCGCGGGCGAATGCGGCGAACCGGACGCCAAGCGATTGTCATCTTCACCAGCGACAACGGGCCGAGTCCGATCAGCAGCGGCTCGGCGGGGCCCTTCCAAGGCACCAAACACACGTCATGGGAAGGCGGCTTGCGGGTGCCTTTTGTGATCTGGGGACCCGGGCTGATTCCCTCCGGTCGGACGAGTCGTGGTTTCGTCAGCTCGATGGACGTGTTGCCGTCGTTGGCCGCACTCGTCGGCGGAACCTTGCCGAGCGACCGGACCGTCGACGGGCTGGATGCTTCGGAGGTGTTCTTCGCCGCTTCGGAAACGTCGCCGCGGACCGAAATGCTTTTTCACAACGGCGGCGGGGCTTTGCAAGGCCTGCGATCGGAGGCCTGGAAGGTTCGCTCGGTTGCCGGCCGACCCGCGATGTTGTTTCACTTGGAAAAGGATCCGGGCGAAGCACACGACTTGGCGACAAAGTACCCCCGACGCACCAAAAAGATGGTCGCTCGTGCGAAGGAATTGTCGGCAAAGCTTCACCGGGAGGCTCGCCCGGCCGGACAGCGAAGCGATCTTGCCGTTCCCCACTCATTGTCCCCCGTCTACGACGTGACGATCGGCGACCTGTCGCCCGCTTCGATCGAACGGGCCGAGCAAGCGGCGGCCAGCGGAATCAACGTCGCCGCTTATGTCCAGAATCCCGAATCGGCCGACGAGCCGACAAGACGACGCCTTTCGCGGAGCGGGATTCCGTTACGCAAAACGCCAGTGAATTGACAGCATTGCAAACAAAGAAAGGCTCATCCGACGGGAGAGTGCGCGGGGCATGAAATCGCCGAAAGTTCGATGCATGGGTGAAAAAGCGTGGACATGCCATCCTTCAGAGGAGATTTCTGAAGCCATCCTTTGAGAGAACGCACATGTCCACCACCCTGATGTGTCAGTCCTTTGGCATCCGTGGCTACCGGCAGCTCCGAATGGATTGCCGGGATGTCGCATCAAGACAAGGATGATCTTCGCACGCCGGTTGCGGAGTTGAATGAGCTTTCGGCACCGATTTGCGAGGTTCACGTCGATGCAATCGCCCGGCACGTCAACGCCACGTTCGATCTAACCGGTGTCATGGTCACCGCACTGTTGACCTTCGGTCGGAATCACAGCGGCAGACTTTCGGCAAGGGCTGGTCGATGCGGGTGACGACGTTTTGACACCGGCGGGCGGATGGGGCAGGGATTAGCTGATAGGCTGCGTCCGGAACGACTTGTTCATCCGGATCCTTCTCTTTCAATCAAGACTTTCGACATGATCGTGCTGCTGGGCGGTTCTGGATTCGTCGGGACGGCTTTGCGAGCATCATTGGCCCGCCACGAAGTCGAATTCGCGACACTGCGGCGCCACGAGATCGATCTGCATGACGTCGATGCGTTGGCCGGGCGACTGAGCGGACTCGGGGCCAAATTTCTGATCAACAGCGCCGGCTACACCGGCCGCACCAACGTGGATGATTGCGAGAGAGACAAGGCCGAGTGCTTGTCGGCCAACGCGGTGCTTCCTGGCAAGATCCGTGCCGCTTGTGAGCGAGCAGGGATTCCTTGGGGCCAAGTTTCCAGCGGCTGCCTTTACAACGGGGACGGCGGAAAGCCCGGCGGCTTCACCGAAAGCGACCCGCCGAATTTCTGTTTCCGCGACGGTCCGTGCAGTTTCTATTCGGGCACCAAGGCGTTGGCGGAAGAAGTCCTGGCCGACTGCCCGACGTGCTACCTCTGGCGACCGCGGATGCCGCTGAACCACGAAGATTCGCCGCGAAACTACTTGAGCAAACTACAACGCTACGATCGACTTTTGGACGCCACCAACAGCTTGTCGCACTTGGACGACTTCGCCGACGCGGCGGTGCAGTGCTGGATCCGGCGGGTTCCCTTTGGCATCTACAATGTGGTCAACACGGGGGCGATCACCACGCGGCGGGTGACGGAGTTGATCCAAGAGCGTTTGCCTCGCACGCGGCCGTACCGTTTTTTTACCGACGAAGCGGAGTTCATGCGATCGGCGGCCGAAACCCCACGTTCGAGTTGCGTGCTGGACAATTCGAAACTCGCCTCGACCGGCATCCCGATGCGACCGGTGGAAGACGCGATCGTCGCGTCGCTGGAGAACTGGCAAGTCCGGCAGAGCGACTGACCGCGCGATCAACGCGGCGGGAAACACG
>CAYVRC010000125.1:0-17403 GCA_964453205.1 uncultured Pirellulaceae bacterium | reverse complement strand
TAGCATCACTTGTTCCAGCGTCCCCCAGCCCGCCGCCGGGAACACCGGCACGCCGAACACGAACAACAAGATCGCCAAGCTGGCCAGGACGAAATTCGGCACCGCGATCCCCAGCACCGCCGCGACCATCATCGACGTGTCGGCGACCGTGCCCCGATACACCGCCGAGATCACGCCCGCCGAAACGCCCAGCGTGACCGCGAAAATCAACGCGAACGTGGCCAGCGATGCTGACACCGGCAAGCCTTCGGCGATGACCTGCGCGACGCTGTAGTCCTCCAGTCGGATCGACCAGCCCAGGTCGCCCCGGGTCACGATCCCCGACAAGTAATCGACGTACTGCTGAATCGGCGGCGCGTCGAGGTTGTAGCGGGCCTTCAACTGACGTTCGATCGCCGGCGGCACGTTGCGCTCGCTGCTGAACGGCCCCCCGGGGGCCAAACGCATCAACGCGAACGACACCGTGTAGACCAACCACAACGTCGCGATCATCCACAGCGAACGGCGAAACAGAAAGGCAAACACCGACCCCATCGTTGACGTTCCTGCGTGATCCGGTGACAAATTTCGCGTGGCCCTCCCTTCATCCTACGAGAACGCCCGGCACGTGGGCAGCGGTTGGGAAAGTCCCCCCGATGTGCCGGTCGCAGCCGTGCCGGCTGACCTTACCGGCCGTCGCGATATCGCAGCAGCTGAAACGGATGCCGGTCCTGGGGTGTCGGGAAGAAGCCTTCGACCTCTGGCTTGACCAGATTAGTCGACACGTAGAAATACATCGGGATCACCGGCATCTGGTCGATCCAGATCTTTTCGGCTTCCGCCAGCAGTCCCATTCGTTTCTCCACGTTGCCTTCGGAGGCGGCCGCTTCGATCAGTTCGTCGTAGCGATCGTTTCCCCAGCCGGTGCTGTTCTGGTCGCCGTCGGTGACCCACAAATCCAGGAACGTGTTGGGGTCCGGGTAGTCGGCGATCCATCCGCCGCGGGCGATGTCGTAGTCCAACTGATTGACCTTGTCCAAGTAGCTGCCCCATTCCATGTTTTGCAGATCGACCTTGATGTTCAGCGTGTTGAGTAGCTGTTGCTGGATGACTTCGGCGATCGCCCGGTGCATTTCCTGGGTGTTGTAAAGGATCGAGACCTTGGGAAAGCCGCGTCCGTCGGGATAGCCGGCCTCGGCCAACAGGCGTTCGGCTTCGACAAGGTCGGCCCGAAAACCGAGCGGACTCTCGTAGCCCGCGATGCCCGGCGGCACGAGCGAGTAGGCGGGAATCTGTCCCGCTTTGGTCACCCGACTGACGATCTGATCACGATCGATCGCCATCGCGATCGCGCGACGAACGCGGGCGTCGTCCATCGGCGGGCGATTCACGTTGATGCGATAAAAGTAAACTGACAACATCGGCGCGACCAGAAAGTCGTCACGCTTTTTTAACTCGGTGACCAGCAACGCCGGCGGATCAAAGACCCATTGCAGTTGGCCCGTTTCGTACATGTTCAGCGCCGTGTTCCGGCTTTCGGTGCTGATCGCGTCGATCGAGTGGATGGCCACCGTGTCGGCGTCGAAGTAATGTTCGTTCTTGACCAACCGGACGCGGTCGCGGAGCAATCGGTCGCCGACCCGGTACGGTCCGCTGGAGACGATGTTTTCGGCCTTGGTCCATAGCGGCGCGCCGTGCTTTTCGATCACGTGCCGAGGCACCGCGAACAAAGCGGGATAGGCGACCAAGTTTAAAAAATACGGCAGCGGATCGTTCAGTCGGACTTCCAGCGTCGAATCGTCGACGGCTTTCACGCCGCCGAGTTTGTCGAACGCCACCAATACGCCGTGGGTCCGCCGGGTATCGTCGCGGGCGACCGGCGAAGTGCGATGACGCAGCGAAAAACTCTGTCGACCCAGACTCTCGTCCCAGTCGACTTCGCCCGCGGAATCGACGCTCGCCATGTCGACGACGTACACCCAATCGTCTTGCCATTGCAAAACGGCCTGTTGACGCGCGTCTTCGGAAAGCGATTCGGGAAGCTTCGGCCGATCAGGCTTCAAGATCTCTGTCAGTGTTCCGTACCGGATCGTGCCACGCGGGAAATGCTGGATGTTCGCTTCACCGAACTCGGTTTCACCCGGTCGATCCCAAAGCTCGACTTCGACCCGGTCGCCGACGTCGACTTCCCCACGGCTGTACTGTCGCGCGTGCGGCACGCTGAACAATTGAAATGTGTACTCGCACGCCGTCGCGGGGTGCAACATTCGCGTCCAGGACCACACAAAGTCATCCGCCTTGATCGGGACGCCGTCGGACCACTTGGCGTCGTCCCGGAGATGAAAGGTGTAAAGTCGACCATCCTCGGAGACTTCGAAAGATTTGGCGATCGACGGTTGCGGTGTCATCGGTTGCAACCCGGTTTCCGGATCGACCGGACCCTCGGGCAAGCCTTGCAGCAAGCCGGCGAACAGGTTGATCAACAACCGCATCTCCGGACGCCCCGTCGCACGATGCGGATCCAGCGTCTTGGGGTCGGTGCCGTTTTGAAAGCTGAATTCGGCGGGCGGCATCGGCTGGAAGCGGGCCGCCCACACGAACATGCCCACCGCCACCAAGCCGGCCAGGATCAGGAACCCGCGACGGATTTCCGGTGGCATCACGGACCCTTCGAAATCGGTTGGCCTTTCGGATTCGGTTGACCCCTAAGGAACGCCATCAGTTCCAAGATTTCATCCTTGGTGTACTGGTTCAGCAGGCCCTTTGGCATCATCGACGTTTTCATCTTCACGAATTCTTCGACGTCATCCTGCGGGATGACCGTCGGTTTACCGCTTTCCGGGTCCGCGATCAACGTGACTGCTTCATCGGTTTCCGCTTGAATCAGTCCGGAGATCGTCTGGCCGTCGACGGTCAGCACCGTGTGCATCGCGTATTTCTCGTCGATGCAGGCCGACGGATCCAAGATCTCTCGCAGAATGGCTTCTCGGTCGTCTTTCCATTTGATGAACACGTCGGTCAGCTCGGGGCCGACCGCGCCGCCTTGGCCGTCGTACTTGTGGCACGTGCCGCAGGAGGCTTCGACAAAGATTTTTTTGCCGATCTCTGCACTGCGTCCACGCAGACCGTCGACCAAGTCGGGCTTCAAATCATCGACCGTCCAGGTCGCGACGAAGGACCGATTGCTACCGATGGGATCGGTCGGTTCGACGGGATCGGCCAGCCAAGCGTCCAAATCTTCGACCACAACCATCACGCCGTACATTCGGCTCCAGTGCTGCGGGAACGTGCAAACGTAGGGATACTCGCCGGGTTCGTCGGGGGCGGTGAAAGTCAAGCTTTCGGACTGATCGGCCTGGACCATGCCCGTGGCGAACAGCACATCGGGGCTGTCGGGCACGTAACCTTTGCCGCTGGTCCCGCCGCCGGGCCCGACCGCCAAACCCGCCGCGGCGACCTCTTTCAGCTTGCCCGGCGTCGTGACGACAAAGTTGTGCGGCATCAGATCGTGGTTGTCCAAGATCACTTGAACGTCACGACCGGCTTCGACGGCGAAGTACCGGACGTCGTATCGCATCTCTTCTTCGACCGTACCGATCCGCACCAAGCGGACCGCGACTTCACGCAGTCGTGACCGCAAGGCCTTGGCGGTCTCGGCCGGCAACGCCTTCATGGCCTGTTCACTCAATTCGACGCTACGAAGGAATGCATCGGAGGTTCGTTCGGACGGCTTGGTCTGTTCGGCGACGACGACCAAGGTCTCGGCCAAGTCCGCGGCGACCGCGGGGGGCAGCTGTTCGACGGGCAAACGCAACAGAGCCGCGACCAAATCGGATCGGAGCTCCGCTTCGCCGATCATGCCGGCCAGTCGCCGGGCGTGCCGTACCGCGTCGGTTCTCAGAGTCGCCAACGTTCGGATTGCTTGCCGCCGAGTCGGGGTGCCGCCGGCCGGATCCAGGTAGCCGATGACTCGATTCGCCTGCGCATCGCGAATCGCCGGATCGGGGATCAGGGACACGCCGAGCAGCCAGTCGGCGGGGGCTGCCGGATGATCGGCGGCTCCGGTGCCGGCGATCGTCAGCGCCGCCGCCGATGCGGCACGTTGCCAGCGGCCCGCGGCGGTGACGCCGTCCACAAAAGTCGATCGGCTCGATTGCAATCCGTCGGCGGATTGACGGAGCAGCAGACGGATCAGTTCCGCGGCGTCCCTTCGCCGGTCCTCGGGAATCGAGCCGATCGCCGTCATCAATTCTTCCGCGACGCTGGTCTTTCGCAGCACCGCCAAACCCTCGGCCGCTTCGGCTTTGGTCGCCGGCGGGATGCTCGGGCGACTCAAGATGGCTGCGTAAACCGGGATGTATTTGGGATCGTCGAGTTCACGATCGACCAACAACAACTGCGCGTCGTTGAGTCGTTTCAATTGATACTCGACCACCCGAGCGCTCTTGTCCAAAAAAATCCGCGGCTTGGTGACCTGTCGCGCCGCGGGCGAATGGTCATCCGCGCCGTGATCGTGAGCGTCCTGTGTCAGGGCCGCCGGTGTCGAAGTGAGGAGTAGAACGAAAGCGAAAAAAAAACGTGACATGGATGGAGGAAAAACAGGAAAGGTGCTGGAAAGATTCAGTTGACCGAAACGTAGGCGTAGTAAGATCCGTACACCTCGCCCGCAGCCGTTTCGAATTCGGCCGTCATCTTGGTGGTGCCTTCGGGAAGCGTTATCTCGAATCTTACTTCAGCCTCGTTCGGGTCGGCCGCAGACTCGAGCGACTGATCACCGACGATCAACCGGGCTGTGACGGGCCGGATCGCCTTGCCCGGCGTCTCGCGGAACGCTTTTTGGCCCGGGACTTCGTCGCCAGGCGGCAAGGGCTGACCGATCGACGCGCCGGATTCGACCGGCCAACGTCGCAGGCGGACCGTGTACTTGCCGGCACGAACGACCTTGACGTTCCAGAACCCCGTATTCGGTTCGCCGTTCATCGCGGCGCGGACTTGTGCCTGATTCCAAGGCGTCATCCGTGTCGTGATCCAGTCGTGTGACGTCAAGCGGACCTCCGGTGCATCGGGATGTCCCAGGTGAATCGCCGTCGCGTCGGCAAAGGTCGGTTCCAGTTCGGTCCACCACGATTCATAGAAATCCCGCAGCCGTTTCATCACATCGGGATAACGCTCGGACACGTCGTCTTGTTGACCCGGGTCCGCTTTGATGTCGTACAGTTCTTCTCCGTTGATCATCCGCCATTGGTCGGTCATGACGCTGGACTGCCGCCACTTGATCGGATCTTTGACCCGCTGCGAATCGGTGACCAGGATGCGATCGGGCCACGCGGTCGGTTGACTTTTCGCGTCGCTTCGGCGAATCAGCGGTACAAGGCTGACCCCGTCGAACTTGACATCCGCCGGGTTTTTCAGACCGCACAGTTCGATCAAGGTCGGCAACACGTCGACGTGTGCGGTGATCGGCCGGACGTCGCGGCCTCCGGTCAGTTCGCCGGCCGGCCAGTGCATGAAGAACGGCACGCGGTGTCCACCGTCGTACGGGCTGCCCTTGCCCGCCCGCATTCCCGCGTTGAAGGTTTGCCAGCCCGAGGAGGAACCGTTGTCGGTGGTGAAGATGAAAACGGTGTTCTCGGCCAGACCTTGTTCTTGCAGAAATTCTCGCATGGCACCGACGTTGTCGTCGATGTTGGCGATCATGCCGTAGAAATTGGCCAGCCCGACAGGCTGATCCGCGTAAGGCCGGCTGGCCTTCTCCGGTGCGTGCATCGGTCCGTGCGGCGCGTTGGTCGCGATGTAGGCGAAAAACGGTTTTTGCTTTTCCTTGCAATCCGTGATGAATCGCTTGGCACGATCAAAGAACACGTCGGTGCAGAAGCCTTCGACCGCCTCGGGTCGGCTGTTGTGAAAGTAGCTGCCGTCGAAGTAGGCGTTGTCCCAAAAATCCGGCGTCTGACCGACACCACCGCCGCCGTGCCGCATGACTTCGTCAAAGCCGCGATCCTCGGCGCGGTAAGGATGGTTGTCGCCGAGGTGCCATTTGCCGAACATCCCGGTCGCGTAACCCGAGTCGCCGAAGACGTCGGCCATCGTGACTTCGTCGGATCGCAACATCGAACGGCCCATGATCGTGTGCCAGACGCCGGTGCGATTGGTCCAGTGGCCGGTCAGCAGCGCCGCACGCGTCGGCGAACAAGTCGGCGAGACGTGATAGTCCGTCAGCCGGATCGAATCGGCATGCAGTTCGTCGATCCGAGGCGTCTTCAGGATCGGATTGCCGATGCACGAGAGATCGCCGTAGCCCTGGTCGTCGGTGATCACCAAAACCACGTTGGGCCGATCGTCGGCGATGACGGAAGTGGCGAGGAGTATCGCCACGGAAACGGCAAGAATCGGGATTCGCATGGTCGGTTCGGCGGGTCCGTGGGGGTGAAGAAAGTCGATGGGGTCAAGTCTACACGAAACGCATCGCGACGATCCCGCGGACGCCAGTCGATTCGGCGTCGCCGTGGACGTGAAACGCCCGATGCAGGTCCCCTGCGATCGGGCGTTGACGTCGGATTCGGCCTGGAGGTGATCGTCCCTAGGCGACCGGTTTCTTCATGAACTCGGTGGCTTCGGCGATGGTGCTGCCGTCGGGAACGGCGTCGCTGTTGACTTCGAACCACTCTTCTTCGAACTTCAGGTAGCCGCCTTTGCCTTCCTGACCGTTCTTGATCGCCACGTTGGTGGCCAGGGAGATCACGGCATCGCCCATGGCGACGGCGGGGTAACAACGTGGCCGGTTGGCCGGGTCCGGGTTGCGGATGCAATACGCCCAGTGTTCGATTTCTTCACGATACCCGCGGCTGACCGGACCGCTATCGGCGGCCGCTGCCACCGGTGCGCTGTAGTCTCCCGAAGCGCTGGTATCCAGGGCGTAGCCGCCGGAGGTTTTGGCGACACCGACTTTGCTGCTGGTGTCGCTGTTGCGGTACAATAGCACGTCGGTCTCCTTGTCCAAGATCAGCGTGCCTTTGGTGCCCATGACGACTTCGCCCCAACCGCCGAAACCGTTGCCGTTGATGCTGCTGTAGGTCACAACGACTTTTTTGTTCGGGTCCTGTTCGTAACCGGGAACGGCACCGTTGGGGTATTTCTCTACGCGGTCGTAGTAACCGACGTCGAACTGTTCGCTGTACTCGGGGCCGGGGAATTCGAACGTGCAGTACACGTGGTCCCCGACCTCGCGGTCCATCGGCATGATGTGGCGGCCACCGACGGCGTGCACGGACAGCGGGTGAGTCTTCTTTCCGTCGTCACGAAGCGAGGACAAGAAAATGCTGACCGCGTCGAGTTGGTGGCTGCCGAGTTCCGCCATCAAACCGGCGCCGGTGCGTTGGAACAACCGCCAGCGGTGCAGTTCTTCCGCCGCGGTGAACAGCTTGCCGCCGGATTCGAAGTCTTGATAGCCGAATTCCTTCGGATCGATGTTCTTGTCGGCGTCCCAGGCTTCCCATTGAGCGATCTGCGCCTGCAACTGGGCGACCTCGTCGGGATCGGTCGCTTCGGCCAACTTGTTGCGGCGGTACTCCAAATCCTTGGCGATGCGATCGAACATTTTGCCGTCCGCCGTGCGTTCGCCGCCGGGGATCGGCATCGACCAGCTGTCGGAACCGGGCAAGTTTCCACGATGCCACTGCGCCCGGATGTGGTGAAGTTGCCCGAGCAGACCCCAGCGGATCAAGTTGATCGCGTTGTCGTATTTGACGTTGTAGTGCCGCTGGTGTCCGGTCGCCAGGTGCAACGGGTTGCCCTGCTTGTCGGTCAGTTCGTCGGCCATTCGCGACATGACTTTGCACTGGGCGACGGTCCGCGCCATCAGTTTTTCCGTCAGCACGTGCAGGCCTCGCTCCATGGCCTGGGCCGCGACGGGCGCGTGCAACCAAAGCGGCAGCGCGATGATCACCGCTTCGATGTCGGGGTGGTCCAAGCAGGCCGTGATGCCGCCATTGGCCGAGTCGTAGACTTTGACGTTCTTCTTAGCTTCCGGACCCGCGACGCTGATCAATCCGGGGCGACGGCCCAAGGCGGCGGGGCTGCTGCAGTCGCCATGAAAAGCGCGGTGAATGCTGAACGGCCGGATGTCACAAATCGCTCGGACGTCGACGTATTCCGGATTGCATCCGCCGATCAGCACGTTGCCTTCGTCGCCGGTGCCGATGACGGCGACCCGGACCGGATCCTTGACCTTGCCGTAACCGAAGTAGGCCGCGCCCAGGCCGGCACCGCTGACGGCACCCGCCGCCACGATGCCACGCAAGAAGTCACGACGGTTGACGTCGTAATAGCTGTCCACGGCGTTGTAATAATTGTGCTTGCCGACGTCGCGTTGGTCGGCCGAAAGTTTGTCTACCACGGTTGGCTCCTTGGTCCTGTGTGTTGGCAGGGGACCTGTGCGAAAAAAGAACGTGAATGAGGAGGATGAATGCTCAAGTCATCAAAATCGGTGTCGGCGTCGGGTCAATCCGGGTCGGCCGTTCGCCGCGTGATCAAATGCAGGAAAAAATCCAGTCCGGCAAAGCGACCCGAACCGGTGGATGCCAAGACCAGGCATCCCATGCCTTCGATCAAGGGGTAGATCGACGAAGACGGCCCGGTCGCCGGAGGGTACTGACTCAAGAATACAGAACCGAGAAAACCGGCGGCAATCAACCCGGTCAGCGGGGTGAACAGACCGACCAGCAACAGCAGTCCGATGACGACGTCAAAGTACGGCAGGATGACATCGATCCGCGACGTATCCATCAAGACCCCCGGCGATGGCGGCTTCATGATCGAAATCGCCGGGTGGGCGTTTCGCTGCTCCTCGTCGGCCACACGGTTTTGAGCCAGTTCGTAATTGCTCCAAACCCCTTTGATCTGATTCAGCAGCGGTGCGATCAAGGCCTTCCGCTCGCGGCGGATCGTTTCCATCTGACCTTTCAGGCTGGACACGCCCGACCGCGTCGGATCCTGCTCCAACGCCGCGATTCGGTCGCCGCCCAATTTGAATTCCTCGATCTCGTTGGAATTCAGTTCCACGACGTAGCTGTACTGCTTCATCGCCTTGATGTAATTGTCCTGAGCCTCGGCGAGCTGGGCCTGGTCAAAGCCGTAATGTTTGCCGACCTGATCGCGGAAGCGGGCGAATTGCAACTGGACTTTCTCGAAATCCAGACGGAAGTCGCCTTCGGCGTCCCAAACCATTTTGCGGAACTGGGGGGCCAGTGGCCCGGACGCGTTGGCAAAGAACGGCTCGGCGGTCCAGTTTCCGGCCCGAACTTTGTCGACGCCCTCGCTGAAAAAGTGCCAGCCGATCGTCAATCGAAGCAGGACCAGCATGGTAATTCCCAGCCAACCCAAAATCCGCGGGCTGACGCCCCAACCGGTGGCCAAACGAAACGGTGCGAACAAGAATTTCAACACGAACGGGGGGGCTCCAGCTGGTTCGGATGGCCGTGGCGGGGGAAGTTCTAAGGGAGGCGAAAGGTGACGTTCGATCCGAAGGGATTCGGCGAATGATGAATTCGGCGTCCCCGCGTGATCTCCCTTAAAGCTCCAGTATGGTCATTGATCTTGCCTTCGCCAAGGAGAACGGCTCGGGCCAAGGCCCAGACGCGACACATCGTCATTGTCATCGCGCGGAGTCGCGTGTGGGTGCAGAAATCGCTGTTTTTTTGACCCCATTCGCCCGGTGATCGTTGATTTCCGTTGTCCGCCTGGGACGCGGCAAGGAAAATGGGTCCTGCGGCGACCCGGTGCCGACTCGTTCTCCTCTTCTTCGATTCTGACGACTTTTCATGGTAATTGATCGGTTCCGAGGGGCCCTCGCGGTTTTGATCCCTGCTATTTGTTATGGGGCCTACCCGCCGACGGTTCACGCCCAGTGGCAGGACGCCGTGGGTTTTACCGAACTGCAGGCGGAACTCGGTTCGGCCATGCCGGCCGGTGCGGGCGTGCCGGTTTCGATGGCCGAGGCTCGCGTGACCAATCCTGACACGACGATCCGTTACCTGCCCGACTTGGCCGGCAGTCAATTTGCCGGGAAGACGATTCTCGACGGCACCGGCGTGAACGTCGGCGTCAATTCGCACGCCAACGGCGTTGCCAATCTGTTCTTCGGAAACACGCAAAGCATGGCTCCCGGCGTGACCCAGATCACGGGGTTCGATGCGGACAGCTGGCTGGCGATCGAATTGGGTTCCGTGTCGTCGACGGTTCCGACGCCCCACCCCTACAAAGTCCAGAACCATAGTTGGATAGCGAACTACGCGGACAACGACGCCGCGATGGATTTCGCGATGCGGGTCGATTTTTTGACGGAGCGGGACGACGTGCTGATCATCGGAGGCAGCACCAACGGAGGCACGACGCCCGACTTGTTGGCTCATTCGTACAACGCGATCAGCGTCGGCCGAACCGACGGCGGACACGGCAGCGGACCGACGAATTTTTATGGCGCCGGCCGTCCTCGGCCGTCCTCGGCCGGACATCGTCGCACCGTCGTCCACCACCAGCGGTGCCACGCCGATGGTTTCCTCCGCCGCGGCAATGCTTTACGAGGTCGCCGCGGGGACGAATGCGGATCACACGCAAGTCATCCGCGCCGCGCTGATGGCCGGTGCGACCAAGGACGAGTTTGCTTCTTGGAATCGTACGACGACACGGCCGATCGACGAAGTGTTCGGTGCCGGTGAGCTGAACGTGGCCAACAGCTATCGCATTCTCGACGGCGGCGAGTACGACGGTTCGGTGATCATGCCGACGACCGCGGCGGGGCTGTACGGCTACGACTTTGTGCAGGCCGGCGACTTCACCGATCCGTTGCAGTACCGTTTCGATGTGGACGCGGGCATGCGGATGGATCAGTTTTCCGTGTTCTTGAACTGGAACATCAGGGTCGGTGATCATCCGAGGCCGGGGTTCGATCCGGTGGTGGATTTATCGTCCGGCGGCGACTTGTCGAACTTGACGCTGTCCTTGTTCGACACCGAGGATGTTTTGGTCGATGAAAGCGTCAGCGGGATCGACAATTTCGAGCATCTGTACGTCACGGACTTGGCCGCCGGCAGTTATCGCTTGGAGGTCTCATTGACCGCGGGCGATCTGCCGGTCGATTTCGGCTTGGCGTGGCGATCGTCGGTGACCGCGGTGCCCGAACCCGAGTCCTGGGCGGCGCTGGCGGTGGGCACGGCGTTGTTCGGATTCCGACGTCGTGTTTCCCGCGACTGTTTCATGATCTCCTAGCCGGGTGGTTTCGTCTTGCCGGTGAAACGGCGGATGTGGTACTTGCGCGAGCAGTGAAATCGTTGCATCCCGGCCGGAGGAAAGATGGCTGCCGCCCCCGCTCGCGCCGCCGGCGCTGAAACATCCGTTCGATCCGGCGCCAAGTCGCACTGGCCGCTGGTCTTGGTCGGCGTTGCCGGGATCACGGCGGTGATGGGTTTCGCGACGCTGGTGTCGTTGTGGTCCAAGAATAGGCCGCCCGATGGGCGTGTAAGACTGCGAATCGCGATGGAGCAGTATTTGGACGGACAGCCGATCATCGCCGGCAAACTGGCCGAACAAGTCGATTTCGACGCGGAATTGGAAGAGGCCGCGTTGTACGATTTTTCGCTCGACGGTCCCGCCGAACCGTCCTCCCTTTCCGGGGACGGCACGACGAAAGACGAACCGAGTCGATTGGCCGAACTGGTCGCGTTGCAGGCGTTGAAGTCTTTCCTGATCGGTATGGGCGACATCGCGCGTGCCGAAACGGCTGAAAACGACGCGGACCGGCGAGCGATGTTGGCCGCGGCGATTCCTTCGTTGCAAGACGCCGCGCGGCGCGGATTTCCGCCGGGCCAGGAAGCCGAAGGGCATCAGTTTCTCGGCCAAGCCTTGTTCGAGACGGGTGATTTTGAATCCGCCGCCCGCTCGTTCGACTACGCGCTGAGCCGTGATCGAACGTTGCAAAGCGAATTGTTGCCCTTGCTGGCCGAATCACTGAATCGTCAATCACCCGACGGATCGACGCGGGGATTGGAAACGATCGACGAGTTCTTGCGGTTGCCGACGATCAGCCCCCAAGAAAAACGCGACGGACAACGGATCCGAATCCAGTCCCTGATCGCCTTGAAACGATTCGACGACGCCAAAGCGATGATCGACGAACAGATGGCCGTGGTCGATCAAGCCGATTTGGTCGCCCAGCCCGAGTGGGTCTCGTACCGCGAGGAACTCCGCTTACTGAAAGCCTTGAGCGTCATCAAAGAGATTCAGTATCATCAGCTTGCACCGGAGCTAGACACGGTCTTGCAGGATTTGGCGAAACTGCAGCGCGAGGCCGACCCGATGGTCGGCGCGCGGGCGAGAATTCTGTCCGCCGCCGCGTACCGCTTGCAAGGAAACCTCGAACAGGCGATCGCCCAAGCGACCGCGGTGCGTCAACAGCGCCCCTTCGGCGCGGCGGGACTGGTCGGCGGCATCGACGAAATCGAGTTGTTGGCGATGCAAGGACGCGGCTTGGAAGTACTGCAGACGACGCGTTACGTGATGCGTGAACTGGGATCTCCCGAGCGTTTCGATCCGGCATTGATTTCCAAACAGGAATTCAAAGATCGCTTGGTCACGGCCATCGAACAGTTGCGCACGCGGGGAGAATTCCAAACCGCCATCGATACCGCTCGCTCGTTGACACCACTTTTTTCCGCCAGCGACACGATGACGCAAGAAGGACTTTGTTTTCTCAAATGGGCCGCGGCGACCCAGGAAAACGGACGCGAGAACTCGGGGGACATCGGACGATTGACGGCCAAGGTGGCGCGAAGACGGTATCGCGCCGCGGGGGACGCCTTTTTCACCGCCGCAAAATTGGAATTCAATTCTCGCCAGTACTTGGGCTTGTTGTGGGCGGCGATCGATGCCTATCAGCAAGGTCGTCACTTCAGCCGCAGCACCGATCTGTTGCAAGACTACCTGCGATACGAACAGCGACGTCGCCAGCCACGTGGTTTGTTGGCATTCGGAAGAGCGCTGCTGGCCGAGGGCCAACCGCAACGGGCGATCGAGGCGTTCGAAACCTGCATCGTCGAATTCGAACGTGACCCGCTGCGGTACGACGCCCGTTTGATGGCCGCGCTCGCTTCGATCGAATTGGCGACACGCGAACAACGAAACCAGTCGCTGCGGCAATCGGACCTGACCGTGCCGGCGGACGAGGGTCGTGACCGTGTGGAGCCGGTCAAGGATCATTTGGAAATCGCCAAAGCCTTTTTGACCGCGAATTTGGAAGACGGCGAGCTGACGCCCGAAAGTCCGGCTTGGCGGGATTCCTTGTACACCTTCGGCGAATTGTTGTACGAACAGGTCGCGGCGGTCCAATTGCAGGCGGTGAATCTTTCCTCCGACGAACAGATCACGCTCTACCGCGAGAACGAATCGACGTTACGCGATGCCATTCGTTCGTTGGACGAATCCGTCGAGCGAGCCGTCCTGCAAGGATACTGGCCGACGCCCCGCGCCGAGTCGGCGGCTTATCTGTTGGCGCGAAGCCATCTGCTGGCTGCCGCGTGGGCGGCCACCGAAGCCGAAGATCCCACACAACTCGATGCCGCCCGCCGCGCTTCGAGACAACGTAGCGAAGCCCAGTTGCAGTACGCCTTGGAAGGATTCGGAAGGCTACGGCGTCTGTACGAAGACCGTGAGGAAGAATACGCGTTGGCCGAAAACGAAGACGTCGTGCTGCGGAACTGTTTATTTTCCGAAGCCGACACGCTGCTTCAACAAAACCGCCTGGATGAAGCGGCCACCGCTTACCGCGCGATCTCGCTCCGCTACATGAACGAACCGTCTGCCTTGGAAGCCATCCTGGGACAAATCAAATGCGTCCGCGCGATGGGCCGCGATCGAGAAGCCGATCTGCTGATCCGACAGGCCGAATCCGTGTTGAACAAAATCGACGGCGAATGGGACGGCAAATTCGAATCGATGACCCGCTTCGATCGCAACGGATGGCAACGCTACTTGACTTGGATGCGCGGCAAAACTTCCGCGTGATGAGACCCGGATAACCGAATCAACTTTCACCCGATGAAACGATACCACGGAGCATTCCCTTGGCGAATCCGAACCCGCAACCGTCGACGAACACGATGACAGGCGACGAACTGTCCGCCCTGGTCGACGAACGGCTCCGCTTGGTCGAACAATTGATGGAACTGACCCAGCGACAAGTGGCCGCGATTGCCGCAGGCCACATGTCCGAATTGATGACGATCCTGGCGGCCAAGCAATCGCCGCTCACACGACTTTCGCAGCTTTCCAAGCAATTGTCCGCCCAAGTCGGCGCTCAGGTGCCCCCGCGGACTTGGGCCAGCCAAGCCGATCGTCAGCGGTGCCGCGAAACCCACCGACGCTGCGAACAGAAGTTGTTGGACCTGATCGCTCAGGAAAAAGCTTGCGAACAGGATCTTTCGGCCGGCAAAGCGTTGATCCAACAGGAACTCGACCGAACCCACGATACCGGGCGAGCCTTGCGAAGCTATGCCAGCGTCTCGGCCGGGTTTCAGTCACACGCGGCGACGGCCAGTGCCGGCGATCGGCTGGATTTGTCCAGCCAGTAGCAGAAAGATGCCCACCCGGGGACGAAGACCGGAGCCCGGCCGCCTCGCACGCCCAATAAGCGATTCGTCGAATCGGATTGTCGCGATCCCGGGGCAAATCCGGGTGGTCCTGGCCGGCGACCCTTCGCTACAAGCACTGCTGACAACTCAGGCGGGCGTCGCAAAGCCCGCCATCGACCGTAAAACCGCGTCAAGGACGACAAAACCGCGATGAAAGACTTCGGCCGCGTTCTGGTTCATGCTCTCCGGCACCGCTGGGCCGTTACCGGGATTCTGATCACCGCGGTGTTGATCGCGTCCCTGTGGGGGGCCAACATCGCCACGTTGGGTCCGCTGACCAAGGTGGTCTTCGAGGGCAACAACCTTTCCCAGTACGCCGAACAAGAATTGGCGGCGACCGGCGAAACGATCGACGAACTCGACGACGCGATCGCGAAAACGCGACAGGCTTTGGCGGCGACCGAGGACGAAACCGAAATCAAATCGCTGACACTGAAGTTGCAAGGCGACATCAGGCTGCGCGACGCCTACGCGGACTCCGTCGACTGGTTGCAATCCGCCCAGCCGTACATCGACCGATACACCCCGAAAAGTCCCTATCGCACGCTGTTGTGGCTGATCGGCGTGTTGCTGATGTGCACGATGTTCAAGCTGGTCGCGCTGATCAGCAACTTGCTGCTCGTCCAGTACGTCACCGAGCGGACGTCGATGTCGTTGCGGGCCTTGTTCTTTCGCAAGACCCTGCACTTGGATTTGGACCACTTCGGCGACAACGGGTCGGCCGGCCTGACATCACGTTTGACCAACGACGTGGCATGCGCCTCGGGCGGCGTCGGGGTGGTGCTGGGACGTCTGCTGCGTGAACCGCTGAAACTGATCGCCTGCCTGGCCGGTGCCGCTTACGTTTGTCCGAGGCTGTTGATGGTCGTGATGTTCGTCACGCCCTTGGTCGTGTATCTGATGCACACGCTCAGCAAAGCCATCCGCCGGGCAAGTCGCCGGACGATGGAAGAAATGAGTCAGTTGTACGGGGTGCTGAACGATTCGTTCGCCGGCATCCGAATCATCCGAGCTTTCAACACCCAAGCGACCGAGCGAGCCAAGTTCCAATATCGCATCGAATCGTTTTTTCGAAAATCGATGAAGGCTTCCTTCTATAATTCGATGGCGCGAAGCGCCACGGAAATCATCGGCATGTCCGTGATCGGGGCCGCCGTGCTGGCCGGGGGGTACCTGGTGATCAACCAGCAAACGCACCTGTTCGGCATCCGCATGAGTACGCTGCCGTTGGATCGCACCCAGATCATTTTGTTTTTCGGATTCCTGATCGGAGCCACCGACCCGGCCAAAAAACTGGCCGACGTCTGGACGTCCCTGCAAGGCGGTATCGCCGCGTCGGCTCGCGTCTTCGAGATCATCGATCAACCGCTGCGAGTGACCGAGCCGGATCAGCCGGTCGACGCGCTGCGGCCCCATCACTGCTTGCACTTCAAACAAATCTCTTACCAATACTCCTCCGGGCCGCGGGTGCTGAATCAGTTGAACTTGGACATTCCCCGGGGCGAAACCGTTGCCATCGTCGGACCCAACGGATGCGGTAAGAGTACCTTGATCAGCTTGCTCTGCCGTTTCGACGATCCGCAATCGGGCGAAATCAGCCTGGACGAGACGCCAATTCGTTCGATGAGCACTCGCGACTTACGCCGCCGCATGGCTTTGGTGACGCAGCGGACGATTCTGTTCGACGACACGATCGAGAACAACATTCGGTACGGGTCGCCCAGTGCCACAACGGAGGACGTCGTCCGGGCCGCCGAGATGGCGTACGCCGACGATTTCATTCGTACCAAGACCTCCGACGGTTATGCGACCAACCTGGGTGTCGGCGGCAGTCGTTTGTCGGGCGGTCAAATGCAGCGAATCGCTTTGGCCCGAGCCTTCTTGCGAAACCCCGACATCCTGATCCTCGACGAAGCGACCAGTCAGATCGACATGGAAAGCGAACAACTGATTCACAAGGCACTGGCCAAGTTTTTGGTCGATCGCACCGGCGTCATGATCACCCACCGGCCGTCGACGTTGGCTCTGGCCGATCGCATCATCGTGATGGAATCCGGCAAGATCTCGAACTCCGGTCGACACGCCGATCTGATTCAGGCGAACGCTTTTTATCAAAGCTTGGTCGGAGACACGGTCCGAGAGGCCGCCTGACCGATGACACACCGGCACGGCCCCTGGCAAATCACCGAATCAGCCGACGTCTACACGGATCCTTGGATTCGCGTTCGACGTGATGAAGTCGTTCGGCCCGACGGAAAACCGGGAACCCACAGCGTCGTCCATCTGAAACCCGGTGTCTCGGTGTTGGCGATGGACGCGGAACGCAACGTCTATCTGACCGAAGAATTCCACTACGGCGTCGGACGGGTCACCTTGGAAGTCGTCAGCGGTGGCGTCGAAGCGGGTGAAGACGAGCTGGAAACGGCCAAGCGTGAACTCCGCGAGGAAATCGGAATCACGGCGGCGTCTTGGGAGAGTCTCGGCGTCTGTGATCCCTTCACCGCCAGCGTCGTGTCACCGACCCGGTTGTTTTTAGCAACCGATCTGGTCCATGGCGTCGCCACCCCCGAGGGCACCGAACAGATCCGCTGCGTGAAAATGTCGTTCGACGAAGCCGTCGACGCGGTCAACGACGGCCGCATCAGCCACGCCCCGAGCGCGTTGCTGATCCTCAAGATCGCTTTGCGTTAGACGCTCTTTGCGTCTACATCGACAAATTTTTGTCGATCTTTCAAGCCACCAT
>CAYVRC010000124.1:0-17461 GCA_964453205.1 uncultured Pirellulaceae bacterium | reverse complement strand
ACCCTGTGTGCTTGGACCGGCTCGGCATTCGCAGTCTGCGCTGGTACTTACCTAGGCGACATTCCGGAGAAGGACGCCGACGGAACATGGGTGTGCGAAGGCAACTGCCATGGAGATTCGGGCGAATTCGAGTGTCAAGACTGCGCGATGGTTGAAAACGGACAAAACAACGAGTGCTACTGTACGGTCGGCTAACTGAACAGTCCACCAAAGTAGCTTTGGACACCATAGCAGCAGTTCGTTCTGCTGCTCGTTACGGCCGTCAGTCTCGAATTAAGATCAACATGCTACGCCACATTTTCCTGTTCTTGTTTGTTTTGAATTTGGGAATCTCTGCGATTTCACAACGGTCAGTTGCCGCCCCACCCGCAGACGAATTGTTTCAAGGTTGGCGTCAGTGGACGGAAGATCTGGAGAATCTTTCGCCCAGGCGGATCGATTATGAAGAGAATAACCACATGCTTGATGAGTGGGGGTTTTCCACCGAAAAGGCGACCTCTTATCGCGACGGTAGCAGCCATTACGTGATTACAAGAGAACGGGAGAGGATTCCCGGTCGTCCCACGGATGTTTCTGCTTTCTACGGCGGAATCTACCATCCGAAATATTATGCGATCTTAACCAGATCGGAAAAAGAATCTGCCTGGCGGATTGATCAGGTTAAACCGCCGATGTTCGACCGCGGTTTCAGCGATCCGTTCACGCAATTTCAAGAGATCCCAGGTGACATCCCTCCCACCGATTCGGCGATGAGCGATTTGTACGATGTTGAAATCGTCGAGGAATCGGAGTCGGAAGCCGTTGTCCGCTTCGACGTGCGCACCCCCAAGCCCGAGATTTTCCGCGGGGGCCGAAGCACGGTCACCCAGAACTTGGTGACTTTCGAACAGGCTCACAACTGGCTTCCGACAAAGATCACCACAACGCATGAGCGGGGTTTCTCGGAAACAAATGTGTTTTCTGATTGGCGCACCGTTGCGGAAGTCCCAGTCCCCTTCCGGATCGATTCAGGCAAAGATCCAAGTGGAAAGGATCCTTTCCGGACAGTGGAATTCAAAGAAATTAAGTTGATTCCGCGTGACGATGTCATTGAACGGGCGCAACTATCGTATTACGACTTGCCAGAAATGGACCTGCGCGAACCGAAGCCCGTGAGTTGGTGGTGGGGGATCGCTGCGTTGATCGGCGTGTTGGCCGCCATGGGATTCTGGTGGATTCCAAAGAGGGCCCGTAAAACATGATCGGGTTTGTCGGGACGGTCGTCTCGATCTTGGCGACCTTTCTTCTCTTTGTCGTTTTTTTGAATTGGATTCATGCCAGATGCGAAGCCTTGTCAGCCAGCACGTGTGTTGCCTACGCGGCGACTCTGGTGCTGGCATTGATCACGGTATTATCTCAGTTCCTCGGGTTGGCCGGTGTATTGCAGCCACAGTTCCTCTTGGCAGCGGCACTTTGCCTTTCCTTGATTATTTGGTTTGCCACCCCGAGCGACGGACGAAGTCTCACAGCGCTACGACGAGTGTCGTCGGATGTTTCGTCGCTTCCGCGTTGGCAAGTTGCGGTGGTCGCCGGATACGTCGCCGGCTTCGGCTATTGGTTGATCACGTTCGGTGTCTTTGATTTGTCCACCAATTGGGACACCCTGGACTATCACTTGACTTTCGTCGATCAGTACCGGAGACAGGGGCATCTTTTCGACTTTTCGGTCAATAAGTGGTTTTTTCCTTGCGGCGGTGAACTGATCACCCATTGGTTCAGCATCGGACAACCGACGGCGGTACTCTCATCGGTCGGCGGATGCTTTGCCGCCTTGTTGACGATGGCCGCGTCGCTCGCCCTGCTGAGGACGCTCGGATGTCCATCCCACGTTGCTTTGCTGGCGACCGGGTGCACGTTACTGAACAGCATCGTGTTTATGCATTTGATCACCTGCAAGAATGATTTGCTTTGCACGGGGCTGCTGCTCGTCGCGGTGCTTTCCGGACTTCGGCTGCTTGAAAGTGGCCACCTCGTGGACCGGGCGTTATTCAGTATAGCAGCCGGTAGTGCGATCGGAGTCAAATATTACTGCGTCGGGTACGTCTTCGTCGTGCTGTCAGCGTTGATCGCGGCTTCGATCGTTCGTGGAGAGGCTCGCAAAGGGCTGCATCTGATCGGCGCGGCTCTACTCGGCAGTTTTGTCATGGCGGGTGTCTGGTACATCCGGAACCTCTGGTTCACCGGGGCCCCGATGTATCCGAGCGGGCTGTTTGCCATACAGACGCCAGGCGATCTGGTTCGCTCGAATTTGTTTGGCACCTCGATGATCGGCTCTCATGCGGAGAATCGTCTCATCGATTGGGCATCCGCAGTGCAGCAGCTTTGGGGGCCTGTGTTCTGGATCGCGTGCCTTGGGGCGGTGCCGTTGCTGGTCGCAGGAACGGCATCGCACGGCGGTCATGGCCTACGTCGGTTCTGCAACTGGCGATCGCTGGTGGCTGGATCCATCGTCATGGGCTGGCTAGCCGTGTATTTTTCGACGCCGTTTGTGGTCGGCATGGATCGTCAAGACGCGGGATTCCTGATCGGCTCCTTCGTCGGTGTTCGTTTGGGAACGCCATTCCTGACGCTGACGACGCTGCTGGGTTCCGCGATCGTGCTTCAACGATTGTCGCTGTGGTTGCCGCCGGCAGGGCGAAGGATCGCGACAGCCGGGCTTTTGTTTTACTTTGCCCAGACAACCCTCGACTATCACTCGCATTACGTCGGGCTCGGGTTCACGCCGGACTGGTTGCACTACGTCTCAACGCCACGATGGATGGGCAGCGGAATCGTTTCGGGGGCCGCGCTGGGGCTTTGCGTTTTCTTCTTTTTCCATCCGGCCGGGCAAGTTCGGCGTATCGCCATGGCCGGATGCTTTGGTTTGACAATCGCCTGGGGAATCGCCGCCACCGTCGCGTCCGAACGATTCGAAACGCATTTTGCCGCGACGTACGACCGGGTTTTAGAGACACAGCTGATTTCCGCAATCGACAAATCCGACAAGCTTCGTTCGCTAAGAGATTCCGATGTTTGGATCTGCGTCGTCAGCTCCCGTTCGTGGCCGTTTGGGGGTGCGCGATCCCAGCGAAGAATCAGTTCGGCTCACGGTGTTTGCTCGATCCCACAACGATTTCGCGATGCCGAGCATTTGGAAGCTTTCTTACGTGAGTATCCGTTCTCCCACCTCGTCGTGGATAAACGCCAATCGGAAGACATCGCCGTTTTTGACGCTTGCCAGCGTCAGCGCGGCGACTGGTTTCGACTGTTGGCGAGCGATCGTTTCTATCAAGTCTTCGAACTCGATCGAGGACAGATGAAGGCATCGGAAGGGACTGCAGTCCCGAGGCTGCTGACCGGAGGGGAGTCAACATGATCGACAGGCGTTTCCGTTCTGGACGCGGTAATCAACACGCGATCGAAAGGTGCCCGATTGACTGTAGCGGACTTCGCCAGACTTCCGACTCCGAGATACTGAATCAGAATTCTGACGAATCCCGTCACGCCAGTGATTCTCCGCGTGTTTCTAAGCGAATCTGTCTCGGATTTACGCTTGTCGAAATGATAGTTGTGCTTGGAATCATTGCCATTTTGGTGGGAATTCTATTGCCCGCAGTTCAATCAGTCCGGGAATCCGCGCGGCGCACCACTTGTATTAATCAATTGCGTCAGGTCGGCGTCGCGCTGCACCAATTTCACGACACCCACCGAGTACTACCACACAATGGAGGGTGGGAAGGTGAGCAACAAATCCCCCGCAAACAAGGAGGCTTGTTCACACCGGCGACGGTTCTGAAGGAACCAAACTATTATGGTGTCGGAGACCCCGAACTAGCGGCGCGAAAACAGCTTGGTTCCTGGTTGTTCGGAATCTTGCCCTACCTGGAACAGGTTCCCATCTATCAAGAACGCCGATGGAACGAAAGTGTGCCAACGTACGCTTGTGCGTCGCGTCGAGATGCTGTCACAGAAACGGTCGTTGACAAAGATAGTAACGCGGAATACTGGTCCGCAGGTTGGCGATTCGGTCGTTCTGATTACACGGGAAACTTGAATGTGATGCCAGGAATCCGTCACGTCTATCCGAAATCACCGGTCAAGTTCTCAGACATCAAGGACGGATTGTCGACGACTTGGCTGTGTGGCGAGAAATCTTTCAACACCGTCAGCCAAAACACCGGGGGATGGTGGTGGGACGAGCCTTTCTTCTTGGGCGGCTCAGGGGGGACGGTCCGCTGGTCGAACGAGATCTACTTGGACGGGCCCGAGATCAACGAGCAATCGACTTGGGGTTCTCCCCATAACGTCGGTGTCAACATTGCCATGGCCGACGGCAGCGTCGCCTCCTATTCCTTCGCGACCGACCGGAAAAAGATTGATGCTATGTTGACGATCAACGGGGATGCAACTCGCAACACCCTTCCCTGATATGACTCGGGATACTCCGCGAGTCACCGTAGCGGGGGCATCTCTGATTCCATCGCCGACCAGCGGTTGATCAGGCGTTTCAGGACGTCGGGATGCTCGGCGGCCAGATCGCGAGATTCTTCCCTGTCACCGGTCAGGTGATAAAGCTCGAACGACGCGCCCGCTTTGGGACGAACGATTTTCCAATTGCCGTCACGGAAAGCCGCTTTGCCACGGGGCATCCGCCAGTAGACCGAATCGTGCAACGGATCGCTCATCCCGTTGCCGAGAAAGTCGACGACGCTGCGTCCGTCCATCGAATCGGGGATCGTCAAGCCCGCCAAGTCCAACGCCGTCGCCGCAACGTCAAGACTCAACACCGCCCGCCGTTCGACGCGGCCTTGGGGGAACTGCGACGGATAGGACCAGATCATCGGCACACGCAAGCCGCCTTCGTAAACCGATCCCTTGCCGTCACGAAGCGGGGCGTTGCTGCTGGTCAACTCGGCCGTCGGGCCTCCGTTGTCGCTCAAGAACACCACCATCGTGTCGTCGGTCAGCCCGCTGTCCCGCAACGCCTTGGTAATTCGTCCGACGCCGCGGTCCAGCGACAACAACATCCCGGCAAAAATCCTTCGCTGATCGTCTTTGATTCGTTTCAAGGTCAACAGGTCCTGCTGGAGCGCCTGCATCGGACTGTGGACGGCGTTGTAAGCGACCACCAGGCAAAACGGTGACTGCGTGTTCCGCTGAATGAAATCGACGGCTTGCTGCGAAAACGCGTCGGTCAGATACGTGTCGACGTCGACCGTTTCCAATTCGCCATCCTCGTTCGACTTCAGCAACGGATTATCGTCGTCGTACTTCGGTTCACTGATCGGCGTGTAGTTGCCGCGAATCACGTCGCCCTGCCGAACTCGCTGACCGGGATCCAGCGTCGTGTCGCGAAGCATCGTCAGGACGTCGTTGTAGGGAGGGCCGGGAACGAAGTAGTGGCCTTCGTGCAGAAACCCGAAAAACTGGTCAAAACCACGTCGCGTCGGTTGCCGCGATTCGACCGTGCCCAGGTGCCACTTTCCGATCAACGAAGTCTTGTAACCGGCGGCTTGCAGTCGTGTCACAAAAGTCGTTTCGGATTCCGGCAGTCCCGCCTCCGGTTCCAGGTTGCGTTTTCCCGTCGGGTTTTGATCCCCACCGAATCGGGACTGATAACGCCCCGTCATGATGCCGGCTCGCGACGGACTGCAATAGGACGACGTGACGTATCCCGAAGTGCAGCGAATGCCGGCGGCCGCCAACGCGTCGATGGCCGGCGTGGGGATTTCATCGTTGCCCATCATGCCGGTTTCGCCGTAGCCCAAATCGTCGGCGATCAAGATCACAAAGTTGGGGCGGGTCGCCGAAACAGGACCGCAGAACAGACAAGCGTACAGGAAGGCTGACGAAACCGATTTCATGGCAATGCCTTGTGTCGATGGAAAAGTTGATTCAATACCTCCGCGGGCGTCGGCCGATCGCCTTGCCCGCGTTGCCGTGGCAGCGGCATCGTGACGGACGAATCACCGCGAACGACCGCGCTGTCGAAATCGACACCGGCGGTCGCGGTCACGATTTTGTACCGGAAAGTTCCTTCGTCGACCGACGCATCACAAAGTTGAAGCGTGGCCGGTGAGGACGGCACGGTGGCGGCAAGGCTTCCCACGACACGAACATCCACGGGGCGAGCATCGCTGGCCGCGACCGTCCGATTGGTCGCCCACAACGATAGCGAATCGAGCGTGGCCGCCGAGTCCAACGTGACCAACACGGCGCGATGTTTTTGATTCCGATGCCGGATCATCCGTGTCATCATCACAGCTGCCAGATCCGCATCGGAAGCATCGAACGCGTCGCTCGCCGGCAGAATCGCCAAATAACCCGAGTCGCCGAGCGTTTCGCAAAGCGATCCCGATTCGGCGTTCCCGAAATCGCCGCCCCCGTTTTCGTCGCTGATCGGTTCGACGCGTTCCCCGATTTGTCGAAGCGCCGCGGCAATGTCGGCCATTTCGTCGGCCCCGATGGGGCCGGCTTGCAAGACGACCCGGGGCGGCGATTCGGATCGCAATAACCGCTGAATCAGTCGCGGTGATTCGCTTTCGACACTGCCGATCATCCACACGGTATCGGCGATCGCCTTGACGTCGCCCAGGGTCGCCCGAAGGACCCCGTCGCGAATCACGGCCGACGCGATCGCGTTTTGCGTCGGCGTCCGCGGCGTGGACAAACGGATTCGTCCTTCGGTCATCAGTCGCACCAAGACTCGTGCGGTCGTGAAATCGACGCCGATCGCTTCCACGCGTGGCGATTCACCCAGCGGTAAATCGTCGACGAGCTTGCGCCAATCCGACGTGTCGACCTGATGTGGTTGATCGTGTTTTTCGTCCGCAAGTGCCGCGTACCGGTGATCGGCAATGCGGCAATCCGCGTCCCGCGGTCGTCCGTCGTCGGCAAGGGACAGGTCGTCACAATGCAGCGGACAAAACGGGCAAACGGCGGGCAAACGCACGGTCATGTTCACTGTGGCCTCTGACTAAGTTCCTTGACGCATTGGACCAACGCGATCGCATTGTCGACCGGAGTTTCTTTAAAAACACCGTGTCCGAGGTTGAAAATATGGCCGGGCCGATCGTCGACGGCTTCCAACAAGGTTTCGGCGCGATCGCTGATCGTTTCCGGATCGGTCAACAAGACCGCCGGGTCCAGGTTGCCTTGCACCGCACCGTCATGCCCGGCACGCCGCCAGCCTTCGCCGATCGGGATTCGCCAATCGATGCCGACGACCGTTCGTTGGTCGATCCGCATCAGCGGCAGCAGTTCCGGATTGCCGGTGCCGAAGTTGATCACCGGGACCCCCGGCGTGATCTGGGCGATGATTTGCTTCATCCAGGGCAAGACGCTTTTCCTGTAGTCGTCCGGCCCCAACGCGCCGACCCAGCTGTCGAACAACTGGACACATTGGGCGCCGGCCGCGATTTGTTCATTCAAATAACTGACGATCGCACCGGAGAGCAGTTCCATCAGCCGCGACCAGGCATCCGGATCCCCCAGCATCATTTTCTTGGTGTGCACGTACTGGCGACTTCCGCCGCCCTCGATCGCGTAGCTGGCCAGCGTGAACGGCGATCCGGAAAACCCGATCACGGGGATGTCTTTGGCGATTTCGCTACGCGTCTGCTGGACCGTTTCGTAAACGAAATCCAGCCGGCCGGGATCTGTCAACGGTCGGACTCGTGACAAGTCGTCCGCGTGGCGGATCGGGTTATGAATGACCGGACCGTCGCCTTTGACGAACTCCAGATCGAACCCCAATGGTTCCAAGATCGGCAGCAGGTCGGAGAAAATGATTGCCGCGTCGACCCCCAACCGTTCGACGGCAGTGACCATGACCTCGCTGCACAGTTTCGGCAGTTTGCACAATTCCAAGAAAGTGTGCTTCGCACGGACTTCCCGATACTCGCCCATGTAACGCCCGGCCTGACGCATCAACCAGATCGGCGTCCGCTCGGTCGGTTCACACCGACAGGCTCTCATGAACAAACTGTCCATCGACGGATGGTCGCTGTGCGGGTGTGCGACGAAAGCGGGTTGGCCCGTGGACGTGACGAAGTCGGCCTGGGCGGCCTGCTTGGTCTTGACGAGTGCCCCGCAACTCTTCGCCGCTTCGATCACCAAATGCCCCATCTTCGGATGCGAAGGCTCCACGTCGACCGAAAAGTCGCATTCCTCCAGCATTTGCGTCGTCGTCGGGCCGATCGACGCGATCACGAGGCGGTGCAAGCCGCGGCGAACTTGGCCGACCAAGTTCAACTGTTCGGCCATTCGCAGCATGTTGACGACTTGATGCGCGCTGGTCAGCAACAGCACGTCCCGCTCGCCCTGAGCGATCGCGCGAACGTTCTCTTCCAGCGGGCCGGTGTCTTCGGGAAAATCCCAGCCGTAGACTTTGACGTTTTCGACGGTCGCGCCGCGGGCTTCCAGACCGGCGATCAAGGACGAGTTCGTGACGCCGTATTCTTGAAGTCCGACGACCGCGTTGGCGACCGGCACGTGCGCGTCGATCGTTTGCAGTAATTCCCGCCACGTGTTCGGCTCGGGCACGCGATGCGTCGGCGTCAATCCGAACTCCCGCATCACCGCGGCGGGTTTCGGCCCGCGACAGATCGTCGTGACGTCGGACAAGGCGTCCAGAAACCGCTGTTGATCGACGTGACGATCGATCGCCCGTAGCAGGTATCGAAAACCGACGCCCGTCATCAACACGACGATGTTGATTTCCCCGGTGATGACGCGGTACGCGAAATCGATCGCCGGGCGGTTCGGTTCGATCGGGACTTCGCGCATCGACGGGCTGACGAAGGCTTGGCCACCATGGCGGGTGATCAGTCTGGCCATGTCTTCGGCGCGGCGGCTTTCCAAGGAGGCGACGCGGAGTCCGGCGAAGTCGGCATCGGTCATAGAGTCAGTCGTGGGGGGCGGCGGGCGGAGGGAGGGAAACAGGGACGCGTCGGTGATTGTAGAGAATTCGCCTGCGGCTACGATTGGGCGTCCGTGACGAACGTCCCGCCCGACCCTTTCACCTACTCGCCCGATTCACCTTTTCCACCGATTCCGTTTTTCATGCCGCGCAGCACGATTCGACTTCCCGCCAAGCACGTCCACTGGGCGCCCCGGTTCCGGACGTCCGAACAATTGCCCGAGATTTTGTCCAGCCGGAGTCTGTTCGGGAACGATCGACCCTTGGAAATCGAAGTCGGATCCGGCAAAGGCTTGTTTTTGGCCGCGGCGTCCAAGGCTTGTCCCGAACACAATTTTCTGGGCATCGAGATCGCTGAGCGTTACGCCCGGCACGCGGCCGGGCGTATCGCGGCGGCCCACGGAGCGGTCGATCCGGAGGGCAAGCCGATCGAACCGGCGGACCGACCGAGCGGTCCGATCGACGAGGTCGCACCGGGCAACGCGATGATGATCGCGGGCAACGCGGAGCCTTTGTTTGCGACGCGAATCCCGCCGGAAAGCCTGGAAGCCGTCCACGTCTACTTCCCCGATCCGTGGTGGAAGAAACGCCATCGCAAACGCCGCGTCGTCAACGAAACCAGTGTGCTGAACATTTTCAAGACGCTTCGTCCCGGAGGCCGTTTTCATTTTTGGACCGACGTCTTGGACTATTTCGAAGTCACGATCGAGATGATCGCCGCGTCGGTGCCCCGGTTCGGCGTCCCGATTCCCGAAGAGGAAGCGGAATCGGGACACCCGCTGGACTATCGCACCCATTTCGAGAAACGCAGCCGCGAGAACGCGATCCCGGTGTATCGCGTCCGCTACGAAAAACGGCCAGCCGAGCCGGTTTGACGGCCAGCCGGGCCGGCTTGAATGCCTCGGCGGAAATACTGCAAGCGTTGACGCCGGTCGCTACAATGGGGTAATGATCAAGACGCCCCGCCCCCGCCCTCTTGTCGTCGCGATCGGCCTTCACGTTGCCGCGACGATGGCCTGCCCCTTGTCGCTTTTTCCCTCGCTGCTTTTCGGTGGTGACATCGATTTCGGCCGCGACGTTCGTCCGATTCTGTCGGAACATTGCTTTGCCTGTCACGGCCCCGACGCGGAAACACGGCACGCGGATCTGCGTTTGGACGAAGCCGATTCGGCCGCGTCCGTGATCCGGCCCGGCTCGGTCGACGACAGCGAATTGGTCCGGCGAATCCACAGCGACGACGTCGACCAAGTCATGCCGCCGCCGGACCTGAACAAATCGCTCTCGGCCGCCCAAAAAGCGATTCTGGAACAGTGGATCGAAGAAGGCGCGGAATTCTCCGGCCACTGGGCCTTCCGACCGATCGACGCCCCAAGCCCACCGGTGTCGCCCGGCGATCGTTGGTCCGCCAATCCGATCGACGCGTTCGTCCTCCGAACGCTCCGCAGGCAAGATCTGCCGCCCTCCCCGACGGCTTCTCCCGCGACGTTGATCCGCCGCGTCACGCTGGACTTGACCGGGTTGCCGCCGACACCTGACCAGATCGACGCTTTCGTCAACGACCGGCGCGACGGGGCTTGGCGTGACTTGATCGATCGCTTGATGCGTGATCCGGCCTACGGGGAACACATGGCGGTGCCATGGCTGGAAGCGGCACGATACGCGGACACCGACGGCTATCAGAATGATCGCTATCGCTATCAACACGTTTGGCGGGACTGGGTCATCGACGCGTTCAATTCGCACATGCCGTACGACCAATTTGTGATCGAACAGTTGGCCGGGGACATGTTGCCCGGCGCGACACTTCGGCAACAGATCGCCAGCGGATTCAATCGCAACCACCGCATCAACAGCGAAGACGGATCGATCCCCGAAGAATGGCGAACCGAATACGTCGCCGATCGTGTCGATACGTTCGGAACGATCTTTCTGGGACTGACGATCGGGTGCGCGCGTTGCCACGACCACAAATACGATCCGATTTCACACGAGGACTATTACCGCCTGTTCGCTTACTTCAACAACGTCACCGAATGGGGAGTCGGACCGAACAACGGCAACAGCCCGCCGTTCATCGAAGTCCCGCCGAGCTGGCCGTTGATCGATGCGCAAGAGGATCAAGCGATCGCGCCCGAACCGGTCAAGCTTCGCCGATCCCGTGAAACCGAAGGGAACGGACTTCGGCGTCCCCAAGCCGGATCGCCTCGCACCGTCATGGTGATGCACGAAAGCGAAACGCCCCGCGAAACGTTCGTGCTGTTGCGTGGCCAATACGATCAACCGGACCCGACGCGGCCCGTGGCCCCGGGTGTGCCCGCGGCGATCGGGATCGGTGATCCGGCATCCGTCGGCGGCCGGCCGAGCGATCGATTGGAATTGGCGCGGTGGTTGTTCCGTGACGATCATCCGTTGACCGCTCGGGTCGCGGTCAACCGAATTTGGAAGCAGTTTTTCGGCGTGGGTCTGGTCGCGTCGGCCGACAATTTCGGTGTCCAAGGTTCACTGCCGTCACACCCCGAACTGTTGGATTTTTTGGCCGGCCGATTCATCCAAAGCGGGTGGGACGTCCAAGCGATTCAGCGGATGATCTTGACCAGCAACACGTATCGGCAAAGCGCCGCGTGGGGCGAATCGGCCCCGCGTGATCCGCAAAACCGCTGGCTGTCACGATTCCCGCGCCGACGCATGTCCGCCTACATGCTCCGAGATCAAGCCTTGGCGGCCAGCGGCTTGCTGGTGCACCGCGTCGGCGGACCTTCGGTCAAGCCGTACATGCCGCCCAAAATCTGGTCGTCGATGTCCAACAACCAATATGTTCAAGATTCCGGCGACAAGCTTTTCCGCCGCAGCCTGTACACGTACTGGCGGCGGACCATTCCGCCGCCGACGATGGTGAATTTCAACGCCGCGACCCGTGAAGTCTGTACCGTCGACGTCCAGCCGACCAACACGCCGCTGCAAGCGTTGACGCTGCTGAACAACAAGATTTTCGTCGAAGCGTCGCGGTGGTTGGCTCATCGGATGTTGACCGAGTCGGACGCGCCGATCGAATACGGGTTCCTGTTGATCTGTGGACGAAAGCCGAGCGACCGAGAAGCCGAATCGCTTCGCCAAACGCATCACCGGTTCGTTCGTGATTTCGAAAACGATGCGAAGGCTGCGAAACAGCTGCTGTCGATCGGCGAATCGGCCGGTCCCCACCCGATCGACGTCACCCGACATGCCGCGATGACGATGACCGCCTCGTTGATCCTGAATCTCGATGAAGCTGTCACCAAACCTTGATTCGCCGCGAGGCCAATCCGTTCCACCCGAACCCCGGCGGGTGATTACCGAGAAAGCACTATGACGCCCACCACTTTGAACCGCCGATCCATGTTCTTGGGGTCGCTCGGACTTTCCGCTTTATTGCAAACCGACTCGGCCACGGCTTCGTCGGCATCGGATTCGATTCCACATCACGCCGCGAAAGCCAAGCGGGTCATCTTTCTGTTCCAATCCGGCGGTCCGGCGCAGATGGATCTGTTCGATCACAAGCCCGAGCTGAGCGATCGTTTCGGCGAAGACGTGCCGAAAAGTGTCTACCCGGACGAACGCAAAACGACCATGAGTTCGGCGCAGACGGCTTTTCCGGTCGCGCCGTCCAAATTCAAATTCACGCGGCACGGCGAAGCCGGTTCCTGGATCAGCGAACTGCTTCCCCACACCGCGCGTCACGCCGACGATCTGTGCATCATCCGATCGATGCACACCGACGCGATCAACCACGACCCGGCGATCACCTTTCAACAGACCGGATCGCAAATCCCCGGCCGCCCCAGCATCGGGTCATGGCTCAGCTACGGCCTGGGCAGCGAAAACGAAGACTTGCCGACGTTCGTTGCGATGAGCAGTCGCGGCAGCGGACGCGCCGGACAACCGCTTTACGATCGACTTTGGGGCAGCGGATTTTTGAACACCGAGCACCAAGGCGTCAAGTTTCGTAATCAAGGCGACCCCGTGTTGGACATTCAAGATCCCGCCGGCGTCAGCCGCGACATGCGACGACGGATGCTGACCGGATTGGCGTCGCTGAATCGGCTGCGGCAAACCGAGATCGGCGACCCGGACATCGCCGCTCGAATCACGCAGTACGAATTGGCTTATCGAATGCAAATGTCGGTCCCCGAGTTGTTGGACCTTTCGGATGAATCGGAGTCGACGCTTTCGCTTTACGGAACGGACGCGCGAAAACCGGGACGTTTCGCCTACAACTGTCTGATCGCCCGGCGACTGGCCGAGCGGGGCGTGCGGTTCATTCAACTGTTCCATCAAGGTTGGGACCAGCACAACCAATTGCCCAAGCAGATCAAACAGCAGTGCTTGGACACCGATCAGGCGACCGGCGCACTGCTACAAGACCTGAAGCAACGCGGCATGCTGGACGACACGCTGGTGATCTGGGGCGGCGAGTTCGGCAGGACGATCTATTCCCAAGGCAAACTGAGCCGTGAGAACTACGGCCGGGACCATCATCCGAGTTGCTTCACGATGTGGATGGCCGGCGGCGGCTCGCGGGGCGGCGTGAACTATGGAAAAACCGACGACTACAGCGTCAACGTCGCGGAAAATC
Source organism: uncultured Pirellulaceae bacterium (assembly GCA_964453205.1). Lineage (GTDB taxonomy): Bacteria > Planctomycetota > Planctomycetia > Pirellulales > Pirellulaceae > Crateriforma. The sequence goes on along the minus strand of CAYVRC010000124.1, from coordinate 3,911 downwards.
CGGTCAGCGTCCACGATTTTCACGCCACGATGCTGCACCTGCTCGGAATCGACCACGAACGCCTGATCTTCAAGCACCAAGGCCGCGATTTCCGACTGACCGACGTGTTCGGCGAAATCGTGCGGGATTGCTTGGCCTAGAACTGTCGCAAGAACCTCAGGTCGCCGCTGTACAAATCGCGAATGTCGGTGATCCCGTGACGACGCATGCACAAGCGTTCGACGCCTAGTCCGAAGGCGAACCCGGAGACTTCCTCGGGGTCGTAACCGACCGCGCGAAAGACGTCGGGGTCGACCATGCCGGCACCGCCGAACTCGACCCACGTGCCGTCCCACAAGAAGTCGACTTCGACACTCGGTTCGGTGAACGGAAAGAACGACGGGCGAAAACGAATCTCGACGTCGTCGCCGAGATAATTGGTGGCAAAAATCCTGAGCACGGTTTTCAAATTCGCCATCGTGACGTGCTTGTCCACCATCAACCCTTCCATCTGATGAAACATCGGAAAGTGGGTCGCATCGGGTGCGTCGGGGCGATAGACGCGGCCGAGCGAAATCACGCGGATCGGCGGCGGCGAATTCTCCATCACGCGGATTTGGACGGTGCTGGTTTGGCTGCGGAGCAACCGCGAGCCTTCGACGTTGCGATCGGACTGATTTTCACCGACGGCCAAATAAAAATTGTCCAGCGGATCGCGGGCCGGATGATCCTCCGGGATGTTGAGCGCCACGAAATTGTGGTGGGGATCTTCGACCTCGGGGCCTTCGGCGGCTTCGAAACCCATCCGGCCCATGATTTCCATCAAGTGCGAAACGGTTTGCGTGATCGGGTGGACGTGGCCGATCTCCGGTGCAGCTCCCGGTAACGTCGGATCGAAGGTCGGGTCGGAATCACTTTCGCCGCCGTCGATCAAACGGTCCTTGGTGGACTGGAACGTTTCCTCGATCAGCGATTTGACTTGATTCAGACGTTGACCGGCCGTCGGCATGTTTTCCTTGCCGACGCTGCCGATGCGTTTTTGGACGGTTTTGAGAAGACCTTTCTTGGCGCCCAAGAACCGGACGCGGGCTTCCTCCAGCGTCTCCGGGTCGGACGCGGCGTCGAATGCACGTTTGGCGTCATCGGCCAAATCGTCCAGGGCGGTGACGAATTCTTGGAGCGACATGCCGGCCCGCTAAACCGTCGCGGGCTGCTCGGCCAAGGCGGCCTTGACCTTGTCGCAAACGTCCTTGAAGCCGGCTTTGTCTTCGATCGCCATCTGCGAAAGCATCTTGCGATCCATTTCGATGTTGGCCAATTTCAGCCCGTGAATGAATTCGCTGTAACGAAGACCGTGTTCCCTGACCCCGGCGTTGATCCGGATGATCCACAACTTGCGGAATTCACGTTTGCGGACGCGGCGATCGCGAAAGGCGTAAGCACCACTGCGGACCAGCGTTTCCTTGACCGTCCGCGTCAGATTTCCACGCCCGCCACGAAAGCCCTTGGCTCGTTTGAAAAGACGTTTTTTGGCCTTGTTACGGGCGGCACCTTTGGTGGTACGCATGAATGAATTCCTTGATGAATGCCGGTCGGGGGGTCATGAAAATCGTTCCGTCATCAGGCCCCGGCAATCGTGATGCCGGTGTTGATGCCCATGCGGATGAAAGGTCGCGGGTCGAATGACGCGTGGAGGTCAGAAGCGAGAATCGGGGGCGACCCGAACTAGTTGCTGTAACCGTTCAAGGCGGCATGGATGGTCGGCTCCATGCAGGTGTCGACCGAAGTGGTGCCACGCAGATTGCGACGACGCTTGTTGCTGAGCCCCTGGGCCAAGTGGCTGGTCCCGCTTTGACGGTGCATCGCTTTGCCCGTGGCGGACAATCGGAACCTTTTCTTGGTCCCTTTGTGCGTTTTGACTTTGGATTTGCCTTTGGCCATCGGTCGAATTTTCCGGTCGATTGGACGGTTTTTTGATGTTTCGGAAGCTCGGGAGTGTAGCGAGAAACCTTATCCGGCGAAAGGGCCAAAGCTCACGATCTTCCCGTCTCCCACCGGGCCACCGGCCGGACCGGTTTTCGGTTCTCCGGACGTGACAACAACGGTTAACGATCGCCGAAGGTCGCTTGGAACTGGCCTTCTTTTTCCCGGCGAAGTTGGTCGAGCCAAGATTCGGCCGGATCGGCAGCCTTTTGCTCGCCCCCCGAGTCCGAGGCAAGCGAATCGAAGGCATCCAGGACATCGGCCGACGACTGCTGGTCCCCGGTTTTCCTCGGACGGATCTTGCTTGCCAACGCCGCCATCGGAATCGAACCGCCGGAGCCGAACTGAATGTCCGTCACGACGGGCTCGGCCGGATAAAGGCCGAGCAACACGGTTTTGTCGAAGCGGACCTCGGCGGTGATCGAAGCGGTGCCGGATCCGAGATCCAACGACCCTGTGTTCAAACGGTGCAAATCTTGGCCTTCGTTTCGCGTGATGAAGACGTCCAGTCTTGGCCGCTCGGGGGCGAAGTCCACGGGCAAATGCAAGAACATCATCTCGTGAATTTGGCGACGTCCCGTGCCACCGGTCAGCAGGTCGTCGGCTTGCTCAAAGGCGAATGCGAGCACCAAGGTTCGGCCCGAGCCTTTTTCGGATGAGCCGGCTGGACCGAATTCCGTCGACGCCATCAGGCCGAGGACTCGGAACCGTGCCACGGCAGATTCGATCATCGGCTCGGGCGTCATCGTCGATCCGGATCGCTGCATCGAATAAAACGCGGCTTTGCATTCGTTCCCGAAGTAGAACCGACCCTGGTCGTCATGATAAACGACCGGCTGAACGGCCAAACGATGATTCCGGAAATACTGTAACACCTGGTTCAGGGCAATCTTGGGCAGTTTGTTGCGACCTTCGTCGGCCAGTTCCAGTCCGATCGTGACGGCGCCGATTCGTCCCAGCCGACCGTGACCGTCTCGGGTCACCGACAGCGGCGCCTCGGTCGCCACGCCCTCGCTCAGAAGTTGACAGCCTCGGTCGCCGGCGTCTCGGTAAGCCCGCAGAAGCTCGCCGGCGGTCCGCGGAAGCGTCTCCAGTGATCGGACGTCTCGCAGGCGAGGAACGTCACCGATGCGGCCGACCCGGACCAGCGGCTGAAGTCGCGGCGACTGTTGGGCGTCGTATCCGACCAGTCGTGTGTCGTTGTTTTCATCGAGAGTATCGCCGGACCGGCGGTCACGTCCGTTCGCACGGGATGACTCTCCGCCGGCGAATTTGCCGAATTCGATTCGCAGTTCTTGCCGTGATCGGGCGGCCACCGATGCGTCGTCCCGTCGGCTCGGCACCGATTCGCCCGAATTCGTGACGAGTCGTTCGTCGTTCCTTTGAACCATGTAGGCATGCCCGAGCATCGTGCAGGCGGCCAGAAAGACCACGGCCGAACCGATTTTCAGCAGCGTTTGATCCATCAGTCGGCTCCGTCGGAAGGAAAGAAAAGGGATCGCCGGGAAAAGCTTTCACGAAACAAGTGCCGGTCTACCAAATAGTCGCCACCTTCCGCAATCGAGTCCGCGTACCGAGTGCCTGCTGACCGCTCCACGCTTTGATAAGCTAAGTTTCGCCCGATGTTTTCCAGCTTTACACGGATGTTCCCGCGATGCTCAGCGTTGAAACCGCTTTTTGGATTTTTTTGGCGGCTGCCGTATCGACTGCCGCAGTCGTCGGTTGGCGATTTGGCAAATTACAGGCGCTGGGCGTCGGCATGGCGACATCGTTGTTGTCAGCCAGCTGGTTCGAGATCTCTTTCGGCGCGTTCCCGCTCGGCGTGCCCGCGGCAACCGCGGCGATCGGACTGATCGCTTTTTGCATTCATTCCGGATCGCGGTTCTGGTCGCCACTGACAGCCCTGGACTTATCCGTCGTCGCGATTGTGTTGTGGCATTTGGTCGTCG
>CAYVRC010000123.1:0-17584 GCA_964453205.1 uncultured Pirellulaceae bacterium | reverse complement strand
ATGGCCTTCCGGATACCGGCGTCACGATCGAGGACGTCATCAAGCTCGCCGGCGTGTTGCGGATGCGTGCCATGAACGTCGTTCTCGGCTTCAAATTCAGTTGTTCCAGCAGCCCGTAGGTCCGCACGTCCTCGCGGGCCTTGGCGACCTTGGAACTCGGATCGCTGATGTTTCCGAACTCGATCGCGGAGGTCGGGCAGGCCGACTGGCAAGCCGTGATCACGTCGCCGTCGGCGATCGGCCGTCCGCCCTCTTTGCGGGCCTGGATCTTGGCGGCTTCGACACGCTGGACGCAGTAGGTGCATTTTTCCATCACGCCACGGCCGCGAACGGTGACGTCGGGGTTCAGCACCAAAGCCTGGAGTTTACGATTGGCGTCTTCGATCGTGCCCGGAAACGCGTCGATGCCGTAGCCGACGCCGACGTCTTCGTTGTAATTGAAGTAATTGAAACGGCGGACCTTGAACGGACAGTTGTTCGCACAATACCGCGTGCCGATGCAGCGGTTGTAAGCCATCGCGTTGATGCCATCCTCGGTGTGAACCGTCGCCGCGACCGGGCAAACTTGTTCACAAGGTGCGGTTTCACAGTGCATGCAGGCGACCGGCTCCTGCACGATGTCGGCGAATTCGGGGTCGCCCTGGAAATAACGATCGATCCGCAACCAGTGCATCTCGCGACTGTTCAGCACTTGTTCTTTGCCGACGATCGGAATGTTGTTCTCGCTTTGGCAAGCGATCACGCAAGCGTTGCAGCCGGTGCATTTGGTCAAGTCGATCGACATGCCCCACTGCGGCAAGCTCTCCTGCTGCGTTTCGATCTGGTCGATCGGTTCCTCCCACAGCGACCCGTTGGGGCCGACTTTGGGGACGTGCGGGCCTTTCGCTTCGACAAACTCGGGCAGCTTTTCCAGCAACGCCGTCGTGCCCTCGCGGACCAATTGAAAACTGCGGGCTTCGGCTTCGTCGCGACCGAGCTCATCGATCGCCCAGTGATCTTGGGTCGTCGCCAGGTCGTATTCCACGTACCGCGGACGGGCTTCCATGTTGTAAGCGATCAACATCCCGTCGCTGCGACGGATCGGGGCCACGTCGGTGCCGACGGTTTCGACTTCCTCGTCGGCGAATCCGCCCACCATCCCGGCTCGCTCGCGGCCGTAGCCGATCGACGTCGTGACGACGCCGGGGGCACAGGACGGCATCTCGTAAACCGGCAGGGTCACCAGGGCATCGCCTTGACGCAGCGCGACCATCGAACCGTGACTGACCCGAAGCGTCTCGGCCGTCGACGGGCTCATGACGGCCGCGTTGTCCCACGTCAATTTCGTCAACGACTGGGGCAATTCCTGAAGCCACCCGTTGTTGGCGAACTGGCCGTCGTAAAGGCCGTCGGCGGGCTGGAAGATGACTTCGATGTCGTCTTGGTCGGCGGCGGCCGCGGCGACGGGGGCCTCGGTAATCGCCTCGGGCGCATCACCGCTCAGGGTGAACTCGCCCGACTCGGACCGCAAGTCTTCGGCGAATCCGTCGTGCAGCAGCGTTCGCCACTGACGATTGCTCAGCGCCCCCGGGCCGATCGTGTCGGCGGTTCGGCGGACGATCTGTTCGCCGTCGGTCTCCGATTCGCCCAACAGGATCGCCAGGATCTCGGACGTCGTTTTGCCGGCCAGCAGCGGCAAGATCTGCGGCTGACAAACGCCGTAGTGGCCGCCGGCGTCGATGCAGTCGCCCCAGCTTTCCAGCGGGTGCGAGACCGGGACCGACCAGTCGCAGATCGAACCGGTTTCGTCGTCGTATTCGCCCAAGTAGAGACTGTTTTCGACTTTGCCGATCGCCGCGGCGAAGTCCAAATCGCCGGGGGCCGAATAGACGACGTTGCTGCCGGCGATGATCAGCGAATCGATGCCGCCCGCGTCAATCTTTTCCACCAAATCGGTCAGCGAGATCACGTTTTTCAGTTCGGCATCGACGGGGTCGTTGAATCGCTGCAGTCTGCCCAAAGATCCGAGCTTCTCGTTCAGGCGGATGCCGGCCGCCACCGCTCGGGCACCCAAGTGCTCGCCGACGACCACGACCGCGGCGTCACCGGCGTCGGCCAAGTCATGGGCGACCGCGTCCAGGAATCGTTCCAGGCGGGCCGCGTGATCCAGTTCGTCGTAAGCCTTGCCGGCCTCGGGGTGTTCGTGAGGCTCGTCGGCTCGGATCGCGTCGACCCGTCGACCGAGTTCGGACAAAACGGCCGGCATCTGACTCGGCCGGAGCGCAAGCCGCGAATCCGCCGCAGCCCCGGTCTGCGTGTAACCGCCTTCGACGACATACAATCGACTCATTTCTCCGGCGACCGGGTCACGATTCTTGGCGAAACCGGCGGCATTGCGGATCATTGCCGAGTCGTTGCCCAGGAAATCCGACTGGAAACTGACGATGACTTTCGCGTCTTCCAGCTCCAAGACTTGATGGCCTTCCCGACCGAACGCGGCCTGAGTCGCTTGCCGCATCACGCCGTCGGTGACGGGGTCGAAACGAACGATCGACGCCTCGGGCAATTTCTTCTGCAGGCTTTCAACCATTCGCACCAGCGACGGCGATTGCGTGGGCGGCATCAACACGGCCAGGGATCGGCCTTGATCGCCTTCGGCCGTTCGCACCAGGGCCCGGCCGTAACGGGAAAACTCGTCCCAGTCGGCCGCATAACGCCGGCCGTTTTCGTCTTTGCGAAGCGACGGGCCGTCGCCGACGCGGGCACGATCGGGGTCGTAAAGCGAGAGAATCGAAGCTTGCGAGAAAACGTCCGTGCCGCCACCGGACGGGTGCATCGTGTTCGGCTCGATCTTCAGCGGGCGACCGTCGACGCAACTGACCAACAGGTTGTAGACGCGACCGGCCAGCTCGAAATTCGTCGCCCGTTCGTATCGTTCGCCGGGAACCCGGCCTTCGGGACGCAGGACGAACGGGGCGATCAGCTCCTCGGGATAGCGACAGCCCGCGGTCCCGGCCATCGCCAGCGACGCCCCCATGATCTGCAACCAACGCCTCCGCGATACGCCGCTGGGGAACTCGGATGCCGCGACGGGGAATTCACGCTGCAGGTACTGATTGAAATCGTCGGTCTGCTGCCACTGCGACAGGCTTCGCCAAAACCGGGCACGATTGCCCGAGGACGGAGCTGAATCATCGGCCGCAGCGGTGTGCTTGTGGGAAGGACAAACCATGTCGACAGGATCAACGATCAAAGGGGAGGTGTGGGTGAAAACGTCGGACTCGGCCATGCCTCGCGGCCGAGGAGACGTCAACGTCGGAAGCGGAAATCAACGGTGACAAACCGCACAGTGGACTTGAGGGTTGATGTTGAACTCCTGCACATGAGCCTCGACGGCTGCGTCGTCCCAGTCGGCCGGCGGTTCCCAATCCAGCTTCGTCACGAATTCCTGAGGTCGCAGTTCCTCTTTGAAATTGCGGTGACAATTGATGCACCAAGCCATCGACAGCTCCTCGTGCTGATAAACCACTTCCATCTGGTCGATGCGGCCGTGGCACGTCTTGCAACTGACACCGGAATTCACGTGGGCGGCGTGGTTGAAATAGACGTACTCGGGCAGGTTGTGGACCCGCTTCCAAGCCACGCTTTTGCCGGTCTCCCAGCTCTCGTGGATCGGCCGCAACTTCGTGCTGTCCGTCCGCACCGCAGCCAACGCCGTCACACCGTCTTCGTTCGCCGGGCTGTGGCAATTGATGCAGGTGGCGGTCGGCGGGATGGCCGCGTGGGCGGCGTCGAACACCGTGTTGTGGCAGTAACGGCAGTCCATCTTCAATTGCCCCGCGTGCAGGGCGTGGCTGAAGGGCACCGGCTGCTCCGGCATGTAGCCGACGTTCAGCGTTTGGGGGTCCGTGATCAGCCCACCCATCACGGCGGCATAACCGCCACCGCCGACAGCGGCCAGGCCGAAAACGGCCAGGAAAGGGTTGACCCAGCGGGGAAACAAAAACCGTTGCATGATCGCTGGCCTTCGCAAAAAGGCTTGGTCCGATTCGTTCGAAGTAACAGGAATGACGCGTGATCGAGCGGCATCGTAACGGCCCACCGGGACTTACCGCCTGGACCGCCTTGTCTACCGCTCACGTGACTTGCCCGACAGACAAGACTGATAAAGTGTGCTTGCTACCTTCGCCAACCGTCCGATGCGGCGTACAGCCAACCGGAAAACTGGATTCGAGCGAACGAGAAGGTGCTTGAGAAAGGTGGTCGCCGCGATTCAACGGCCGCCGACTTGGCCGGGCGTAGTATTGCCGCCAGCGGTCCGCACTGACAAGCACCTCGATACGGCCAGCGACATTGTGCCGCAACCCCATCGCCGGCTTCGGCACGGCGAACGCCCCGCGCGCTGGCCGCCGGCGCGGTTTCCCGGCCCGTCGGCTGCACGCAGAATTGACGACGCCGCCCGGCCCGGGTAAACTGCATGCAGATTTGCCCATTTCGCGTGCAGCCTGCCGGGGCCTCTCGTCGTGCATCCCTCCCCCATTCTTGCCGTCACCATGGGCGACCCCGCCGGGGTCGGGCCGGAAGTGTCCCTAAAAGCGTGCGAACGTCGCGGATCGGACGATCACGGACTGGCCCTTTTCGGAGATGCCGATGTTTTTGCCCGACTGAGCCGCGACGCGGGACTGACGATGCCATCGGTCGCCGAAACGTTGGACGAAGCGTTGACGATCGCAAAAACGAACGGCACTTCGGTGCTGCACGTCGATTCGCTGAGCGATCGTTGGGAACCGGCCAAGGTCACGGCGGAAACCGGCAGGGCGTCGTATCGCTACATCACCGCCGCGATCGAGGCGGCATTGGCCGGTCGAGTCGCCGGTGTCGTGACGGGGCCGATTCACAAAGAGGCTCTTCGCTTCTCGGGCGTCGAACATCCGGGGCACACCGAGATCTTTGAGGCTCTGACCCGGTCGACGCGAGCTTGCATGATGCTGACGTCCGACGCGCTGACGTGTTCGTTCGTGACCACGCATGTCGGGCTGTGTGACGTCCCCGGATTGATCTCGACCGGTCGTGTGCTTGACGTGATCGAGTTGACCGACGGGGCGATCCGCAGCATCCAGGGCCGCCCTCCGCGCCTAGTCGTTTGTGGCTTGAATCCCCACGCCGGTGAAAGCGGCTTGTTCGGCAATCGTGAAGAAGAGCGATTCATCGTTCCCGCCATCGAATCTGCTCGGTCGCTCGGCATCGACATCGAAGGTCCGCTGCCTCCCGATACCGCTTTCTTGCCCGCGCGACGACAACGCACCGACGCGTTCATCTGCATGTACCACGATCAAGGCCACATTCCGCTCAAGGCACTCAGTTTTGAAACGGCGGTGAACACAACGTTGGGGTTGCCGATCGTCCGCACCAGCGTCGACCACGGCACGGCGTTGGACATCGCCTGGAATCGTTTCGATGCGGACCCCACCAGCATGCTTCAAGCGATCCGCTTGGCGGCCAAGCTTCACCGCGGCCAGGAGATTCCCTCATGAAGATGATCGTCATTGCGGATGATTTGACCGGCGCGGCGGAAGTCGCCGGCGCCGCGTTGCGATTCGGCCTTTCCGCCGAAGTTCAAATCGGGCGCGTCGACGCTTCCCCCGCCGACGTGGTCGTCATTGATGCAGATAGCCGTTCGTTGGACCCGGCGGCGGCGGCCGCGACGGTGCTTGAATTGACGACGCAATCGCTACGGCTTCAGCCGGATGCGGTGTTCAAAAAGGTCGACTCGCTGTTGCGTGGCGAGGTGGCGGCCGAGATCGCGGCGATGCGAGCGGCCGGTGGATTTCAAGATTGTTTGCTGGTCTGCGGCAATCCTCGCAAACGTCGAACGGTCGTCGGCGGCAAAGTCTTCATCGACAACGTTCCTTTGCACGAAACCCGATTCGCAAAAGACCCCGAGCACCCCCGCCACACCGATGAGGCTGCCGGGTTGCTGACCGACTGCGATGCGACCGAGATCGGGGACGCGAGCAGTTCAGCCGATTTGCAGGCACACGCGAGGCACTGGTTTTCGCGACGGGCGACGACGTTGGCAGCGGGCGGGGCCGAATTCTTCGAAGCCGTGCTGGACGTTTGCGTGGCCGCGGGACATCCCAATCACCAACTTCGTCCGGTCATCGATGCCGGTATCCCACCGCTTCCATCCGATGGGGACGTCTTGTTGATCAGCGGGTCCAGCGTGTCGCGTTGTGATGATTGGCCGCTGGTTCCTCTGCACGAAACGAAGACGTCCGAAGAGGTGGCAAGCGAAGTTTGCCAAATCCTGGTCAGGTGCGGACGCGCGGCGATTCGCGCCCTGGACATTGCCGGCGGCTTGCCCGAAGCGAGGATCGAAAAGCTGACCGGAGTCGCCGCCCGCGTGCTGGCCCATTGCCGGCCGGCTCAAGTTTGGATCGAAGGCGGACGGACGGCGTCCACGTTGGTCCGAGAACTAGGGTATCAGCGGCTGATCGCCGTTGCCAACGCCGGCGACGGCATCGTGGCCTTGCGGTCCATCGACGAGAACTCGCCGTTGTACCTGATCAAGCCGGGCAGTTATCCGTGGGCGATGCGAACTGATTCCACGCGGTCCGCGGCCGGCCGCCTTGAACGGCAACCCGGATCGTCACCGACCAACGCATGGATCAAGTCCCTGTTGGTGTTGTTCCTTTTGTCGGGACTGCCACAGCGAGCGACGGCAACGTCACCGGAGTTTGGTCCGATCGGCGAGATCTTGATGGAGCAGTGCATCGACTGTCACAACGCGGACGACCAAGAGGGCACCGTCGACCTTTCGCGTTTCAGCTCGCTCGATGACGTCGACCAAGATCGTTCGCTTTGGAAGTCGTTGTTCGACGTGGTGGAAGCCAAACAGATGCCGCTGCAGGACTCGGGGTATGAACTCGATGACGATCAGCGAGCGAGCCTTCTCGCCTTCGCCCGTCAAGCGCTCTCGCGACCTGATCCGAGCCTCAAAACGCTCGATCCGGGCAAGCCGATCCTGCGTCGTCTGACCCGATTGGAATACAACAACACGGTCCGCGACTTGTTCGGACTGGGTTACGACATCTTCATGTTCCCCGAGCGTTTGCCCGTCGCCGACAAGGATTACTTCACCGGACGTAGCGACGTTTCTGCGTCGCCGATCAGCCGACTCGGGGTCGTGGAAACGTCGATGCGAGAATACGGCCAAAAGTATGACGTGCTGCTGCCGCAAAGAGGCCTGCCCGGCGACAACCGCGCCGAACACGGGTTTGCCAACCGCGGCGACGCATTGAATTTTTCGCCCCTGTTGTTTGAAAAGTATCTGGAAATGGCTGCCGCGATCGCATCAAGCGATCGGCTGCTCGAGGACAGTCGCGTCCTTCAGGATCTGCTGGCCGTCGACCCGCCCAAACCCGTGCAAGCTGCTTTGCCTTCCGAAGCAACTTCGTTGAGTCCCGATTTCGCGGCGAAAGATCGAATCGGCACACAGGCTGCCCAGAACGACACGGGCTACAACAGTTTTGTAAGCGAGTTGACCGACGCATTTGAGCGTGGCAGCGGCGGGACGTTTGATATCGCTGCCGAAATCAGCAATCAAACGATCGCCGGGAAAGGCGGCTTGGTGAAACTCCGCGTCCGGCAAGACACGCTGGTCATCAATCCCAACGTTGACCTCTGGTTGGCGTCCTTCGCAACCGCCGACGAAACATCCGGCGATCATCTGCTGACCAATCGTCAAAAGAACGAGAAAGTTTTTGAGTTGACGTTTCAAGGCGAAGGCGACTTCGAGCCTCAGATCCAACATCTCGGCGTCTGCGTCCTCGCCCGACGAAACCGAAGCGGTACCGTTCGCTTGTCGGCCGTTTTGTCCGACGGTCAACGCATCACGCGGGAAGTCGGCATCGGCGACGACACCGGCAACGTCTTCTTTTCGTGGGTCGCACCGCCCGGGAAATCGATCGACAAATTGGCCGTCGACGGTTCGGAGTTCTCCGGCGACTACGTCTTGCTAGACGACTTCGGGTTCATCTTCGCCAACCCCGGCCGCGCGGCAATCGCCGCTGAAACAACGAAACCGGCGACGGAGAAACCGCGTGGCCGATCGAAAACAGCCTTAAAACAACGGATCGCCCAATTCCTGTTCCACGCGTCCCGACGCGAGGTCACCCAAAGCGAACTTCAGTCGATGCACGCTTTGGTGAAGGAGCGAATCGCAGCGGGCGACTCCGAACCCGAAGCCCTTCGCCGCATGGTTCAAGCGGTGCTGTCGTCACCCGAATTTTTGTTCCTGTCCGAACCGATCATCGACGCCGGAGAGCCCGTGCGTGAACTGGGGAGTTTTGAATTAGCCAATCGTCTGAGCTATTTCTTGTGGTCGTCGATGCCGGACAATGAACTGTTGTCCGTCACGAAGTCAGGTTCGATCCAAGATCGGGAAGTCTTGCGAACGCAAGTTCAGCGGATGCTGGCCAAGCGTTCTCACGCTCGAGAACTGTCCGAATCGTTCGCCGTCCAGTGGTTGCGACTCGACCAACTTTACAGTTCCAAACCCGATCGCAAACTGTTCAAGAAATTCTATTCCGGTCCCCAAGGCAAATCGACGCTACACGGTCCGATGATGATCGAAGCGTTGTTGTTGTTTGAAACCGTGATGGCGGAAGATCGCTCGATCTTGGATCTTTACGATCCGGATTTCACATGGCTGAATCTACAACTCGCAAAATTGTATGATTTAGAAGATTCTTATAACGCTGCGCGATCGTCGGCTGCCGCTGCGGGTTTGGTCCCGGAAACGTTGCAAGACCGATCGGTCGCCAAGACCTGGTTCCGAACGCCGCTGCCCGATCGCACGCGCGGCGGCGTGATGACGATGGCCGGTCCGCTGACGTTGACGTCGCTGCCGTTTCGTACCAGCCCGATCAAACGTGGCGCGTGGTTGCTGGAAACGGTTTTCAATCGCCCGCCGAGTGAACCCAAGGTGGCGTTCGTATTGGAAGAAGCGGTCAGCGAGGACAGCGACGCACCGCAAACCAAGACCGTACGTCAACTGTTCGAGAAGCATCGCAGTGATCCGAATTGCAATTCCTGTCACAGCCGCATCGACCCGCCCGGCTTCTCGCTCGAGGTCTTCGACGCGATGGGCGAACTGCGGACGCACGACGGCGAACAACCGGTCGACGCCAGCGGAACATGGAACGATCGCGATTTCGCTAGTCCCGCCGAATTCAAAGACGCGATCCGAGCCGGCGAACAGGAATTGGTGCGAGGCTTCGTCGAACACATGCTCAGCTACGCACTCGGTCGCAAGTTGGAACACTTTGACATGCCGGCGATCGATCAGATCGTCGCTGATACGTCGCGTGACGGTTATCGCATGTCCGACATCATTGAAGGCATCGTGCTTTCGTATCCCTTCCGGCACGTCAGGAACCAGCCATGAATCGACACGATATCAGTCGCAACGCCGGCGTTCCCCGGCGACATCTCCTTCGCTCGGCCGCCGGTGGCGTGTTGGCGTTGCCGTGGCTGGAGTCACTCGCCCGAGGTTCGGAGTCCGGCACCGAGCTGCCACAACGTTACGCGTTCATCTACACCCCCAACGGTTACAACCAAGAAACGTTTTTGCCGTCAAGCGAAGGCGAATCGTGGGAACTCGCACCGGCGCTGACGCCTCTCGAATCGGTGCGGGATCAAGTCTCGCTGCTCTCGGGGCTCGATCGCCAGTTCGTCCCCGGCACCGGCGTCCATGCCCAGTGCGGGTCGTGTTGGTTGACCAGTTCGGCGCCGCAAGAAACGCTCGACGGCGGCTTTCCCACCAACACGACGCTCGATCAATGGCTTGCCCGGCAACTCGGCGGCGACACACCGTTGCCCTCCTTGGAATTGAGCTGCAACGACTTCACCAACCGCAAAGAAACCAAGTACTTCGAGTGCATCTCGTGGTACGGCCCCGGACACGCCGCCCAGACCGAAAAGAATCCTCGCACCGCCTTCAACCGCTTGTTCGGTCGGCCCGACGGCGACGTGCTCAACCAAAGTGTGCTCGACAGCGTCCGGCGTTCGGCGACTCGTTTGGCGAACCGCCTTTCTTCCGCGGACCGGATGAAGCTTGACGAGTACCTCGAAAGCGTCCGTCGAACCGAACGACGAATTCAGGCGGCCCAACGGGCCACCGCCAGGATCGCCGAACCGCCCTTCCCGCAGCCCGCCGGCATCCCCGAGCGTCGCGACGAGTACTTGCGTCTGATGGGCGATCTGATCGTCCACGCGTTTCGGCTGGACCTGACCCGCGTCGCGACGTTGATCGTCGATCCCGAACGTTGGGACAGTCCCCGAATGTTCGACGGCGTGTTCGACTCGCCACAAAACCACCACGTGCTGACGCATACCAAGGGTGACGAGGCGAAAGCCAAGATCACCGAGATCGATCGTTTTCACGTCGACCTGTACGCTTACGTTGTCAAGCAATTGGCAAGCATTCCCGAAGGGAACGGTACTTTGTTGGACCGCTGTTGCATCGTGATGGGCAGCGGCATCAGCGACGGTGACAAACACAATTACGCCGACTTGCAAGTCTTGTTGGCCGGCGGTTTGGTCAATCACGCCGGATTCAAGCAGTACTCCGGGCACCGACCGCTGGCGGACCTGTGGTTGACGTTGGCTAAGCGGGCGAACGTCAACATCGAACGATTCGCCGACAGCACGGGAGCGATCAGCGATGTTTAGATTTTCGTGTCTGTCGGCTTTCCATCGTCACCTCATTCTGATTTTTCTGACGCTGGGTTCCTTCCCAACCGCCCGCGCCGACGATGCCGCATTCTTCCAGGAATACATCGAGCCGATTCTGCAAAACAACTGCTACGACTGCCACAGTCATGACAGCGGTGAGGCGAGCGGCGGACTGGTCCTCGATTCGAAAGCCGGTTGGACCGTCGGCGGCGATTCCGGTCCCGCCATCGTGCCCTCGCGGCTCGACAAGAGCTTGCTGTGGCGGGTCGTGAACCATGAAGTCGCCGGGTTGGAGATGCCACCCGACGGCAAACTTCCCGAACCCGAGCGGACGCTCCTTCAAAAGTGGATCGAATCGGGTGCCGTCGATCCTCGCGAAGACGGCCGAGCCGCTCAGCGCAAAACGATCGACATCGATGCCGGTCGGCATTGGTGGGCGTTCCGGCCGCTTGATCATCAAGAAGCATCGTCGAACACCGACATCGACGGCTTCATCAACCAAGGCCTGCAAGACGCCGCACTGCAACCGTCGAAGCGCTCGGACTCGGCCACGCTTGCCCGTCGCGTTGCGTACGACCTGACCGGACTTCCCCCGGACCCGAGCACGACGTCGCATCAAGATTTGTCCGATCCTGACCAATACGCCCGGTATGTCGATTCGCTACTGGCCGATCCAGGCTTTGGTGAAAAATGGGGACGTCACTGGATGGACGTCGCGCGGTATGCCGACAGCAACGGATCGAGCTTCAATGTTCCCTTCCACAACGCGTGGCGGTATCGCAACTGGGTCATCGACGCGATCAACCGCAACATGCCCGTCGACGAATTTATTCGCAAACAGATCGCCGGTGATTTGTTGCCCGCCGAATCGCAAGCCGAACGTGACGAAAATTTTATCGCGACGGGTTACCTGTTGCTCGGGTCCAAAGTGCTCGGCACGTTCGACAAAGAACAACTCACCCTCGATGTGATCGACGAACAAGTCGACACGATCGGCAAATCCTTGCTCGGTATGACGCTGGGTTGCGCCCGCTGTCATGATCACAAATTTGATCCGTTGCCCCATTCCGACTATTACGCTATGGCCGGCATCATGGCCAGCACATCGACGTTGGTCGATCGCATCGGCGGCCCGAAAGACGACGAGTCCGATTGGCAGCGACGCGGCTTGGGGCCGGGCGGAGACGAAAAGCTGGGCGCATTCTTGGATGGAAACCGTTATCGCTGGGTCAAAGCGGTTCGTAATCGCTTTCAGGCGAAGAAGTCGCTCGATGAGATAACGACGAAAGAAAGCTCACAGAAAGATGAAACGGTCGATGACGAAAAACTTGCGAAAGCGGAAGAGGCTGTGCAAGTTGCCCAAAACGAACTGATGACGTTGCTTGCCGAGATGCCACCTCACGCGATGGCCGTTCGCGATGCGGACGTTATCACCGATCTCGAAATCCGTATTCGCGGCGTCGCGTCCAGCAAAGGGGCGGTCGCGCCCCGAGGCTTCTTGCAAGTCGCATCTTACGCGGGCCAGCCGGAAGTCCCGGGCAACCAAAGTGGTCGGTCGGAGCTTGCCCAATGGATCACGTCGCCACAGAATCCGCTCACCGCGCGGGTGTACGTCAATCGAGTGTGGAAGCACCTGTTTCGCGAAGGCATTGTGCGAAGCGTCGACAACTTTGGGACAACCGGCGATACGCCTTCGCATCCCGAACTGCTCGACCATCTGGCGATTCGGTTCATCAACAGTGGCTGGGACTTGAAACGACTCGTTCGCGAGATCGTTTTGTCTGACGCTTACTGTCGATCCGTCGACGTCTCCGACGCGGCCGATCCGGAGAATCGGTTGCTGGCTCATCAAAACCGGCGGCGTCTGGAGGCGGAGGAAATTCGCGACACGCTGCTCTCGCTGCGCGGGGACCTGCAATGTGGTCCCAACGAAAACATCTTGCAAACGCTGCCGATCGGCGACGCGAGCAACTTGGGCGAATACTTGAACATCCAGGACAACCGCCGCACGGTCTATCAACCGGTCATCCGTACGGTCGAACCGCACGTGCTGCAGTTGTTCGACGCGGCCAGCAATACGATGGTGACCGGAGCGAGACCGCGGACGATCGTCGCGCCGCAGTCGCTGTATTTCCTGAACAGTGAATTCGTGCAAACGTCGGCCGAAGCGATCGGGAATCGCATCCTTGCGTCTTACACTGGGCCCGACAACGAATCGTTGAGTCCGGACGCGTACGGCAAGGTTCTCGGTGATTTGATCGACGATGTCATGCAAACGGTCGTCTCGAGAGCGCCGACGTCTCAAGAATCGTTTCTGCTGAAACAGTACGTGAAAGCACAAGCCGACGGCGATCCCGGGTTGACTTCGCACGACATGCTAAAAGTCTGCCAAGCGATCATCGGCAGCACCCAATTCCAGTTCCTCGATTGACACCACCGTGCCACGATCGAAAGCCATGAACAACTATCTCCACTCTCGACGCGACGCCCTTCGCTCGGCCGCTTGCGGATTCGGCGGGCTCGCCCTCGCCGGTCTGACGTCGCAGCAAGCCCTCGCCGCTCAAACGCATTTTCCCGCCAAAGCCAAACGGGTGATCTTCCTGTTCATGCACGGCGGGGTCAGCCAAATGGATTCGTTCGACCACAAGCCGCTGCTGAACGAACAACACGGCAACCCGCTCCCGTTTGATCTGCCCGGTTTGATTCGCCCCGATCGGCTCGGAAAAGTATTCGGCGTCAAATGGAATTGGAAACAACACGGCCAGTGCGGCCAATGGGTTTCGGAGTTGTTCCCGCACACGGCCAAAATCGTCGACAAGTTGTGCTTCATCAAAAGTCTCCACACGGAAGGCGAAGCGCACGGCCAAGCCGTCTTGCGTTTGCATACCGGCGAAGCGGCGTTTGAACGCCCCAGTGTCGGAGCGTGGGTCAGTTATGGGATGGGCAATGAGAATGAAGACCTTCCCGCGTTCGTGGCGCTGGACCCCCCGACCATGCACGGTGGCGTGCGATTGTACGGCAGCTCGTTCCTGCCGGCAAAGCATCAAGCGATGCAGGTGCAGTTGGCGAAAACCCCGAGCAAGGTGCCCCAGATCGCAAACTTGAACAGCGACTTGCTGAGCATGGTTCGGCAGAGGGAACAGGTCGACGCGATCACCGAACTCAGCCGTCTGCATCTGGAAAACGCCGGCCACGATCCGCACCTCGAAGGTGTGATCGAGTCCTACGAAATGGCGTATCGCATGCAATCGATCGCCCCCGATGTGTTTGACATCGAACAGGAGACGCAAGAAACGATGGACCTTTACGGTGTCGACCAGGAGCCGACCGACGGATTCGCGCGTCAGTGTTTGTTGGCTCGTCGGATGGCCGAAGCGGGTGTGCGGTTCGTCCAAGTTTCCACCGGATATCACTGGGATCATCACGGCAACATCGAGCGTGACCTGCCCAAGAGCGTCGCCCAAACCGACCAACCCGCGGCGGCGTTGATCGAGGATCTCGATCGGCGCGGATTGCTCGACAGCACGCTGGTGGTTTGGGCGGGCGAGTTCGGCCGCACCCCAGTGGCACAAATTGATCGTGGAGATCCGGGACGCGACCACAATCCACATGGCTACACGATCTGGATGGCCGGTGGCGGTGTCAAACCGGGGTACGCCCACGGGGCCACGGATGACTTTGGTTATTTGGCGATCGAAGACAAAGTCCACATGCACGACCTGCACGCCACGATCCTGCGTCTGCTCGGCATCGATCACGAGCGATTGACCTACCGCTACGCCGGCCGCGATTTCCGACTGACCGATGTCTATGGTCACGTTGTGGATCAAGTGATCGCATGAGTGATCAAAACGGAGACAATCAACCAGAAGGCCACAATCAAGGAAAAGGCCAGACAGGCTTCATCGATAAAGACCAGTTATCGGTCATTGAACCGGTTCCAGGCTGTCGGCTTCGCACTCCGTTTGCAGAACACTTGATGCTGTCTTACTTGGAGATGGATGCGGGGGCAGAAGTTCCGCTGCATCATCATCCCCATGAGCAGGGAGGAATCTTGCTCGAGGGTAAATTGCAATTAACGATAGGCAATGAAACGCGTGTCGTTGAACCCGGTGCGATGTTTCTAATCGAAGCAAACGTTCCCCATCGGGCCGTTGCGATCGACGGTCCCGCCGTCGTACTTGATGTCTTCAGCCCGGTGCGAGAAGACTACGCCGAACTGTCAAACCAGTACATTCCTCCTGTCCGCTGAATCAATCGATGAACGCTCCGTCACTGTCAATTGTTGCTGTGGATTCTCGCAGCATTGATTCGACTGTTCCAAGTCCGCCAAAGCTCGCAAGCGTTCGGCACAATGTCAAACCGTCTGCTCAGGCTCGGCGATTAATGGGCCGACTCACTTGTGTCTGCTTCTTGATGATGATGGCAGCACTTCCGCTTTGCGGCGTGCTCGAAGCGGCCGAGCCGATCCGACGTGATATCGAATTCGCTCGCATCGGCGATCGAGCGTGTACCTTGGATCTCTACGCGCCGACCGATTCGACAACGCGACCTGCCCCCACGATCATCTGGATTCATGGCGGTGCTTGGCGCGCGGGATCGAAAAGCAACGTACCCGTATTGCATTGGCGAAGCCATGGATTTGCAATTGCCAGCGTTGACTATCGGCTGAGTCCCGAAGCGAAGTTCCCGGCTCAGGTACACGATATCAAAGCCGCGATTCGCTTCTTGCGAAGTCGGGCTGTGGAGCTGAACCTCGATCCCGATCGGTTCGTCATCGCCGGTGCTTCCGCGGGAGGTCACTTGGCAGCGTTGGTTGGAGTATCCGACGGCGTCGATGAATTGGAAGGATCGATTGGAGATCACGATTCCACTTCATCCAACGTATCAGCGATCGTGTCGTTCTATGGCGCGTCGAATCTTCAAACCATTCTCTCGCAATCGACGGAACATGGACTGAGCGTCCGCGTGCCAGCGCTCGAGCTGTTGCTCGGCGGACAACCGGAAGCGGTGCCCGAATTGGCCAAACTCGCCAGCCCAATCGCACACGTCGACGAATCCGATCCGCCGTTGTGGTTGATTCACGGGGACGCCGATCCGCAAATGCCACCCGAGCAATCCGACGAGCTTCAAGCCACCTATGAGAAAGCGAACCGCCCCGTGAAGCTGGACGTGGTCACGGGAGGAAAACACGGCGGTGCGGAGTTCTATTCGGAACAACGTCTGGACCGCATCGTTGGCGAGTTGAAGGAAACGTTGTCGAAGCCAGAGGATCGTGGCACGATGCGAGTTCTCTTCGCGGGTAGCAGTTCGACGTATTGGAACGACATGCCCAACGAAGTCGCCAAGGTCATCTCCGGCAAAGGAGGCCTTGTTCAACAGCGAAACGTCTCGGCGGATCTGGTGGGACGAAGCGGGAGTGACATCCGTGTCTATCTCGATCCGAATTGCGACTACCAATACGGCGTTCGACGCGGGCAAAGCTTTCTCGATAAAGTCCGCGACGAAAAGTTCGACTATGTCGTGTTGATGACCGTGTGCCGATTCATCATGGGAGATGGCGACGAGAACCCCGACGGGCAAGCGCATCGCGGCGCGATCACGAAGTATTGCCAAGCGATCCGAGACGCGGGCGGCGAGCCGGTGTTTTACGAAATGGGTTGGGGGAGGTCCCAACGTGAAGTCGACGGTCGCAGGCGGATCATGGACCTAGCGCGGCAGAACAACATTCGGGTCTACGTGCCTTGTTCCACCGCATGGGCGCGTGTCCGATCCGAACGCCCCGATTTAAAACTGCAACATCCCGACGACAGCACGCACCCCGGCGATGCGGGTCATTTCCTCAACATGGCGTGTTTCTATTCCGCGTTCGTTCGGCAATCACCCGTCGGTCAATTACCGCGATCTTTCCACGTTTGGCCGCATTTAAGCAAAGAGAAAAAGGAAACGCTGCGAGATCAGTTAGAGGCGGCCTACGCCAAGTTCGAACCAGACGAATACCAAGCAAGGCTTCCCGAGTGGATGCGACGAAACGCGGGTGCCGGCTACATCGGAACCCTTCGCGACGACGACGCGCGCTATTTGGAAGAAGCCGCCTGGGAAACCTGGTTGACCATCGCAGAAAAACTCGAAAGGTCGGAAGAAAATTGAAGCAAAAAAAAATAGCCACCCTGATCCTTTTTTTCTTGCCGTCATTCGCTTGGGGCGAGTCATTCGAGATTCAGTGCAATGAAGTGCTGGAAATCACACTCGAATCATCTCGGGCCTACGAAAATCCGTATCGGGAAATTGAACTGGACCTTCAATTGACTGGTCCCGCGGGTCAAAAAAACATCATTCCCGGTTACTGGGATGGGGACACCCGCTGGAAAGTCCGACTGAGTTGTCCGAATGCGGGAGAGTACACGTTTCGAACGGTTTGCTCCGATCACGAAAATAAGGGGTTGGATGGGAAGACTGGCACAGTCTCCATCAAGCCGTACGACGGTGCGAATCCATTGCTCAAGCACGGTGCTCTGAAGATTGGCGGGACCAAGAACATTGTCCACGCCGACGGGACGCCCTTTTTGTGGTTGGCTGATTCTTGGTGGCACGGCATGACCTCTCGGTTCAAATGGCCCGAGGACTTTCAGACCCTCACCACGAACCGGAAAGACAAGGGATTTTCTGTCATCCAATTCGCGATCGGATTCCCCTGTGACATCACCGAATTCGATCCGCGAGGTGCGAATGAAGCCGGATTTCCGACCACGCAAGACTATCGCCGCATCAACCCTGCGTACTTTGATCGAGTTGATCTTCGTGTTCAGCACCTGGTCGACCAAGGCATGGTCCCCAACATACTTGGGACCTGGGGATATTATTTGCC
>CAYVRC010000122.1:0-17855 GCA_964453205.1 uncultured Pirellulaceae bacterium | reverse complement strand
TCGATCGAGAGCGATCAGCCGAGCCACTGTCTGGCGGTCTGCGCCCGTCGTCGCCATTGGTCGTGGAGCCCAGTTTCTCGGTCCAACAACGGCGAATTGGCTGGCCAATTCCCTGCAGCCAAGCGGCACGCCATCAACAAAAAACAGCTGGCACCTTTCAAGTTTTGGAAGATGGGTGGCACCGTTTAGGGATCCTTGGACTTGCTTCAGTCATAACGAAAAGTGACGGTCGCTAGCGTCTCGCGATCGCTGATCGCACGAACCCAGTAGGCGCTGAATGCGTCGGGGAAAGAGCCCTCGATCTCGCCGCCCTTGTCGAGTTCGAACGAATCGTAAGGGATCCAGAGCCCCGTCCCGTCGACATCGACTTCGAGGCGGATCGTCGCCTTCTCGGTCACGGAGATCCGGTAGAACTTTCGGTCGTATCCGGTCATGAGGTAGCGATCCGAGGGCACGCCGGCTTGCACCGCCGTGTCCTTCCAGGGGCCTCCTTCCCCACGGGGTTTGCCGAGTTTCCAGAGATCGTCGATCACGCCGACCCAGACCGCAGCTTTGCCGTCCTCGCTGCGGAAGACGTGTTCGCTTTCGGTCCCCGCATCCAGACCGGTGAAGAAGAGCAGTCCGTTATGGGAGCAGAAATCTTGGATGGCGAGGTGATGGGTCGCGATCGGACGGACCTTCGCCAGCCCCTGGGCATTGCGGGCGGGGAGTTCGTAGAAGGTGCCACGCACGTTCAGGAGGTCGCGCTCCGTGGCGACCTCGCGACAGATTCGGGCGGGACCGAAACCGGAAAAGGCCTGCCCGGGGAGATCAAGAATCCGGTCGAAAGCGGCGATCTCGTAAATGCGGAAATGTCCCGGCTTTTTTGCCAGAACACGCAGCTCTGAAGTCGTGATCGCTGCAGGGAAGACGACCTCGACCCGTTCGGCCCGGTTGCCGCGAATCTCTCCGCCCTGCACCGTCGTCCAGGACTCCCCGTCGGGAATCTGAATATCGAAATCCGACGCGACGTGGGATGCCCGGCCTTCCCATCCCGAGACGATCCAGAGGGAACGAATTTGCTGCGACTCGGCCAGCTCGAATGCGATCCAGGCGGCGGCGTCTCCGGAGGAGACCCAACGTTTCTGGTCGTCTTCCAGGTCGCCGTCGGTGACGTGCTCGCGGGCATAGTCGTCGAGCACCGAGCTCACCGCGATCCTGGCGCCGCGGAGCAGGTTCTGCCCCGTGTAGTCGGCGAGCGTCTGGCCCGCGGCTTGCCTGTGGCCCCTCGACTGCGTGTGGGCGTCGCTCGGCCTTCGGGATTCCGGATGCTCCGTCACGGCCACCGACCGGGCCGCGTCGCGGGAACCCTTGGGCAGGCGATACCGTTCGCCGTCCTCGACCAAGAGGATCGATGCCGCGTCCTCGATAACGGTTCCGGACGGCTGCCGGACGTCGTCGACGATTTGCAGAGCGTCCGCGGGCGCATCGATGGGGGTAAAGCGGAGTTGTGAATCGATTTCATAATAGGTGAAGGTCTCCGGGGCCTCGCCCGTCGAGGCGACCAGTCCAAGCTTGTCGTAAGCGAGACTCCGCATCACCCCGGTGCTCGCGGCGGGACGATCCGAAGTGGCGATGCCGCGAAAGAGTTCCGCGTTGGCGTTCTGTCGAGGATCCCGGTCGCGATACTGGAAATGAGCGGTCACGTCGGAGGCGGCGCGGTTCGGACGCAGGCGAATCCAGACGCCCCGGTCGGTCGAAGCAAAGGGATGGGAGATGGCTTGGCCCGGCAGGACGGTCAGACTGTCCAAGGTGGTCCATTGGTCGGTCCCTTGCCGATCGACTTCGAGGGAGAAGGTGACGGGGTGCTCGCTCCGGTGGGTCAGGTGCAACAGGCGGTGATCGTAGCCGGAGAAGAGGAAAGGATCGCTGGCCCGGTCGGCTTCGACCGCGTCGCGAAGCCAGACCGAACCGCGTCCGATGACGGGGCCGAGATCGTCCAAGGTCGCCGGGTCGATGAACCAGAGATTCGAATTCGACTGAAGCGGCGCGCCTCGCTCGGCCTTGAAGGGTCGTGTGTTGAGGAACTCGCCGGCCGCCGAGTCGTCGCAGCCGATGACCAAGCGGTCGCCCCAGCGGCAGAAGTCGCCGACGACTTTGAGATAATTGGACCGCGGCGCGATCCCCGCCGAACGCTTCCGCGAAAAGTCGGCGGGGAATCGCCAAAAGGTGCCGTGCATCGTGGCGAGGAGATCCTTTTCGCCGATCTCGCGGATGCGCGGCCATTCGGTGTTCCATCCGTGCGCCCCGTCGTAACTGTGGCTGCCCTTGGGCAGGCGGTAGTAGTGCCACGATTCATCCTCCAAAAGGGCGAGAAGCAGGGACCGCTCGTCCCACCCCATCGCCCAGATCGTATCGGTCGCCGGGTTCTGATTGCCCGCGATCCCGCCCGGTCCGGTCACCTCGGTGAACTGGTTTCTGCGGACAAGCTGCCAATCTCCCTCGCCGAACCACTCCGCGAGTCCGCCCGACTCGACGGTCGGGTCGACCTTGACCCTCGGATCCTGGTCGCCGTTGTTGGCATAGACGAGCCGGCCCTGGGAGGCGTAGAGCCCCTTGCCGTGGTAGCCCGGAAGCCGGCTGGCGATCCCGGTTTCCGGAGCGCCCTGGTTGCCATCGCGGATCAGGCACTTCACCTCAAGACTTCTCACGTCGACCTCGTAAAGACCTTCCTCCATCGTCGCGTAGTAGACCTTGTTTTTCGGATCAGTCAGGTGACGCGCGTTTCCGGTCAGGCGGCCAAACATTTCCGACGGCGGGATGACTCGGATCGCCTTCTCGGCATTGATCAGATACGGACCGATGAGAAGCTGGTCGGACTCGGGATGAATCATCCGGTTGGCGGGAGTCCCTCCGACACTGCCCTCGAAGACCCGCTGCTCGAGCTCCGCCGTGATCTCGTAGAGCTTATCGGACGAGCCGGCGGGAAAGTGCGGAGCATAAGTGATGGCCCAGAGACTGCCCTGCCAGGGCACCACCGCTCCGATGCCGGATTCCCGGTGAGTATTCCACATCCGGAGATGGGGATAGATCCCGGAGATCTGGAGGGCCGGATTCTCGGCTCCGCCGTCAACCGAAAGCGGGACGAGGAGAACGCAACAGAGAAGTCGGAAGGTCGGAGGCATCATCACGATTCCCGAGAGATTTTTGGGGTTGGAAAAGGGTCGCCAAGGGACGAGCACGGTTGGCGGGAAAAACCGTGGCGGGGCGTTCTCCGCGAAAGAGACGGCTGACCGCCGGCATTGTTGTCGCTGTCGCTTGCCCGTCCATCCTCACCGCTCGGCGTCTCGCCCACCTCGTCAGCGTGTTTGCCCTTGGGCGAACGTGACGATGACATCGGAGGTGAAATCGAGAGTCGTGAACGCCCCCGGATTGTACACAAGTGGACTCTCGATTTCGCGAGCATCTGTTCTCGATGAGCTCATTTGCCCGTCGCTGTGCCTGGCCGCACGCCGAGTGCGTTTGAGTGTGACAAATTCATTGCGAAGCAGGTGCGAAGAATCAAGCATCCTTTTTTGGCATGTGAACTGCATCCTCGTGCGGATTCGAATCCTCGAAGAACGTCGGGCCGGCGACCGAGACGTTGCCTCCCGGGCGAAGGCCGCCGGAATCGCTCATTCCGACGTGTCGCAACGTCCGCATAGCCTCAAAAAGAGCGTCTCGATCGCATGGAAACGATTCTTAGCAAGCACTGGCATCATCTTGATCAATCAGAAGTGCTCGCACTTTTGGAAGTCGATCCGGATTGCGGGTTGGATCTTCTCGAGGTCGAGGAACGGCGGGAACGATTCGGTCACAATGCGATCAAGCAGCGCAAGGGGCCGGGGCCGCTGATCCGTTTCTTGATGGAGTTCCATCAACCGCTTGTTTATATCTTGTTGGCCGCCGCGTTGATCACCGCGCTGTTGCAAGAGTGGGTCGATTCGGCCGTGATCATGGGTGTCGTGCTGGTCAACGCCATCATCGGCTTCGTGCAAGAAGCGAAAGCACTCAAAGCGATCGATGCGTTGGCTCGGGCGATGACCAGTGAAGCGACGGTATTGCGAGGCGGTGAAAGGAAGATCGTTTCATCGACGCTGCTCGTTCCAGGCGACGTTGTTTTTCTGCAGTCGGGCGACAAGATTCCCGCCGACGTGAGGTTGCTCACGTGCCGTGAAGTTCGGGTCGACGAATCGACACTGACCGGAGAATCGGTTCCGACCAAAAAGTTTGTCCACCCGCTCGATCGCGACACGGTGTTGGCCGATCGTCGCAACATGGTTTATTCCTCGACGCTGGTGACCAACGGCACGGCGACGGGTGTCGTGGTAGGCATCGGCGACGATACCGAGATCGGCCGTATTTCGGAACTGATTTCATCGGCCGAGGTGCTGGCCACACCGTTGACTCGCAAGATCGCTCACTTCAGCGGCATCCTGTTGTACGTCATTCTCGGCATGGCGGCCGTGACTTTCTTGATCGGCATCCTTCGCGGCGAGTCGACGTTGGACATGTTCATGGCGGCGGTCGCGCTGTCGGTCGGTGCGATTCCCGAGGGTCTGCCGGCGGCCGTGACGATCACGCTGGCGATCGGTGTCGGCAAGATGGCCAAGCACAATGCGATCATTCGCAAGCTTCCCGCCGTCGAAACGCTCGGCAGCACGACGGTGATCTGTTCGGACAAAACGGGAACATTGACGCAAAATCAGATGACCGTTCGAACGGTGTTCGCGGCAGGGGAGCGGTTCGCCGTTTCGGGAGTCGGTTACGCGCCCGACGGCGAGGTTTCGGTGAACGGCGAAGTGGTCGACCTGGATCGATACCCGGTGTTGATCGAATGTTTGAAAGCGGGATTGCTTTGCAACGACTCGACGGTCACCCCTACCGAGGAAGGCTGGAAGGTCGCGGGCGACCCGACCGAAGCGGCCTTGATCGTATCGGCTCGCAAAGCGGCGATGGGTACCGAGATCACGACGCACGAGTATCCGCGATTGGACGCGATTCCTTTCCAGTCGGAATACCAGTACATGGCGACGTTGCACGACCCGGGACGGGGGAAGCCGCCGGTGGCCTATTTGAAAGGCTCCGTCGAAAGCATCCTGCAGCGTTGTGACAACGCCTGGGACAAAAGTGGAAATCACTCGCCTCTGGACGCCCCGGTCGTCAACCTGTGCGTCAACGAAATGGCGTCCGAGGGATTGCGCATTCTTGCGTTGGCACGTGTCGAACTTCCCGCGGGAACGACAACCATCGGACACCAAGATGTGGCGAGCGGGCTGGACTTTCTCGGCCTGCAAGGAATGATCGACCCGCCACGCCCCGAGGCAGTTCAAGCGGTCGGCGCTTGCCAGACGGCGGGGATTCGCGTGAAGATGATCACGGGGGATCACGCCGGGACGGCATCGGCGATTGCCGCACAGATCGGACTTGATGGAGCCCAGCAGACAGGTGAAGAAAACCATGGACCGACCGTCCGAGCGCTGACGGGCCAAAGGTTGGCCGAATTGTCTGACGCGGAACTGTTCGACGAGGTCGAGAAGACTTCGGTGTTTGCCCGGGTCGCACCGGAGCAGAAATTGCGACTGGTCAAAGCCTTGCAACATCGTGGGCATGTCGTGGCGATGACCGGCGACGGCGTCAACGACGCGCCCGCTTTGCGTCGGGCCGACATCGGCGTGGCGATGGGCGTGACCGGTACGGAGGTCGCCAAGGAGGCCGCCGACATGGTGTTGACGGACGACAACTTTTCGTCGATCGAATCGGCCATCGAGGAAGGTCGAGGCGTGTTCGACAACTTGATCAAGTTCATTACTTGGACGCTGCCGACGAACATCGGGGAGGGGCTGGTCATTCTGGTGGCGGTTTTTGTCGGAACGGCACTGCCGATCTTGCCGGTCCAGATTTTATGGATCAACATGACAACGGCGGTGTTGTTGGGATTGATGCTGGCTTTCGAACCGAAGGAGTCCGGTGTCATGTTTCGGCCGCCCCGCGACCCGGCCAGTCCGATCCTGTCACGAACGCTGATGTTTCGCATCCTGTTGGTGGGTGTGCTATTGTTGATCGGTTCGTTCGGGTTGTTCGAATGGGAACTGAAGCACGGCGAAACCGAAGCTGTGGCGCGAACGGTCGCCGTGAACGTCTTCGTCTTCGGAGAGATTTTTTATCTGTTCAATTGTCGATCTTTGACGTTGTCGATGTTCACGATCGGTGTTTGGAGCAATCGCTGGCTGCTGTCGGGGGTGGGGCTGATGGTGTTGTTACAACTCGGGTTCACCTACTTGCCTTTCATGAACCGCACGTTCGGCAGCGCACCGGTCGGAACGACGGAGTGGATATTGACGCTGGGAACCGGATTGATAATTTACTGCGTCGTCGGTTTCGAAAAACAGCTTCGTCTTCGAGCGGCGCGACGGTCAACGTGATCAGACCAATGCAAAGTTTTCAAAACATTCTATTGATCTACGGGCGTGATCGTGTCGCCCTCGAACGAGCGGTCGCTTTGGCGAAAAGAGACCGGGCAAAACTTACCGTCGTGCAAGTCGTTAAAAAGATGCCGCGAGAGTGGAGTCATTTTGAGTCGGGCGGCACGTCACTCGATTTACAAGAGCTGGCGATCGATGAATGTCAATCCCGATTGGACGAATATGTCGGGTCGCTCAAGCAAGCCGACCTTCACGTTGCCACAAGTGTCCTCGTCGGGACTCCCTTTCTGGAAATCACCCGTGACGTGATGGCGAACCATCGTGACTTGGTGATCATGACGGCCGACGGTGAAGAAGGATTTCAGAAAAGGCTTTTCGGGAGCACGTCACTGCACTTGATGCGCAAGTGCCCCTGTCCGATTTGGGTGTTCAAGCCGACCCGTCGAAAGATAGCCAAACGAATCCTGGCCGCGGTCGATCCCGACATCGAAGACGAGACTCATGAGTCGCTCAATGCGAAGATCTTGCAGTTGTCGTCTTCCATTGCCAGCCAACAAGACGCCGAATTGCACGTTGCTCATGCGTGGAACGCCTTCGGCGAAGGTCTGTTGCGAGGTCGCACAGGGGTGAACCCTTCGGAAATTGGGCAATATGTTCGCGAGGTCGAGGAAAGGATGCGACACGGCGTGGAGTCGCTGGTGCAACAGTTCGCAAAAGAAGCGGTGGAAGTTCACCTGGGTAAAGGAAATCCTGCGGAGGTGATTCCCGGGATTGTTCGGTCCCGAGAGATCGATTTGTTGGTCATGGGAACGGTGTGTCGGACCGGCATCGCCGGGTTCTTCATCGGCAACACCGCCGAGACGATTTTGGACGAGGTGGATTGTTCCGTGCTGACTGTTAAACCGAATGGTTTTGCATCACCGGTCGAACTCGAGTGAAGCGAAAACGTTCAGGAATCGCCTGCATTGATGGGAAATACATTTTACGAATTCGCGCTGCTTTTGGCGGCAGCCGGTGTTTTCAGCTTGATCGGCTATTGGCTCAAGCAACCGTTGATTGTTGCTTACATCGCCGTCGGGATTTTGGTCGGGCCGGCTGGTCTCAGCTGGGTGAGCGTTGGCAGTGAGATTGATCTGTTGGCCAAGACCGGCATCGCTTTGCTGCTGTTCACCGTCGGGTTGAAGCTGGACTTGCAGGTGATCCGATCGATGGGACCGGTTTCTTTGGCAACCGGATTGGGCCAAGTGATTTTCACCTCGGTGATCGGCTATGCGATTTGTCTCGCGCTGGGGCGATCCCATCTTTCGGCGATCTACGTGGCCGTCGCGCTGACATTTTCTAGCACGATCATCATTGTCAAATTGTTGTCGGATAAACGTGAGATCGATTCCTTGCACGGCCGCATTGCGATCGGCTTTTTGATCGTCCAGGACCTGGTGGTTGTCCTTGTGATGATCGCCTTGACGGCCTATGGCGCCGGCCAGGGTGACGGTCATTTCGTTCAGATACTCCTATTCACGACGGCGAAAGGTTTCGGTTTGTTGTTGGTCGTGGGGCTGTTGATGCGATACGTCATCCCACGCATTTTCCAGCGTGCCGCCCGTTCAGGGGAATTATTGACGACGTTGGCTATTGCTTGGGCGGTGGCCCTGGCCGCGATTTGCGACGGGCTGGGATTCAGCAAAGAGGTCGGTGCCTTTCTCGCCGGCATCACGCTTGCGCCGCTGCCCTATCGTGTCGCTTTGGGTTCCCGGTTGGTGGGGCTCAGAGATTTCCTGTTGCTGTTTTTCTTCGTCGATTTAGGTGCCCATCTCCAACTGGGCGAACTGGGTTCGCAGTTCGTCCCGGCGTTGGTGCTTTCGGTCTTCGTGTTGATCGGCAATCCGTTGATCGTTGTGGTCATCATGGGATTCATGGGTTATCGAAAACGGACCGGCTTCCTCGCGGGATTGACGGTCGGCCAGATCAGCGAGTTCTCACTCATGCTTGCCGCGATGGGGCGGAACCTTGGCCACATCGGCAACGAGACGGTGGCGTTGATCACGGTTGTCGGGCTGGTCACGATCACGTTTTCGACCTACCTGATTATCTACGCACACCCGATCTACCAACGGCTGGCTCCCTTCCTTTCCGGATTCGAGCGAGAGGACCCCTATCGCGAAATCACCTTCGAAAAAACGGACGAACCCGCGGGCGGATTCGATGTGATCGTGTTCGGGCTGGGGCGGTTCGGGAAGAACATTTCGCGGGAATTGACCCGGCGCGGTCGAAACGTTCTTGGTGTGGACTTTGACCCCGATGTGGTCCGTCGTTTTCGTGACGAGGGGCATGTCGTTGTGTATGGCGACGCCGAAGATCCCGAGTTCACGTCGACGCTTCCGCTATCACAGGCGAAGTGGGTGATCAGTTCGATGCCGCAAATTGAACTGAATCAGGTGTTGGTGCACGCGTTGTTGCGTCATGATTACGCCGGGCGAATCGTCACGACGGCTCACAGCGAACAGGCTGTGAAACGTTTGGAGGAAGCTGGCAGCGCTTTGGTGTTGCTGCCATTTTTGATCGCCGCCGAGGAAGCCGTCGAGCAAATTTGCGGGCCTTTGCCCGTTGAGTCGAAATCCGACACCGCCTCCTCGCGGTCTTAAACCCGAATGCGTCGATTGTGGGGGTGCCAGGAGGCAACGGTGGAGGTGCCCCGAGTCGTCCGGCGGCAAGGCGTCCGGCCTGGCCGCCGTTTGTCCTTGGCGATGATCACGGGTTGGGCAAGACGAGGCCGAAGTTGGTGGCAAACTCGTCCAGATCGACTCCCGGAACAATGAACCCGTTTCCGTCGGCGTCGAAGATCTCCAGGTATCCGGAAGCTCCGGTCGCGGTACCGAAGGAGCCGCCGAACTGAGCCAAGTCGCCGTCGACGCCGCCGCCGAGGAGCGTTCGGTCTCCGTTGGCGTCTCCGAACAAGCGAAAGAACAGATCGGTTGCTTCGTCACCGAACACCGCATCGTTGATCATCTGTGTGTCGCCGTCGGCCGCTGCTCGGACCTGGCTGCCGATGATGTCCAGTCGATAATTACCGTCGGTCAGGGTGTTGCCGATCGGCCTGGCTTGCAGCGAAGCGCCGGTGCCGAAGGTGATCGTGACCACGTTGCCTTGGACATCGATGGTCGCGGTCGAAAGATCGACCACGGTGTTGTCGGTGGTATTGGTGAGCACGAACGGTGTACCCGACAAGACGACCGCTTGCGAAAATTCGACGGTGATGGAGGTGATCATCGAACGTTGCGCCGACGTGCCGTCGTTGACGCTGACGGTGATGAACTCCGGTGCGACCACGCCGCTGCTGTTCGCCGCGCCGGGTGTCCCCGAGTCACCTGCACCGAACACACTTGACGAAGTCTGCCAGTTCGATCCCAGGTCATTGGCGAGCGAAAGATCGCCGGTCAGGCCGTTGACCAATTCCATCGAGGCGCCGTTCGGATCGGGGAACATCGGTCCGCCGTCGTAATCGACCCGATCGATGATGACGCCCGATGCGTCGGTCAGAATCACTTCGTCGTCGCCGTTGGCAAGAAAGAAGTCCGCGTACTGGTAATCCACCGAGACGCCGCCGTTGGTCGACACGTCGGCGTTGCGGCCCAACACCAAGTAGCCTCCCGGCGCGATGGTCAACGGTCCGCCGTTGGCGATCGTGTGGGTGTCGCTGCCGGCATCGCTGATGACCCAACCGTTGACGTCGATGGCCGCATCGGTCGCGTTGAAGATTTCGAAGTACTCTCCCTGGTTATCGCCGACCGCACCGGGGTTTTGCATGATCTCGGTGATCACGATATCCCCGGCGGCATTCGCCGTTCCGTCATCGTCGATGACCGAGACGTTGACGGGAGGCGTCGGAAGAGCGTCGAAGTCGGTGTCCGCGCTGACTGTTGTGACCAGAATCATGCTGGCGTGAACCCCCTCATCGATCATGTCATCGACTGCCGTCACGGTAACCGACTGGGGATCGCCCGCATTTGTCACCGTGAAGTCCAGCGTGACGGCAACGCCCGCGCCCGCACCGAGATCGATCTCGGCGTTGGATGGCGACAGGGTGACCATGACCGAATTTGACGGTGTTCCGGTCAATCGGACGTCGAAAGTCCCGGTCGGACCTCCCTCGACAACTTCCACCTGGGTTGGGGACACGATCGCCGAAGCACCGACATCGAACTCGGTCATGTCGTTGAAGGCATCATTCCTGAAACCAGGGGTGAAGAACAAGAAAGTGTCTTCGATGAAATCTCCGCTGCCGTCCGGGATCCGCGCCAGCGACAAGTTGACGCCTTCGCCGCTTGTCCAACTGTGAACGTCGATAATTCGCTCCCCGTCAGTCAGCGTGACGGTGTCCGCACTGCTCAGCCCAAGAGTCCCCGTCGACGCCGTCGCCGCGAGCGAGTTTCCATACGTTTGCAGCGTTCCACCGCCAAAGACGACCACGGCTTGTCCGGGTGCCAAGAACGTCCCGTCGGCGAAAATGTGCCGTTCGGTGAAGCTGTCGCTGATGGTCCAGCCGCTCAAGTCCACTGAAGACGCTCCCGTGTTCAAAATCTCCACGAATTCATCATCGCTGCTGCCAAACACACCATCACCGTTGGCATCGCCATCGGGGGCCGGCCCGTTTCCGGAGTCATGCAAGATCTCGTTGATCACAACGACATGATTCGCGTTGTCGTTGTCGACGATCTCGACAGTTTGATCCGGAACGACCAAAGCCGTGTAGGCCGCGTCCGTTCCGCCGACAGTGATTGCGATCTGGCCTTGATGATCACCTTCGTCGGCCGCATCGTCGAAGGCTGACACGGTGACCGGTTGTGGCACAAACCAGTTCGCTTGAGTGAAAGTCAGTACGACATCCGTGTCGACGCCAACACCAAGATCGAGTTGGGCGTCCGGGTTCAAAGTGATCGTCACGTCGGATTCCGGTTCCGAGTTCAGGACGATCTCGAAACTGTCCGTCAAGCCGGATTCGCTGACGATGACCTCACCGGACAAGTCAATCAATCGCACACCGGGAGGAAGCACGTTCGTGGCGCCGGGAGTATCAGCGGAATTGTCGTCAAAGGCCAGCAAATCAAAGACACCCGTTCCATCGGCGATTCGGCGGACTCCGGCGGCAGCGTTGTTTGTTCCGGTGGTCAGCACGACGGAGGAATCATAGCCGGGCCCGGGCGACTCGCCCGCCTCCAGCGTCACCGCATCCAGCTTGGTCCAGGGGGTAAAGTCGAGCGTCCCGTCGTTGTCGACGTCCAAGTCTTGTCCCGCCGATCCGGTGAACTCTCGAACCAATAGAATCGTCGACGGAGAACCGAAGAGGTCGAAATCAGGGATCGACAAGATGCCACCGGCCAAGTCGGAAACCGGCTGCGCACCGTCGTCGGCCAACAAGGCAAAGCCGTCGGCATTGGTGCTGAGACCATCCAACGGGACCGCGAAATTGATTTCACCAGGGCTGAAGGTCTCCGAGATCACCAGTACGGTCAAACCGCTAAGGTCCGTCGCTGTTCCGGGATTGTGGTAAATCTCGACGAAATTGTTTGAAAGGTTATCATCGACCGCCGATGAAATTCGAACTTCATTAATGACCGCATCGGGCGGACTGGCGAGCGCGTCGGCGATGGTGACTTCCAAGTCGGGCACAGAAAGTCCTTCGAAAACGGGGTCGCTGCTGGTGACCGCCAGGCTGATGATTCCCTGGTGAGTTCCTTCGCTATCGGAATCGACAACCGCGGTGACATCAACTGTTTGAGGAGTGTTCCATGCGTTCGCACCGGAGCCCGGTGAAAACGTCAACGTGGTCGGTGCCACCGTCGTTTCACCGTCGGTGATGTTGAACGTGACGGTAACATCCGAGGTGGGTTCGACGGTAAGAACGAATGTGAACGAGTCGGAGACGCCTCCTTCGACGACACCGGTGCTTTCAAATGTTTCCACCAATTCGTAAACCGGTGCGTTGGTCGAACCTGGCGTGTCACTGGTATCGTCCGTGAACGTGTCGTCGCCACCCAAGACGATGAAGGTGGGAGCCCCGTCGGGTACTCGGGCGACAGCGGCGGGTGCAAATCCGACCGCGCCGGCGGTCGGCTGAATGGTCGTGCCCGTGATGAGCGAATCTGTCGAAGCATAGTTTTGTGCGACCACCGCTGCATCCATGTCGTCCAATGACACCGCATCGATGACGGACGACCACGGCCGTTCATCCAATTCTCCGTCGTCGTTTGGATCCAAATCGGAACCGACGGTCCCCGTGAATCCGGACACGACCAGGAACGTTTGCGGCGATCCAAAAAAGTCGACGTTGCTGACGATATCACCGGGGTCGAGTGAGGCGGCGCTGCCGTCATCGGCAACCAAAACGAAACCGTTTTCATCGGTGACTCCACCGGAAAGGTCATAAGCGAACGAGATATCCCCGGCGGTGAAATTGGGTGGAACACCCGTGTCGGTTTGGCCGGTCAATACGACCAGCGTCAGGCCGTTCAAACTCACTCCGGAATCCCCGTTGGCTTCATAGAGTTCGACAAAGTTATTCGACGTGTTGTCCAACGTGCTATGGGAAATTCGCAATTCATTGATCAGCACGTTGGCGATCGGTCCCGACGCGTTGGACGCACCGATGTGATCTAGCGGTCGACCTTCCCAGAGAGAGGGAAACGTCTCGCCGGTCGCCAGCGCCCAATTGGGCCGCGCACCGGTCAATTCACCGGCAACCCAGTCGGCCGCGGTGCTGCCCGTTGAATCTCCGATACGAGCGACATAGCCGACATCGCTGGTGCCGGTGTTGACCAAAACAGATCCCGCGGGACGACGCACTTGAGTGCCAGTGCCGTTGGCCGCAAAGACAAGGTCGGCATACGCGTTTTCCGTTGTATCGGATGAATCATCCAGGACGCTGATGCCATCAAGAACCGTCCAGCCTGCGAACGTGCCTCCGTCGGCGACACCGTCGTCGTTGAGGTCAATGTCGTCGGACAGCGAAGGAGGTGTTGTCGACTGAATCAAAAGGAGCGAATTGGAGGCGTTCTCAATTTGATCGAGGGTCGTCACATCGGTGCTGTAAAAGCTCAGGCCCCCGAAGCCCGGTTGATCGCTGATGAACGCATTGGCTCCTGGGTCAACGGTGTAGCCACCGCCTTGTTGGCCGATCACGATGAAACCACCGCTGCCAAACTGAAGCGTGGAGAGATCAAAGATGTTCGCGACTTTGCCAACGTTCTGCGGAAACCCGCTGGAAGCGTCACCTTCAATCGTGACAAGAAACGTTCCCGCTGGAACACGACTATTCGGATCCCCTCGAAGCTCGATGTATTCGCTTCCCGGAGGATCATCGGCACCCGGCGGATCAAACAGGACTTCGTTGAGCAAAACAAAGCTGGAATCCGGAGGCGTCACGCCCGTGTTTTCACTCGTCACGATCACATTGTCGATCGCGATTTCATCTCGGCTACCGCTGCCGGAGACATCGTCACTGGTCCAGCGAAAAAAGATCGAACTGCCAGATGCCACAGGGTTGATCAAGTTGATCATGTGGCTGTGATTGGAAGATTGCCAAGTAGGCATTGCGTCGGCGGCTTCAGGGGTTTCGAACGCCGGGACGCCGACCGGGTTGTACGTCGCTTCGCCATCGGTGGAATACTCGAAAACAAGCGAGTTGCTTCGTGCCGCGTTGTTCAGAGTGAAGATGTCGAAAGAGACGTTCCAACGATCTTGGCTCTCGCTGCTCGCATTGTCGATCTTCAGCGTGATCGTCCCCGGCGAGAAGTCGCTACCGGTCGGTTGCACACCCAGCGCAGTATTCCCGCTCCCGGTCTCAAACGCATAGATTCCGCCGGAGGTGATGTCGCCGGCTGACACTCCCTTCGTAAAGTCGGTGACGGCGTCACTTTCGCCACGCACGTAGGTGCCCCCAAATTCACCGTCACCATCACTCAGTCCGGTGACCCGCCAGTCGTCGCTGTCGAGCTGCCCGGCGGCCGGTTGCGGCGTAAATCCCGTCGCCAAAAAACCCGTGAAATCTTCGTTGAAAGGCGCCGCGGCCAGCAAGCGGCGGCCTTCCAGTTGCTCCAGCAAAGCGAGGCGGCGACGGCGGGGCGAAACCTTGCCCGACTCCGGCGGACGCATCGACCGAACGGGGGAAGCGGAGCGAAGGGCAGAAACCAGTCGGCGAATGCGTCGCATGTCAATTCTCGGTCGGGCGAAGGGATGGAGACTCAGCCGGCCTGAACAAAACAGAACCAAACCGGCGTGTCAATCTTGGCACGATAGGGGATCTGAGCGAATTGTTTAGATCGGATGTAGGGATTTAACCGATTCTTAAGATCTCTCGCACCCTGGGAAGCCAACCCCCCTCGGAATTACCCCACGGGCAGCCAGTCGGCCGCTAGCCGTCTGTCAGTCGTCGGATCTGCACGTAAAACGCTTCGGAATTTCCAGATCAGCTGCCCGGGGACGGGTCAGTAGCTGACGCCGCGCAGGTTCAGCTTTTGTGGCGATTCGGCGACGTAGGCACTCGGCGTCGGCATCGGCGGCGGGGCCAACGAGATCCGAGTCAGGTCTTGGATGTTGCCCGCGGTTTGCGGCATGACGAACAGGTCCGGTTCGCTGCTGAGGAGCTGATTGACGACGTAGTCGCCGACTTCGATCTGCAGGTTCATCTCCGGCGCGGCGGTCGGCAACAGACGCAGCAGGACGCGGTGGGGCAAGACACACTGAGGATTTTCGTAAAAACGATGATCGCCCGCACGACTTTCCGCGATCAGGGTTTCGCCGCCCCCGGGTAAGGGTTTTGTCAACAGTTGTTGCGTGACGAAACCGCCTTCGGGATCGATGTAGCAAACGCGGTTGTGGATTCCGTCGGTCATCCGGCTGCGGATTTCCAACAAGCCGTCGTTGCGACGAACCGGTCCGGCGACGACCAGATTCGGATCGATGTGGACCAGCCCGATCGCTTCGATCAGCCACGCCGGATTGACGGGAATGATCGCGCGTTCCAGGTTGTTTTGATACTGCTCGTGGCGGGCAAAGTACATCGTTCGGGTCATGCCCTCGGGGACTTCGAACCAGAACACGTCGTTGTTGCTGCCGATGTCCAACCCCGCGCCCAAGATGATCGGCAAGCTGGCCCGCAAGCGAAAGTCTTTGTCTCGTTGCAGGTGCACGCTGGCACTCAGTCGCGGCGTTTTTTGTTTCAAATCCTGAATCGATGCCGAATTGGTCGACAGTTGGGTGACCGCATCGTTTCGATTCACGGCCGCGGCGATCTCGGCCAAGCTGGCCACTTCACCGAGCACTTGAGGCGGTGGTGGGAAAACGCTCGCGGCTCGTTGCGGCGCGCAGGTCGCCCCGCCGGAAACGAACAAGGTCCCCAGCACGACCCCGATCATGAACCCGGGCGAGATCACGGCACGGTAAACGGCATCCCATTCGGTCGTTGCGGACGTCGGCGGGGCTGTCATGATTCGGCGTCCGCTTCGCAGTACAGTAAATCGTTCAGCGTCTCGGTCAGCGATTCGACTTCGCTGCGACTGATCGGGGCGACGGGAACTTCCAGGGTCGTGCCGTCGGACGAGACTTCCAGATGAAGAGCCGGAGCGGTCGGTTCCCGATCGGGGGCATCGACCGTTTTGATTTCGCGCACGATTTTGCGTCGCAGCAGCATCAGCGCCAGGAGGTACCGGCTTTGCGTTTGGGTGGGAACGTCGGCCATTTGACGCAACAGGTCGACCAGGACTTCGGGGGGCGCGAGGACCATCTTTTTCTCGTCGGCCGTCGGCATCCGATTTTTCCACCAGCCGATCGCTTCGTCCGGCGGGCCGGTCCAGCTCTCGGCGCTGAAATCACGTCGTTCGTAATGATCGTCTTTTTCGATCACGACCGAGAAATACCATTCACCCTCGCGCAGCGGACGATCCGACGTGTGACAGCGTCGTGTGCAGCGATTGACTTTGTATTCGCCCAGCATGGATGTCCGGTGAATCAGTGGGGAAACAGTTGGATCGGGAAAGCTCCGTCGACGGTAGCAAAACGCGGCGGGCAGATGAAAGTCAAATCGTGAACCGTCAGCCGGCCGAAAAGAACCGGGACGAGACGCCGCCGCTGCCGATCGGCACCCGCACGGCGGCCCGGCATTTGGGGCAGCGACCTTCGTAAGCGGAACCTTGTTCGTTGGGATAGATCCGGCAATACGTGCGGCAACATTCGAATCGGATGCCGAGAAACGGTTTGCCCTGTGCCGGTTTGCCCTGTGCCGGTTTGCCTGTTAGCGAGGAGACCGGAGACGGTCGGCCGGACGGGGTTCGTTCCGGCCGGTGCAAACGTGATTCATCGGCAGCGTTTTTCGATGGCGGTTCCGGTTCGTTCGTCAGGTCGAGACGCCAAGGATTGCTAGTCACGGCAGGAGGTCGCGTTTGCTTTTACGATTCTCGGGAGGCTTCGTGGGTCGACGGAGGCTCAGCCGACTCGGGCGAACGTTCGGCTTCGATCTTTTCGAGTTGAGTCTTGAGTTGCCGACGGGCTCGGTTCAATCGGCTGCGGACGGTGCCGATCGAGATGCACAGGATCTCCGCGATCCTCTCGTAGTCGTGACCGTCCATTTCCCGCAAGACCAAAATGCAGCGATGGTCGTCGGTCAGTCGGCCCAGGGCGGCGCGAACCAAGGCGACGCGTTCCCCGCGCAACAGATTTTCGTCGACCGCTTCGCCGTCGTCGGCCAATTCGATGCCGGTCGTTTCACGGGTTTGGTCCAGCGAAATCTTCGGCCGTTTCCGGCGACGTCGGGTCAGTGCGGTGTTGAAGGCGATGCGGTACAGCCAAGTGAAGAACTGGCTGTTGCGTTGGAACGTGTCCAGTTTGACAAAAGCGCGGATGAAGGCCTCCTGGACGACCTCCTCCGCTTCGTCGGGAGATCCGGTGACCTGAATCATCGACGCGAACAAGCGGTCCTGATTTTTGGAGACCAGGGCGGCGAAGGCATCTCGGTTGCCCGAAAGCGCGTCATCGATCAACGCCGACTCGTCTGCCACGCGGTTGCCTTGTGGTGGGGATGCGGGGATGGGGGAGACCGAGCAGTTTAACACCCCGCGTGACGGTCCGTCGCCGAAGATCGGTCGACGGGGCGGAGGTGCAGAGAGGTGAACTCGATGAGATCGACCCGATTTCGCCCCGTTCCCGCGGGACTCCGCCCGATTCGGGCCGAGCCCCTTCGGTTCAGTTCGGTTCCATTCAGTTCAACTCGCTTTCGGCGTCACCGCCGCCGAGCAATTGTTGCAGATAACTGGCCCGACGAACGTTCCGATCCGACGACGTCAACAATCGACCGTGTAGTTTTTGCAGGTGCGCGGGTTGGGTGTGGATGAACAATTTGTTCAAGGTCTCGGTGGCTACGTC
>CAYVRC010000121.1:0-17965 GCA_964453205.1 uncultured Pirellulaceae bacterium | reverse complement strand
ACCGTTTTCGCTTTCCCGCACGTTGCGATTGCTGGTCGCCCAGCGACTGCTCCGCCGCTTGTGCCCGCACTGCCGCGAGCCGGTCGAACTGGACGAATCGACGGCGACACGACTGGGTGTGCCCGCGGGTCGCGTCGTGTACCGTCCCGGCGGATGCCGCGAATGCCGCGGCGTCGGATACAAGGGCCGATTCGCCGTGTACGAGATCATCCGTGTCAACGAGCGATTGGCGGAGATGATTCAGCGGGAGGTTTCGGTCGACACGATGAAAAAGGCGGCCAAGGCCGACGGCATGAAATCGTTGGCTCAGAGCGCTTCGGAAAAAGTCACCGCAGGATGGACCAGTTTGGAAGAAGCCCTTGCGGTGACCGGCGGACCTTTCACGGGCCCGCTTTGACGCGGTCTCGTGCTTTCGGCTTTCGCGATTAAACTGATCGCTCGATTCCTTTGACGCCGTCCCCCCACTGACCGCGACGGTTCCGAAATCTCTTTTGCGGTCGCCAAGTGACCGAGACGATTCATCATGCAGATTCGCAAAGCCGTGATCACGGCGGCTGCCCCAGACCAATCCACGATTCCGCTGCAACGGTTGGTCGATCGTGACGGACACGACAAGACGGCGTTGCAGTTGATCGTCGAGGAAACCCTGGCCGCGGGGATCGAGGAGATCTGCGTGGTGATTTCGCCGGGCCACGAGGAAAGCTATCGCAAAGCCGCCGGGGAGCGGATCGGCAGTCTGTGCTTCGCCGTTCAAGACCGCCCGCGTGGATACGCCGACGCGATCGCCACGGCCAAGGACTTTGCCGACGGCGATCCGATCTTGCACTTGGTCGGCGATCACCTTTACCTCAGCCAGACCGATCGTCCTTGCGCCCGCCAGCTGGTCGACGTCGCCAGCGAACTCGGTTGCAGTGTTTCCGCCGTCCAGCCGACCCGGGAAAGTCGTTTACCCTACTTCGGCGTCGTCGCGGGCACCCACGTCCCGCGATCGGAAAACCTGTATGAAGTCAGCCGAGTCGTCGAGAAACCCACACCGACTCTGGCCGAACAAGAGTTGGTCACCGCGGGGCTGCGGAGCGGACACTATCTTGGGTTTTTCGGGATGCACGTGTTGACCCGAGAGGCCACCGATGCGATCGACGAAGTCGTGGCGGAAGCAACCCGCGACGGTTCGCCGGCGACGCTTTCCGACGCCCTCGCCAAACTGCCCTCGCGAAGCCGATATCTGGCTTATCAGACGCAGGGCATGCGATACAACATCGGCATCAAGTACGGCCTGTTGGTGGCCCAGCTGGCGATCGGGCTGTCGGGAAAGGATCGCGACCAGATCTTGACCGAACTGGTCGAACTGATGGCGCTTCGGCCCGGCGGCGTCGGCCGGCCGACGGACGCCGGCGTCAGCGACGGACAAGCCGTTGCACCGGATCAGCGGAGCTGAACCATGCACCGATTGATTCAGATCATCACGTCGGATCGGGACGAGATCCGCAACCAGTCGCTGGACAGCGTCTGCGGCGACATGGACGCCGACGAACTGTTGCTTGCGACCGAAGCGCTCGATCAATTTCGACGCCGCGAAACGAACTTGTATCACCGCGTCCGCGCGTTGTTTTTCCTCGCCGCCCTGCACCGTTACCTTTTGCCGGCCCGGTTGACCGCTTCGCAAAGCGGCCGCATCCCTTTCGAGGGCTACGAACACTTGCTGGGCCGACGATTCTTGGAAGCGATCGACGTTTTCCTGGCCGAGCAGCGGGTCGGTGGCGTCAGCGACGGATTGTGCAGCGCCCTGGCCGAAAGTTATCACCGCTTGGGCTTTCAAACCTTGGCCGATCAGGTCCGCCAAAGCGTCCGCACCGTGCGTGGCAACCAATGGATGTTTCGCCTCGGTCATCCCGCCGATCATCCGCTGCGAATCACGCCACCGCTTGTCGAATTCGATCCCGAATCGGGATTGCCGCCGTTGCTGTGTGAGACGACCGCGGTGCGGATGGATTTTTCGCATTCGGCCTGGAGTGACATCTTTTTTTTGGGGATGGATTATCCCGAGGGTGCCCGTGTCTTGAACGTCTCGGTCGACCTGGGCGTGCGGGGACGCGACGCGGAAACGAAGCCGCCGATCGAAACGTACTTTCGCATCATCGACCGGCCCGTGATCCGTTTGGTCAGCGTGGACTTGAACGCCACGACGGAAGTCACGTCGATCGGCGAGATGTTCGATTTTGCTCGCGATTATCTGGGCTTGTTGAAGGCCGCCGTGATCGCCGCGGGCGTGGTTCCGCCGGGTTTGGAGGGCTGCCGCGAGTCGTTGGAAGGCCTGTTGACGCGAATGATCGGCCTGGGTCCCGACGGCAAGCCGCGCGGCTTTGAACTGGTCAGCAAGATCAACGACATCCCCAAGGGATCGCGACTGGCGGTGTCGACGAACCTGCTCGGCTCGCTGATTTCGATCCTGATGCGGGCGACCGGCCAAGTGCGAAAACTGACCGGGATGTTGGACGAAACCGATCGACGCTTGGTCGCCGCGCGAGCGATCCTGGGCGAATGGATCGGCGGCAGCGGCGGCGGCTGGCAAGATTCCGGCGGCGTCTGGCCGGGCATCAAGCTGATCTGCGGCGCCGCGGCCGGCCCCGACGATCCGGAATACGGCATCAGCCGGGGACGATTGATGCCGACCCATCAGGTCCTCGGTGACGAAGACGTCTCCGCCCAGACGCGAAAAAAACTGCAGGACGCCTTGGTCATCGTTCACGGCGGCATGGCCCAAAATGTCGGGCCGATTTTGGAGATGGTCACCGAGCATTACCTGCTTCGCGGCGACGCCGAGTGGTCGGCCCGGCAACAGGCCATGACGATCTACGACGAAGTGGTCGCGGCGCTTCGTGCCGGCGACATCCGCGCCGTCGGCGACGCGACGACACGCAACTTCGAAGGCCCGCTGCAGGCCATCATCCCCTGGGCGACCAATCGCTTTACCGATCGCTTGATCGCGGAGTGTCGCAGCCGATACAAGGATCAGTTCTGGGGATTCTGGATGCTCGGCGGCATGTCCGGCGGCGGCATGGGATTCATCTTCGATCCGCAAATCAAATCCGCCGCCCAGACTTGGCTGGGCGTCACGATGGTGCGGATCAAACGCGAATTGCAAACCGCGTTGCCCTTTGCGATGGATCCGGTCGTTTACGATTTCACGATCAACGATGACGGAACCGCCGCCACGCTGCGTCGCGGCGGCGAAGCGATGTTGCCGGGCCGATACTACGAACTTGTTTTGCCCGATGTGCTGAGACGACCGGCCCGCGAGTTGTCCGACGTCACGCGGCAGGAGCTTCGCCAGGTCGGCCGATCGTTCCAGGATTCCGGTGCCGCGTCGGGGCCGGGGGAATCCGGTCGCCAAGGTTCGGCCGACGTGCAACGGCTTCTGAAAAGTCTGTTGCCGGACCAGTCGTCGGCCGATCAGAACACGCACAGCTTGACGGAATCATTGAAGGCGACCGGGTTTGACCGCGAACAACACGAACAAATCCGCGCCGACTTGCGGAGCGGTCGCTTCGGGCTTTCCCAGAATCGGTTGAGCGTCAACACGTCGATCGAAGACGTGCGTGAAGAAGACGTCATCGACGTTCGCGGCGGGGTCGATCCGCCGCTGGCCCGACAAGGCCGCCGATCGATCGCCGACGGCGAAGTCGGCGTGGTCACCTTGGCCGCCGGCGTGGGAAGCCGCTGGACACAGGGGGCGGGCGTCTGCAAAGCGCTTCATCCCTTCCATCGCTTTGCCGGCCGACACCGAAATTTCTTGGAAGTCCACT
This sequence comes from uncultured Pirellulaceae bacterium, assembly GCA_964453205.1. Taxonomy (GTDB): domain Bacteria; phylum Planctomycetota; class Planctomycetia; order Pirellulales; family Pirellulaceae; genus Crateriforma. The sequence continues at coordinate 14,159 of CAYVRC010000121.1, read as the reverse complement.
TGGCGAAAAACCGAGCGGTGACCAATCAGCACGGCGGCCGAATTCCCCACGTCGTGACGACCAGTTGGTTGACCGATGCGGCGATCCGCGACGCGATGGAGCGGCACGACCGTTTCGGATTTACCGGCGACTTGTACGTCTCGACCGGCCGCAGCGTCGGGCTGCGGATGATCCCGATGGTCCGCGACTTGCGATTCATGTGGGAAGAGATGTCGCAACAAGTCTTGGACGAACAACAACAAAAAGTTCGTGAAAGTGCGCGAGCCGCCCTGACCGATTGGGCCCGCGGCAGCGGCGAAGGCTCCGACTACACCGACAATCTGCCCAGCCAGTGCATGCACCCGGTCGGGCACTGGTACGAAGTCCCGAACCTTTTGCGCAGCGGCGTGCTTGCCGAGATGATCGCCCGGCAACCGGCCCTGAAGCACCTGATGTTGCACAACATCGACACGCTGGGCGCCAGCGTCGACGCCGGATTGTTGGGCCGACACATCGACAGCGGCAACACGTTGAACTTTGAAGTCATCACGCGGCGTTTGGAAGATCGTGGCGGCGGCTTGGCGCGGATCAACGGTCGACCGCGTCTGGTCGAAGGCTTGGCGATGCCCGACGAGGAAGCCGAATTCGGATTGACGTTCTACAATTCGATGACCACGTGGATCGCGATCGATCCGCTGCTGACTTGGTTCGGACTGCGACGCGAGGACTTGAGTGACCGGGGACGAATCGATGCCGCGATCCGAAAAGTCGCCGCCCGGTTGCCCACCTACATCACGCTGAAAGACGTGAAGAAACGATGGGGGCACGGCCAAGAAGACGTTTTCCCGGTCGCCCAGTTCGAAAAGTTGTGGGGGGACATGACCACCCTGCCCGACGTCCGGTGCGGCTATTTCGCGACGGAAATGCGACGGGGCAGACAACTGAAATCCCAGGACCAGCTGGACGCCTGGAACCGTGACGGCACGGCGGACTACATCGATTCGCTTTGCGATTGGCAGTGACTCTGCGATTGCCAGTGAGACTCTGCGATTGCCAGTGAGTCGCATCCCGGGACGCTTGCCGGCGCGTTAAACTGGGCGGACCGACGGTGGCCGGTCGCGTCCGTGATCGGCCCGATTTCGATTCCCACAACAAGAGTGCAAATGATGGTTCACCGATTTCTGCTTGCGACCGGTCTGCTGATGGCTTTGACGGCCGGTGCCGCTTCGGCGGAGGGTCTGGAGTTGGCCGCCGATCAATCCAAGATCGATTTCACCGGCACGAAGCCCGACGGCAAACACGACGGGGGATTCAAGAAGTTCGACGCTGTCGCCGACATCAACCCCTCCAATCCTCTGGACGGCTCGCTGGTCATCGAAATCGACACCACCAGTCTGTGGTCGGACAACGAGAAGCTGACGAATCATTTGAAGAACCCCGATTTCTTTGACGTGCGAAAGTTTCCGAAAATCAAGTTCGAATCGATCGAAATGAAGCCGGGTAAGGAACGGAATCAAGGCATCATGAAAGCCAAGATGACGATGCTCGGGAAGACTCAAGAAGTCGAGATGCCGCTGACCTGTGTCGTCGACGGATCGCTCGTCAAACTGACCAGCGACTTCAAGATCGACCGCACCCGGTGGGGCATGACGTACGGCCAAGGCCGGGTCGACAACGACGTCGCGATCAGGGCGACGCTCGTTTTCAAGCAGTAAGCGAATCGTGTCTTTCACGACCGAAGTCGTTCTGACGTGTTTGGTGATGCCCGCGGTGATCGCGGGCGTGGCGGCGTTCATCGCTGCGGTGTTCGCGCGTCGATCGTCAAACGAATCGGTCACGTCCTCGCAGCCGATCGATGCCGAACTCGTCGACACCGCGGATATTTTTCGCGATTCCCGCGGCGGCACGATCACGGTCGCCGGCTGGTGCGTCGCCGTGGCCGCGTCGCTGGCGGTGCGTCAGTGGGCCGGTGACCAGCGCGGCTGGATCGCGGCGATCACCGACGGCGAAGCCTGGCAGCAGACGCTGTGGCCGATGACGGTTTTCGGATTAACGCTGGCGGTCACCACCCGGTGCGGTTGGCGGTCCGGCACGTCCCGTTGTTGGACGGCGGGGATTCTGGCGGCGGTCGCCGCTTATGCGGTGCTCCCCGGCGGCGACGGCTGGCAAGATCTGCTGCCGCTTCATCGCCCTTGGGCGGCCCTGGTGGTCGCGTCGTGCTTGGCCAACGCGTGGGGCCTGGAGCGGTTCGCTCGGAGCGGCGCGTCGCGATGGTGTTTGCTGGTTTTGCTGGCCGGAATGGCGGTCCCGGCGTTGCTGGGGGCATTGAGTTATGCGGCCCCGGCCGAGTTCACCGTGTCGGGCATCGCCGCGACCTTCGCGTGCTTGGTCGTGATGACCCTTTGGGATCGATTCGCCAAGGTGCCGGCGGCTTTGTTTACCGTGATCTATCCAGGGAGCGTGATGATCGCGACGATGACGACGACGGCGCGGTTTTATACCTGGGAGGATCACCCGGCTTGGCTGTACGGGATCGGTTTGTTTTCGCCCGCCATTTTGGCCGTCGTGGACGCACCGATTTCCGCCAAATCGGTTCGGGTCCGGCTGCCGATCGCGGCGACGCTGGCCGTGTTGTTGATTTTTGCGTGTGTGTGGAAACTGGTGCTCGGCGAACCAGACCAGAATTGGTGATCCCCCGTCGTTCCGTTCTCTTTGATCAAATCCTTCATGCAGCCATTCGACATCCAGCCCCGCACGCGATTCGTTTTCGGGACCGACACCCTGGATCGCTTGGGTGACATCGCGAAACAGATCGGCCGGGAACATCACCATCCGATTCGCCGCGTCCTGGTCGTCAGCGACGCGGGATTGATCGACGCCGGTCACTTCGCCCACGCGATCCGTTTGTTGCAAGCCGGCGGATTGGAAACGTCCTCGTTCCATGACTTTGCCGAAAACCCGACCTCGGCGATGGTCGACGCGGGGGTTCGTTGTGCCGCGGATTTCAAACCCGACCTGCTGGTCGGGCTGGGCGGCGGCAGCAGCATGGACTGTTGCAAAGGCATCAATTTTGTCTACTGCTGCGGCGGCACGATCCACGACTACGCCGGTGTCGGAAAAGCGACGACCGATTTGTTGCCGATGATCGCCATTCCGACGACGGCCGGCACCGGCAGCGAAGCCCAGTCGTTTGCCTTGATCAGCGACGCGGAAACCAAGACCAAAATGCCTTGTGGTGATCCGCGTGCCGCGTTCCGCGTCGCGATCCTTGATCCGCGACTGACCCTGACGCAGCCCGCGTCGGTGACCGCGCTAACCGGCATCGATGCGATCTCGCACGCGATCGAAACTTACGTCACGATCCGCCGCAATCCGATGTCGGTGACCTACAGCAAACGGGCGTTCGGATTGTTGGCCAAAGGCTTTCCCAAAGTCTTGGCCGATCCGAACGACTTGGACGCACGCAGCGAGATGCAGCTCGGCGCCAGTTTCGCGGGCATGGCCATCGAAACGTCGATGTTGGGCGCGGCCCACGCGACGGCGAATCCTTTGACGGCCCGGCACGGCATCCCGCACGGCCAAGCGGTCGGATTGATGTTGCCCGCGGTGATCCGCATGAACGGTGTTCAGCATTCGCACTGGTACGCCGAACTGTTGCAAGAGACCGTCGACCCGGAGGAACCCTTTCCCGGCGGCGACGGTGCCCACGACCGAGCGGCGGATCGCTTGGCCGACATGGTCGCCGACTGGGTGCGACAGGCCGGGCTGGCCACGCGGCTGAACGAACTTGCCATCCCCAGCGAAGACATCGACTTGTTTTCCGCCGAAGCGATGCAGCAGTGGACCGGCACGTTCAACCCCGTGCCGCTGGACGTCGATCGCGTCAAACAGCTTTACCAGGGCGTCGCCTGAGCCGATCGACGTTGCGTCGCACCGCCCCGACGTTCATAGTGGGGGTGTCGACACCGTCTCGCAGAAGGCTTTTCTTGTCCATGGAAGAGGCTGACGAACACCTGCAACGCAAACTTCCGGATCCTCAGCCCGGCAAGGTCGACGTTGCGCCAAAGCTGCAGCTCCAGCGACGCCAGGAGTTGGAGCACGCCTTGCGCGCCCGACCCGATGACCCAGCGTTGTTTTTGGAACTCGCGCAGCTCTATCGCGACGAACATCGTCCGCTGGAAGCCAAACGCGTGCTTCAGCAAGCGTGCAGCATCTTCCCCGGAAACACCGAGGTCTTGTGGCAATTCGAAGAAGCCTTGTTGGCGCGTTCGCTGCAACAGTTTCGTGAAGCCAACGATCTGGCCAGTCGCGTCAACTCGGCCGAAGCCGACGAACAACTCGAACGCAGCCAGCAAGATTGGATCAAACAACGCATCGAAGTCTGCTCCGCCCGCTTGCGCCGCGACCCGTCGCTGGACCAGCTCCGTGTCGTGATGGCGGAAGCCTTGTTCGACGACGGAAGTTATGAGCAAGCGATCCTGGACGTCGGGCCGGCGACCACGAGCGACCGGTTTTCGCCGCAAGCGTTTTTGATGAAAGGACGCTGCGAACTGGCGCTCGGTCGACCCGCCGAGGCGATGAAATCCCTGAGGGCCGCGGCGATGCGTCGCGAGATTCCCGCACCTCTGAAAATTCGCGTCGCGGGTCTCCGATTGCTTTGCGAAACCGCGACCTCGCTGGGTTTGACCGGCAGCGGGAAACACTACCAAAACGCGCTTCGTCAAGCCGAGAAAGAGCTTTCCGCAACCGCGGGCGGTTGACCCGACCTTCGTCATGACCATCATGACGGAAACGCCCTCTATCGCGCGAAACGATCGAACTCCTAACGGCCCGATGACCATGACGACCACCGCGGACGCACTCCACGCCCAACTGCTCGAACGACGTGAATCGCCGGCGGAGGTCGTGCGTCAATTGCTGGCGCATTACCGCGCCGCCGGGATGCCCGTCGAGTTGTTCGAAGCGATGAAGATGTCGACACGACTGGCGCTGGGCCTGCCCGCTGTCGCGTCGGCCGACGAAGACACCCTGTCACCGGCGATCGAACGTCAACTGGAAGACGGGTTGTTGCAAGGCTGTCGCGAAGCCGGCGCGATGATGATTCGCCAAGGTCGTGTCCTGGAAGGTTGGATGTACCTGCGGCCGGTCGGGGACCGCGCGATGGTCCGGAAATTGTTGGCCGACATTCCCATCGATGAGGAAAATTACGATGCCATGATCCAAGTCTTGGTTCATGAAGCGATCGACGTGGGACGTGGCTACGCCGCCGTCATCGATCAACAAGGCACGTGCAACAGCATCACGCTGTACGAACAAACGATCAGTCAATTCTCGCTGTCGGATCGCCAAGCCGCCGCGTCCGTCTTGCTGAACCATTTTTACGACGAACTGTTTTCCCTGGTCAAACAAGACGTCGCGTCGCGAGATGCTCCGGCACAAAAGACGCCGATCGCGGACGACGAATCGCTGGGCCAAGTCGTCCAGACACGCCCCTGGATCTTGTCCGAGGGCGGCTATCACCTGGACACCACACACCTGGCGTCGACCGTTCGCATCGCCGGCGTGCTGACCGATCCGGCGGATTTGCAAAAAGCGTCCGACTTGACCGCTTACGGCCACCGTCTGCATCACCAGTTTCAATACCCCGGCGAAGAACCCTTCGTCGATTTCTACCCGGCCTACGCGGCGTTTTACCGAGTCTTGTTGGGGCAGGACGTGTCCGACGGACTCCAGCTTTTCCGACGCAAGGCCCACAACGTCGATCCACTGGTCGCGGGAACCGGGGCCATCGAAACCTACACCGAATTGTTGGCTCGGTCCGGACAACCGATGCAGGCGATCCGGGAGATGATCGAGTTGATGCCCGCGGACGTCCCGACACAGCACTACTTCGGCAGTCTCCTGCAACACCTCGGCGAAGTGCCCGAGGCGGATCGGCCCGCCGCTCGCAAATTGTTGCAGGATTTTTGCTTGGATCGCGGTGACCTGTTGGGTTTCGCGGCGGTCTGTGGGAAAGTTTAACCCGGCGACGTGGACGCCAAACCGTTCGCTTGAACCTCCCCCCTGTCGATTGCACCATGCTGACCCTTCTGTCACCGGCGAAAACGCTGGACTTTGAATCTCCTCTCGAGGTCAAGAAAGCCTCCGATGCGGCATTGCTCGATGACGCCGCCGAATTGGCCGAAGTCCTCAAAACCTACTCGCCGACCAAGCTTCGCGAGCTGATGCACGTCAGCGAAAAACTGGCGGAGCTGAACGTCCAACGATTTCAAGATTGGGAAAAGCCCAACGCCGACAACGGTTCCCGACCGGCCCTGTTCGCTTTTCAAGGCGACGTCTATCAAGGATTCAAAGCCACCGAACTGACCGAAAAACAATTGCTGTACGCGCAGGATCATTTGCGAATCCTGTCGGGACTCTACGGGGTGTTGCGGCCGCTCGATCGCATGTTGCCGTACCGCTTAGAAATGGGCACCCTGCTGAAGACCGAACGCGGGAAAGACCTTTATCAATTCTGGGGCCAGCGGATCACCGACCGAATCGCGGCGCAGTTGCAAGTGACGAAGTCAAAGTTCTTGTTGAATTTGGCGTCTCAAGAGTATTTCCGCAGTGTCCGTGCCGAGACATTGAATTGTCCGGTGATCACGCCGGCGTTCAAGGACATGAAAAACGGCAAATACAAAATGATCACGTTCTTTGCCAAACAGGCTCGCGGAGTGATGGCCGCATGGGTGATGAAGCAACGGGTCAAAACAACCCGGAAGCTGACGCGGTTCGCAGAAGAAGGCTATCGGTACGACGCCGCATCGTCGACCGAAACCGAGCCGGTTTTTTTACGCGGGTAGCCCGCAGCGGGAAATCAGGTCGTTGCCTTTGTCACGTCCTCTGCCCGCGGCCTATTTGCCTTCGGACGCCCATTGCTTCATCAACGCGATGTTGTCTTCGATCGTCTTGAGATGCTCGGCGTTTTGCCGTCGTTTGAGCGATTGCAAATAAACGGCCATGTCGCTGTCGTACATCGCGTCGGACTCGGGCGTCCGGCCCAGGTCGTTCGTGTCTTCCATCCAAGCATCCAAGCGACCCCGCAGTTCGGCAAGTTTATCGGACATTGCGGGATCGTTCGCCAAGTTATTGATCTCGTGGGGATCGGCTTTCAGGTCGTACAGTTCCTCCGCCGGGCGTGTCGCGCGGAACAGTTGCTCCTGGACGGCGTCCAGCGTCCCGCGGCGATGCGATTGTCGCAAAGCGATCAAGATCGCCTTCGCATCCTTGTAAGCACACGGCTGAAGGTGTGGGCGGTCGGGCAAAAAATTACGAATGTATTTGAAGTCTTTCGTCCGCACCGAGCGGAGGTGGTCGACCGTTTCGTCGCAACGGTCTCGGGCCGAAAAGGCCGCTTCGCGAGCGACGTAGTCTTTCGCCAAGACGTCACGGGCTTGCATGGCGGTCGGGATCGGAATGCCCGCGGCGGCCAACGACAACGCGGCGATGTCGATGTGTTCGACGACGTCGTCGCGAACGGTCCCCGGATCGATGCCGGGCCCCGCGATGACCAAAGGAACGTGAATGCCCTCGTCGTACAAAAACTGTTTGCCCCGGGCATGACTGATGCCGTGGTCGGTCATGAACAGGATCAGCGTGTTGTCCCGCAGGCCCTCCTTTTCCAGTCGCGCGACGACTTCGCCGACCATGACGTCGGTCAAACGGACGGAATCCAAATAGGCCGCCCAGTCTCGGACGATGTCAGGGTGATCGGGATAATAGGGCGGCAGCGTGACCGCTTCGTCCGGAGTGCGGCCGCCGAATTCGGCTTCGGCCCGGCGACCGATCTTTTCCCAGCCGGAGGCGTCTTTGCCCCGCATTTTGCCGCCGGGAGTCTGGATCTGCGCGAAGAACGGCTGACCGTCCTCTCGGTCGGCCCAATCGGTCGAATCATAGACCGCGGGATCCCACTGAAAGTTGTAATCGGTCTTGCCGAGCCTGCCGTTGGGCGGCCAACCGCTGATCGACGTGTGATAGCCGGCATCCTGAAACAGCTCGGGAACCATTCCGACGCCGTCGGGCAGACGAATCTGCAGTTCGCCACGGCCGCTGCGGTGATGATGCGCGCCGATGCTGGTTTGATACATGCCGGTGATGAATGCGGATCGACAAGTCGAACAAACCGGCGCGGTCACGAAGGCGTTGGTGAACTTGACGCCGCGCTCGGCAAGCCGGTCGACGTTCGGCGTTTCGATCGCCGTTTCGCCGTAACAAGAAAAGTTCGCCGACATGTCGTCGGGAATGATCCAAACGATGTTGGGACGCTCGTCGGCGAAAGCCCGGTCGGAAATGTAAATCAAAGACACGGCGGCAAGCAAAACTGCTGTCCGACGAGCAAAGGGAACCCGATTCACGTCAATTTCCTCATCCAATGTTCGATTCGATCTGACTGAGCGTGGACGCATTGTACAGCGAGTCGCACCGGTGCGTCTCGTTCTCGGTTTCCGCGTCCCCGGTGGACCCCGGGGTGGGGAAACCCGGCCGCTCGTCTTCCGTGGCCTCACGCCGCAAGCGGTCGCCCGGCCGGGCGGTTTACCCGAGTTGCCGACTGCGCTCGGCTGCCGCGGCAACGGCATCGGCCATCGTGGCGCGGAGGGCGTTCTTTTCCAAAACGTTCAAGCCGACGATCGTGGTGCCGGCGGGACTGGCCACGGCGTCCTTCAATTCGCCCGGGTGCAGGCCGGTTTGCCCGACCATGGTCGCGGCACCCAGAACGGTCTGAGTCGCCAGACGCATGGCCAGGTCGCGGGGCAGACCGGCCAAGACGCCGCCATCGGCCAAGCCTTCGATGATCGTAAAGACGTACGCCGGTCCGGATCCGCTGAGCCCCGTGACGGCGTCGATCTGTTTTTCTTCGACGTGCTCACACAAGCCGACCGACGACAAAACGGATTCGACACGTTTGCGATCCGCCGCCGTGGTACCAGCGGCCGTGCAGAAGGCACTGGCACCCTGGCCGACCAAACTCGGCGTGTTCGGCATCACGCGAACGACGCGGTCATGACCGATCCAAGAGGCCAGGGAAGCCAAAGTGACGCCCGCGGCGATCGACACGACCAACTTGCCGTCCCAAAAGCCGTCGGCCTGGCGGGCGACCACCGGGACGATGTTCGGCTTGACGGCCAGAACGAAGACCTCGGGAACGGTAACTGAGGACGACTCACTCAGTTCACCGAGATCGTCGATCAGCCGGGCACCGGGGTGCCGTTGTTCCCACCAATCCCGGGACGCCGACGCCGGTTCGACGACCGTCAGGTCTTGCTCGGTCAGACGACCGGCCGCGATCATCCCGCCCATCATGGCCCGCCCCATCTGGCCGCCGCCGACCAAACACAATCCGGCGAGCTGCGGATCGGAATCGGGTGTGGGCGTGAGCATGGGTGACGGCTTGTCGGAGCGGGAAGGTGATCGGGGTTTCGGCAATCAGTCTTGGCCGCCGCTGTGGGTGTCCAAGGTTTCGCCGGGCGTCGTGGCCGGCGATTCGTCGCTCGGCGAAGCTTCTGTCTCCGAGGAAGGCACCGCCTCGCTCAGCAGCGGGAAGCTTTCTTCCATCATCTGCGCTGGCGCGTTGGCCAGTTCCTCCAGAGCTTCGCGTCGGTAATTCACTTCGGATTCTTGGAACAAGCGGAAACCGGTTCCCGCCGGGATCAAGTGCCCCAGGATGACGTTTTCCTTCAGGCCGACCAGTTTGTCGACCTTGCCGGCCAGGGCCGCTTCGGTCAACACCTTGGTGGTTTCTTGGAACGACGCGGCGCTGATGAAGCTGTCCGACTGGACGGCGGCTTTGGTGATCCCCAACAGCTGGGTCGACGCCGTGGCACTCTTGGGACGCTTGCCCTTGGCCGGCGTGCCGCCGAGTGCTTCGATTTCCGCGTTGGTCTGTTCGAAGACTTCCTTTGGCAAGATCGCACCCTCGGTAAAATCGCTGTCGCCGGGATCTTTGATCTTCACGCAGGTGGCCAATTTTTGATTGGCCTGACGGAACTGGAACCGGTCCATCACCAAGCCGGGCAACAAGTTGGTGTCGCCGGGGGTTTCGATTTTCACCTTTCGCAGCATGCGAGCGATGATGATCTCGGCGTGCTTGTCGTTGATCTCGACTCGCTGCGATTGATAGACCTGTTGGATTTCGTGCAGCAGGTATTGTTGCACGGCTTCTTCGCCACTGACACGCAGGATGTCGTGGGGAACGAGTGGTCCGTCGACCAACGCTTGGCCCGCTTTGACGATGTCGCCGGTGTGGACCAAGAAGTGTTTGCCGTGGGGCACCAGGTGCTCGCGTTCGATGCCGGATTCGCTGCGGACGATGATGGTCCGCTTGCCGCGTTTACGTTCGGTCAAGATTTCGACTTCGCCGTCGACTTCGGCGATGACGGCCGGGTCCTTGGGCTTACGAGCTTCGAAAATCTCGGTGACTCGCGGCAGACCGCCGGTGATGTCGTGGACACCGCCGCCTTCCCGCGGCATTTCGGCAAGGATCGTTCCCGGTGTGACCGAGGCACCTTCCTTGACGCTGATGCTGGCCCGTTCGGGCAAGTACTGGACGTCCAACGGTTTGCCGTCGGCGTCCTCGATGACCATTTGCGGGTGCAGGTCTCCCTTGTGGTCGACGATCATCATCCGCATGTTGCCGGACGCTTCGCGTTCGACCCGCATGGTTTCGCCTTCGACGACGTCTTCGAAGCGAATCTTGCCTTCGACTTCTGACAAAATCGGAATCGCGTAGGGGTTCCACTCGCACAAAACTTGGCCTTCTTTGACCGAGTCGCCTTCCTTGATCATCAAGGTCGCCCCGGTGGGGACTTCGTAGCTTTCGATTTCGCGATCGCGGTCATCGACCAACATGATTTCGCCGTTCCGCGTCAGCACGATGTCGCGGCCATCGGCGTTGGTCACCACACGCATCCGTGTCAGACGGACCCGACCATTTCGTTTGCTCTTGATGTCGGATTCCTCGACCTGCTTGCTGACCGATCCGCCGATGTGGAAGGTCCGCATGGTCAACTGCGTGCCGGGTTCACCGATCGACTGGGCGGCGATGATGCCGACCGCCATGCCTTCTTCGACTTGCGATCCGGTGGACATGTCCATGCCGTAACAAGTTCGACAAACCCCCAAGGGCGCGTCGCAGCACATCGGGCTGCGGACTTGGATTTTTTCCAAGCCCATCGCTTCGATTTTTCGCGCGATCACCGGCGTGATCATTTGGCCGTCGCTGACGATGACCTCGTCGGTCACGGGGTTGACGATTGATTGCAGACTGACGCGGCCGTTGATCGAGTCGGCCAGTCGCAGTTCGACCTTTTCGCCTCGGTAAACGACACCCTTGGTGATCCCCTGGGTGGTCCCGCAGTCTTCCATCGTGATCACGACGTTTTGCGCGACGTCGGCAAGCTTGCGGGTCAGGTATCCGCTGTCGGCCGTCTTCAGTGCCGTGTCGGCCAATCCCTTGCGGGCCCCGTGCGTCGAGCTGAAGTATTCCAGCACCGACAGGCCTTCGCGGAAGTTCGCTTTGATGGGCGTTTCGATGATTTCACCGGTCGGCTTGGCCATCAGACCACGCATCCCGGCGAGCTGGCGGATCTGTTCGATACCGCCCCGAGCACCCGAGTGGGACATCAAGAACACGGGGTTGATGTACCAGCCGCCTTCGCGAATGTCGTTTTCCATCGCCGACATCATGTCCGTCGTGATCGCTTCCCGGGCGTGCGTCCAAGCGTCCAAAACCTGGTTGTATCGTTCCTTGCCCGTCATCAGCCCGCGGTCGTAAGCCTTCTTGTGCTTCATGACCTCTTTTTCGGCGTCCTTGATGAACTGTGTTTTGGTGTCCGGGGTGACCAAGTCATCGGTCGCGAAGGACAGACCGCTGCGGGTGGATTCACGGAAACCCATCTGCATCATGTCGTCGAGCAGGTGAATGGTCGCCTTCCGTCCGAGCCGCTGATAGCAATCGCTGATCGAACCGGCCAAATCGCCGCTCCGCATCGCTTTGTTGTAAAAGTCCATGCCGTCGGGCAGCATTTCGTTGAAGCGAACACGCCCCGGCGTGGTTTCGATGATCTCCCCATAGACTCCGCTGTCGTCGTCCGTTTTCAGACGTTGGAACTTGGGCAACCGCATTTTGATCTTGGTGTGCAGTTCGACCGTGCCTTGCGCCAGCGCCATGTCGACTTCCGCGTACCCGCTAAAGGTCATGCCTTCACCGGGACGTCCGACGATCTCCGCCGTGGCGTAATAGCAACCCATGACGATGTCCTGCGACGGCGACATGATCGGCTTGCCGTTGGACGGCGCGAACACGTTGTTCGTCGACATCATCAAGGTGTGCGCTTCGACTTGGGCTTCGATCGAAAGCGGCAGGTGAACGGCCATCTGGTCGCCGTCGAAGTCCGCATTGAAGCCTTTGCAAACCAGCGGGTGCAGGTGGATCGCGTTGCCTTCGACCAAAGTGGGTTCGAAAGCTTGAATGCCCATCCGGTGCAGCGTCGGGGCACGGTTGAGCAACACCGGGTGATTGGTGATCACCTGCTCCAGGATGTCCCAGACCTCTTCGTCCTTCCGCTCGAGCATCTTCTTGGCCGACTTGATCGTATCGGCGTGGCCGAGTTCTTTCAGGCGACGGATGATGAAGGGTTGGTACAGTTCCAACGCGATCTTCTTGGGCAATCCGCACTGATGCAGCTTCAAACGCGGGCCGACCACGATGACGCTACGCGCCGAGTAATCGACGCGTTTGCCGAGCAGGTTTTCTCGGAAACGTCCCTGCTTGCCCTTGATCATGTCGGTCAACGACTTCAACGGCCGGTTCGACGAACCCAGCACCGGTCGTTTGCAGCGGTTGTTGTCAAACAGCGCGTCGACCGACTGTTGCAGCATTCGCTTTTCGTTGCGAATGATGACTTCGGGCGCGTTCAAGTCGACCAACTTTCGCAGCCGGTTGTTGCGGTTGATGATCCGGCGATACAAGTCGTTCAAGTCGCTGGTCGCGAAGTTGCCGCTGTCCAACAGGACCAACGGACGCAAGTCCGGCGGGATGACCGGGATCACGTCCAAAACCATCCATTCGGGACGGTTGTCGCTGTCGCGAATCGATTCGACGATCTTCAGTCGGTTGATCAGGTCTTTTTTCTTTTGCTTGCTGCCCGTTTCGTCCAAGTCGGTCCGGAGCTGTTCGGACAGCGTGACCAAATCCAGCTTGTTGAGAAGCTTGCGGACCGCTTCGGCGCCCATGTCGGCTTCGAAGGTCCCGGGACCGTACTGGGTCCGCGCGGCGCGGTATTCCTCTTCGGTCAACAACTGCTGGGCTTCCAATTCGGTTTCGCCCGGATCGATGACGACGTAATCTTGGAAATAGATGACCTTTTCCAACGAGCTGGTCTTCATCGCCAACAGGTTTCCCAGTCGCGACGGCATCGCCTTGAAGAACCAGATGTGGACGACCGGCGCGGCCAATTCGATGTGGCCCATCCGTTTACGACGGACCCGGCTGTGCGTGACCTTGACGCCGCAGCGGTCGCAGATCATGCCCTTGTATTTCATCCCGCGGTATTTGCCGCAGGCGCATTCCCAGTCCTTTTCGGGTCCGAAGATGCGTTCGCAAAACAGACCGTCTTTCTCGGGACGGTAAGTCCGGTAATTGATCGTTTCAGGTTTTTTGACTTCGCCGAACGACCAGCTTTTGATGTCCTGCGGTCGAGCCAAAGAAATCTTGACCGAAGCGTAGTCGTTGATGCGATCGTAGTTGCTGGTTTCGCCTGTCGACATGAGAAAGAGCTCCTAGCTGCGAGCGTTGAGCCGTTAGCTTTTGGTGGTGCGAAGGTGGTTGGGGTCAGCCGGAACGAACGGAATCGGCAAGGTGCGTTACGGCAATTCGGATGGGCGTCGGTCGCGATTGACGCGACCTGTAAAGCCGGAACGCCGCGATGACGGCCGTCCGGCTTGGAAATGCCGATAGCCAATCGCTATCGGCGAATCGCTGGCCTAAATCGGTCGTTTTTCGAGTTGCATGTTCAAGGCGAGCCCGCGGATCTCGTTGGTCAACACGTCAAACGAGGCGGGGGTCCCGGCCTCCAGCGTGTTTTCTCCCTTGACCATCGATTCGTAGATCTTCGTGCGACCTTCGACGTCGTCGGACTTGA
>CAYVRC010000120.1:0-18483 GCA_964453205.1 uncultured Pirellulaceae bacterium | reverse complement strand
CAGGTGAAAATAGCTCACCATTGGCAGATTTCCAATTTCAAGAGAGGCAGCACACCCACACGTGTAGCGTTCGGTTCGACGCCGTGTGGCGGGCTCCATTCCTCGGACAACGTGCACTCGATGCGACAGGTCGCACCGAGACTGTCGTAGTCGAGCCGACCGAATCGTCGACGCTGGTCAGCGTTTTTGATTTTCCAGAACGTACTTCATCAGATCGTTGAACTCTTTGCGATCCTTCAGGGTCCGAACCAAGTTCGCGGGCATCAAGGACGTTTCGGATTCGATCGTTTCTTCGATGTCCTCGTGCTTGATGCGAATCGGCTCGGGCTGGGCGAGGTTTCGAAGGACCATTGCTTGGTCGTCCTCGGAGACTCGAATGCCCGTCAGGATCTGTCCGTCGACTGTCAGCACGTTGACCTGCGCGTACTCTTTGTCGATTCGTTTCGAAGGACGCAGCAGCGCGTCGACCAATTCCTCGGGAGTTCGATCGCCCGTCAGTGCCCGCAGGTCCGGTCCCAAACGCGGGAGGCCTCGACCGGGATCGTGACAGGCGAAGCAGGCGGCGGCGGATTCATAGAACAGTCGATTGCCGTTTCGCGAGTTCCCCTCGGCGAACGCGACCCGCGCGAGTTCGGCGGGGTCGACCGCCAGAAGTTCGGTCTCTAACGCCTCGTTGGAAAACTCTTCGGTTGCCGACTCCTCGGACGCAAATTCCGGTTCCAGCGGATGTTCGGACAGCAAGTCGTTCGGGCTCCAGAACGTCGAACGGTCGGCCGTTTCCTCGCGAATCCGTTTGACCTCGTCGGCGGTAATCGCGGAGGCTTGGTTTCCCCAAGTGTTACGGACAAACGTCAAAACCGACGCCAATTCTTTGTCTTTCAGCAGCGAGCGAAAGGCCGTCATCGGAGGCACGCCACGGGCCGGATCGTACGTCTTTCCTTGTACCGTCATTTTCCCCCACAATCCGTGCAGAGACAATTTGATCAGTCGGTCCTTGCTGCCGAGCACCCAAGGGCTTCCGGCCAAAGGCGGATACACGTTCGGGGCCCCATTGCCATGGGGCAGGTGGCAGGTCGCGCAGTGCGATTCACGCTGGTAAATCTGTGAACCTTCCTCATAGACACGACGGTCCGCTGCCGAGAGGTGTTTAGGAAGGTCGTACTTCACGATGTGCGACGCCGGGGGCGCGGCAAAGTCCTGGATCCCCTTCGTGCCCACGTTGTCCCAAAGGTGCTTGGCGGTCCTGGCGGCAACCGCGGCGTGCCCGACCTGCGAATTTAGCAGCGTCTCGAGCAGTTGATCGTTCCGCCGGTGATGTTGTTGGTGCAACCACAACGCTTCGAGCAGGTGATGAGCCTCGACTTCATCGTCGGGATCAAAGTCCTTCATCCACTGCCGAGTCGCGGCGATCACGGCGTCGGAATCCCGGGCACTCAGTTCGACGCGTGTCCGGTGCCGCACGCCGTTGACGGGATGTTTCAGGTTTTCAAGCAGATCCGCGATCGGCTGGCCATCGATCTCCACCGGCTCTTGCAGCGGCCTTCCTTTGACGGTCAGTCGAAAGATGCGACCGTGCGAGTGATCACGATTGGGGTCGCGGATGTTGTGCTGCATGTGGCCGATGATCGCGTTGTGCCAATCCGCGACGTAAAGCGCTCCGTCTGCTCCGACGATCGCATCGGTCGGACGAAAGTTTCGGTCCTCGCCGTTCAACAATTCGATGCCCGGCGTCCCCCACACCTCGCCGAACGCTCGCGTCAGTCCTTCGCCTTCCCGATCCAAGTGGTACTGTTTGACGCCCAAGAATCCGATGGTGTTGCAGATCAAGAAATCATTCTGCATCTCGTCGGGGAAATGTTGCGAAGACAGAATCGCATTGGCGGCCACCGGACGAAACTCTTTGACCAAGAGCGGATGCATTTTGAATCCGTTTCCCTCGGGCCGCACTTGATAAGACCGGCCCCCCGTGCCGTCGTTGGCGTAGAGATAGCCCCAGTAATCAAAGCTCGTGCCGTGAGGGTTCGGCGAGTTGGCGGCGTGCGGTGTGATCACGAACGTCCGCGGGTCGAATCGGTACATCCCCGATCCGCCGGTGTTCAGGTTTTGCGTCCAGGGCATCTCGTGGTTGTGGACCAGAAAGATTCCACTTTGCCAGTAGATGCAACCGTCCGGCCCGAAGATCAAATTATTGGCCGCGTGGTGCGTGTCTGCCGTTCCCAGTCCTTGCAAAATGGGGAATCGCACGTCCGCTTTGTCGTCGCCGTCGGTGTCTTTTAAAAACCACAGATCGGGTCCGGAAGTCACCAACACGCCGCCGCCCCAGAATTCAAAGCCGAGCGGGTTGTGAACATGCGCGAAGATCTTTCGTCGGTCGGCCACCCCGTCGCCATCGGTGTCCTCGAAGATCATCAGGCTGTCGTTCATCTCCTTGAGCGGTTCCCACTTCGGATAAGTGTTCCAACTTGCCGCCCAGAGCCGGCCTTTGGCATCGACTTGCAACTGCACCGGGTTGGCAAAGTCGGGAAACATCGCTTCGGACGCAAAGACGTTCAATTCGTAGCCTTCGGGCACTTTGATCTTCGCCAAGCTTTCTTCCGGACTCAGGTAATCCGGGTTTCCCTCTTTCTCCGCGCTGGAGCTCTTGCTTCCACCCCCGACGTTGGAGATGACCTTGACCGGTGGCGGTACGTTGCTGTCGTCGGCCACGATGTCTTTCCCATTTGCGGTCGCCCAAACCACCTTGTCGCGGTTGGCGGTCATGACGTCCAGCATCACCAATTCGTGCTTCAGGACCTCAGCGTTCGTTTGGCCGTCGACGAACGTCAAGGTGGATCGCCCCCCCCAGATGTCGTTTCCGTCGGTCGCGCGATAGCGGTTGTGCCAGTGCCAGTTCTTGTCCTTCACGGCGGCGTAAAGGTCGGCAAGGCTGTCGCTCGGTGGCGCCGGTTTGCCCAGCAGAGACTCCGAAAGGATGCCGGCCAATTCGCGGTAACCGTTGGCGTTGAGATGAATCCCGTTCAACGTCAACCGCTCGCTGACGGATTCGAAAAGTCGAGACGTCGGCGAGTACAAATCGACGAAGGCCGTATCGGCCTGCTCGGCCGCGTTTCGCGTCGCTTCCGCGAATGCCGACAAGTTCTTGTTCAATTCTTCGCCGTCGGGCAAATTCGGGTCATCGTTTTTTTCGTACGCGATCGGGCTGAACAGGACGAAACGGACATCCACGCCGTCGCTTTTTCGGGACTCGCGGTACTTCCGCACCAAGTCGACCAAGTCGTCTTGATAGGCTTGTGCGCCCTGCGGCCCCGCAAAAGATTCGTTGAACCCGAACATCATGAAGATCACGGTCGGGTCGACGTGCCGCAAGTATTCCGTGTCATTGGTGAAGCCTTTGTTGCGGGGACGTTTGTCGACCATGTCGCCCGAAGCGCTCATGTTTCGAATCGAAACGTTCAGACCTTTCAAATGACTTTGCAGCACGGTCTCCACCCACGGATCGTGCTGCATGCGGTCGGCGAGACCGTTGCCAAAGATGGCAACCACGTCGTCCGGTTGGAATGCGAATCCGTCATCTCCGTGTGCAGACGGCGTCGTGGCGCTGAGAAAGAACAAGCAGATCAAGGCGAACGGTCCGGCAAGCCGGCGTGTCGCACTCGGGTCGGTCGGGAAGGCCATCGAATCAAAATTCCTGGGTGTCGGGTGCATCGTTACGGAGAGCCTCTCGGGCATGGCTTCGACTTGTCGGTATCGTTCCGAGTTAATCGAAACGGTTGGTGTTTCGTAAATGTAATCTTGGAAGAGCGATCGATGATCGCACTTTCTATTCGGTTTCCGCCTTCAGGGTGGCGATGAGGTACTCCGTCGGTGTCGCATGACGGACGTCGGGTGATCCTGGATACGCCAACTCACACTCCACACCCACGGCTTCACAGTGTTCCTGCAGCTTGACGCCGAAGTTCGCCGTGTGCGTGGGATCCTTTTGGTTCTCTCCCAAGGCCGGAGCACGAGAATACGTTAAGTAGACGCCCGGATCATCCTCGGTGACCAGCGCGTAAGGCGAAAATTCGGCAAGCAATGGCAGAATTTTTTCACGTCCGTCCAGGAACGTGGCGAAGTCGGCAAATCCGAACGCGTGGCCGCCGTAGCGACTGTTGGGAGTCCATTCTTTCATCTGCTTCGGATCCAGTGTCGTCTGCGCGCCGGTCACCGCCGCGCACGTGATTCGGGTCGACTCCCGAGCCACGGGGTCGTTGCTGTCGGGTTCGGCCAGGTCGTCGTGAAAGGCAATCCACAAGCTCGAACAGGCTCCGGCGGAACCGCCCGCCGCCCCCACACGCGAATCGTCGATGTTCCACCGGCCGGCTCGGCTGCGGAGAAATTGCAACGCGCGGGCGGCGTCATGCAGGGGTGCCTTGACCGGCGGTTCCACGCCCGACTCCACCGCTTGCTTGACGTAACGATAGTTGCAGGCCGCCACGGAGATCCCTGCTTCCAAAAGTGCGTTGACGTCGGCGAATCGCTGCACCCGTTCCTTGGACCCGCTCTGCCAGCCGCCCCCGTGAATCACCAAGACCAAAGGCGTCGGGGTCTCCGAATCCGCCTTCCAAAAGTCAAGCACGTGGCGGGGATGGTCGCCGTATCGGACTTCTGAAAAGGTCGGCGTCGGCACCGTGGCGTCGTAACGCTCCGGTCCACGCGTTTTCCTCGTCTTTTCGGTCTTGACGCGATTTTGAGCCGACGTGAGGGACGCTCCGGCGACCAAGGCGAGGCACAAACAAGTCAGCGGCGTTTTCATGAACTTCCTTTCGCGGCGAATCCGGGACCTCGGTGGTGGACAGTAGAGGATAGCTCAAATCGATGATTTGCGTTGAATGTCGTCGGCTGCAATGATGGACGAACAGGCGATCCCGTAAAATCGGGCGGTACGGCTACCAGTCTCATGCTTTTGAGTCTCTTGAGCGGGTGCCGTCCTCGGGATCCGCCCCCCTCCCCGCCTTCCCACCTCAGCGTCCTGCCGCGACCAGTCATGATTGAGACGATCCGCGATCTATCTCGCCGATGCCGGACGTGGGTTCCCGCGATGACTTTTCGGGTATCGCTCTGGCTGGTCGTCTCGCTGCTCCACGGGACGACGCATGCCGAATCGGGTTCGGCGGAATCGGGTTCATGGGAACACAGCGTGGCCCCGCTCTTGTCCCGACACTGTTTCCGCTGTCACGGCCCCGAAACGCAGCAGGCCGATCTTCGTTTGGATCAACTGAGTTTTGATCTGTTGAATGACTCGGCCGCGGCGGAAACGTGGCACGATGTTCTCGGCGTCCTGCAACGGGGCGAGATGCCACCGGCGGACGAACCGCAGCCGAGCGGCCGGGATCGTCGCGCGCTGGTCGACACGCTGACCAAGGGACTGACGCGTGCGATCCAGGCGAAACGCAGCACCGGTGGTCGTCCCGTTCTACGTCGCCTGAACCGCGTCGAGTATCAGAACACGATGCGAGACCTGCTGGGAATCGACACCGACTTCGCCGGAAATCTGCCTCCCGATAGCCTTTCACCCGACGGATTCAAGAACAACGGCAGCATGTTGCGGATGTCGGCGCTGCAACTCGAATACTATCTGCAAGCGGCCCGTCGAGGACTCGGCAAAGCGGTCGTCTTGGGGCCCGCTCCGAACGTGTACCGACACGTCATCAAGGAGGGCAAGGAAAACGGAGGCGGCACCGTCCAGAATCTCGGACGTTCGAACACGCTGGGGCGAAAACAGATCTTTCTGACTCGAATCAAAGAAGATTATCCGGAGCAAGGTGAGTTCTTGTTACGGGTGCGGGCCCGTGCCTTGCCGGCCGAAGGCCACGGCTATCCTTTGATGCAAGTCGCCTTGGGTTTTCGAGCCGACACGCAATTGCCGCATCGTGTGGCCGGTGTCCTCGAGGTGGCTTCGCAAGAGACGCGGACTTATGAGATTCGCGGTCGCATGGAAGACTTTCCCCTGCCATCGCGGACACAAAGCAAGTTCCCGGGTTTATTGATCAAGGTCGCGAACCTGTATGACGACGGTTCGCCCCTGCCACAAAAGGTCACGATCGAGTTGCCCGCGAAGGGAAAAGGGAAGCCGAAATCCGCCAAAGTGTGGCCGGAGGAACCCGATCTGCCGAGGCTGCAAATCGAATCGGTGGAATTCGTCGGCCCTGTGTTTGAAAGCTGGCCGCCCCGACACCACACCGACATTTTGTTCGATTCGCCGCAGCGAGAAAATGACGAAAGAGCTTACGTCACCGAAGTGCTCAGGCGTTTCATGCTCCGCGCGTTCCGCCGCCCCGTCGGCATCGATGAAATCCGGCCTTACCTGGCGTTTTATGACCGCGCCCGAAAAAACCTGCCGACGTTGGAGGAGACGATTCGCGAAACACTCGCGATGGTGTTGATCTCTCCCGAGTTTCTGTACCTGATGGAACCGACGGGTGAGCAAAAACGGGATCTGAATTCATGGGAGATTGCGTCGCGTTTGTCGTACTTCCTGTGGAGCACGATGCCCGACGCCTCGTTGCGGGATGCCGCGCGGCAAGGCATCCTGACCGACCGCGACGCGTTGATGCGAATTTCTGCCCGGATGCTGCGGGACGAACGGTCGTGGCAATTCGTTGATCAGTTCGTCGACCAATGGTTGGACGTCGGCGGTGTCGATCGCGTGGCGGTCAATCCGGAGTTTTATCCGCACTGGAATGACGGATTGAAAGCCTCCGTGCGCGAGGAACCCAAGCATTTCTTTGCCGAAATCCTGAAGCATCGGTTGAGCGCTTTGAATTTTTTGGATTCAGACTTTGTCATGCTCAACGGACCCCTGGCACGCCATTACGGATTGAGTGGTCCGCGGGGATTGAGTTTTCAACGGAGGGAGTTGCCCGCCGGCTCGGATCGCGGGGGCGTGCTCGCGCAGGCGAGTTTGCTAGTCGGGAATTCCACCGGCGAAGACTCGCATCCCGTCGAGCGGGCGGTGTGGATTCGAGAACGCCTGTTGAATGACCCGCCGGCCGATCCGCCGCCGAACGTTCCCAGCCTGGATTCGCAAGATCCCGAGTTCGCGCAGCTTCCCGTCCGCCGACAGTTGGAAATTCACCGCCAGGACGCTTCCTGCAACGACTGTCACCGCGGCATCGATCCTTGGGGAATCGCTCTGGAGGAGTTCGGGGCGGACGGTCGCTTCCGCAGCGTCATCCGGCGGCGAGTTTCGAAAACCGAGAAGAAGGGTAGCGAGTGGATCGAACAGCCGGTCGAATCGCAAACGACTCTGCCGGACGGTTCCGAGGTGGACGGACTGAAAGACTTGAAGAACTATCTCGTGCAGTCCAAGCGGGACCAGTTCGCCGGCGCGGTGGTGTCCAAACTTCTCAGTTACGCGGTCGGTCGTTCCCTCGAGATGACCGACCAAGAAGCCGTCGAAAACCTGACCACAGATTTCATCGCCCATGACTATGAACTGTATCATTTGGTGCAAGCGATCGTCACCAGCGAGCCGTTTCTGACCAAGTGATTTTTTTTGCCAACCCATAAGAGGGTGAAGTGATGCCGATTGTCCGAACCAGCCGACTCGATCGACGAACCTTTCTCCGCGACATCGGTGCCAAGGGCTTCGGCGTCTCACTCGCCCTGCCGTTACTCGAGTGCATGGGGCAGGAACGATCGGTTTCGTCGCGTCCTCGGCGATTTTGCGCCGTGTACTTTCCCTACGGCGTCAGCATGTCGGACAAGACGGAATCGGCCACCCAATGGCTTTGGTTTCCCCGTGGCGAAGGTCGTAACTTTCAATTCAACAACAGTTTGAAATCCTTGGAGCCTTTGCGGGACGACGTCAGCATTCTGCGTGGACTTTCCCATCCCAACGGCCGGTCGATGGGCGGACACGACACGGCGGACATTTGGCTGACCGGGGCCGAGTTGAAGGGGCGACAATTACGCAACACCGTGTCAGTCGACCAGATCGCGGCCGCCGAACTCGGCAAGCAGACTCGTTTCCGCTCGCTCACCTTCTCCACCGACGGCGGCGTCGGCGAAGCCACTCGTTCCAGCACGCTGTCGTTCGCCGCCAACGGTCGGCCCATCCCCGCGATCAACCAGCCGCGTCTGATTTTCAATCGACTGTTCGGTGTGGACGATCGGTCCGCGGTAACGTTGCGTCAGGAATTGAACAATTCCCGCAGCATGTTGGACCTGGTCCTGGATCACTCCAAAAGCATCCGGGGCAAGTTCAGCAACCAGGATCGGGTGAAATTCGACGAATACCTGTCGTCCGTTCGTCAGATCGAACAGCGGGTCCAACGCTCCGAAGCATGGTTGGACGTCCCCAAGCCGAACGTCAATGCGACCGGGCTGCATCTCGACGCGGACGACAACGCCCCGGCCGAATGGATCAAGACCATGTATGACTTGATCTTCTTGGCGTTTCAAACCGATTCCAGCCGAATCGCCACCTACCAGTTGGGGAACATGAACGGGGCGACGTCCATCGCCGGCAAGTTCCCGCAACTGTTGGGATTCGGTGACAAGATGCACGGACTGGCGCACGGCTGGAACAAAGCCGGCGGCGCCGAGAAGCTGGGAAGATGGGACCAGTTCCGCACCGAGCAACTGTGCTATTTTCTGAAACGGTTGAAGGAAACTCCCGAAGGCGACGGAAACCTGTTGGATCACACGATCGTGATGTACGGCAGCAGCAACAGCAACACGCACAACAATCGCAACTACCCGATCGTCATGGCGGGCGGCACCGGGTTGGGCTTGAATCACGGCCGCCTGCTGGACTTCACCGACAAAACACCGTTCTCCGACGTGCATCTGACAATCCTTCGCCGTCTGGGAATCGACAGCGAGTCCTTCGCCGATAGCACCGGTGAGATTTCCGGACTGCTCGCGTAATCAAAAGGTCAAATCGTGAAACGTTCAGTTTGTCAATGCGTGACGTGGGTCGTTTGCTGCTGGGTCGCCTCATTGCCAGCGATCTCTTTCGCCGACGAACCCGCCGACACGCTACTCCGCGGCGGCCGCATCGTGACGGTCGATTCGGATTTCCGGGTCGTTCAGGCGATGGCGATCCGTGACCGACGAATCGTTGCCGTTGGCGACGATGACGATCAAATGCGGGAATGGATCGGACCACGTACCGAAGTGATCGACTTGGACGGGCGGATGGTACTTCCCGGACTGATCGATTCGCACACGCATCCCACCGGTGCCAGTCTGTTCGAAGCCGATCATGAAATCCCACAGATGGACACCATCGCGGATGTGTTGAGCTACGTTCGCCGTCGTGCCGCGGTGGTGCCACCTGGCGATTGGATCAAGCTGTCTCAAATTTTCATTACTCGCCTGCGTGAGCAGCGTTACCCGACACGGGACGAATTGGACGATGCCGCGCCGAATCATCCCGTCCTGTTTCGCACCGGACCCGATGGCAGTGCGAATTCGTTGGCTTTGAAACGCAACGGAATCGACAAGGAATTCGCCGGGGAGCATCCGCAAAACGTGATGGTGGATCCACAGACGGGGGAACCCAACGGCATCTTACGCGACATCGGGGCGGTGATCCGAGCCGTCCCGGACACGGGCCAAGCCGGCTTGGCTTCCGAGGCACGCGACGAGCGTCTGATCGAATTGTTCGATGATTACAATCGCAGCGGCTTGACCGCCGTCATCGATCGCAACTGTAGCGATGCAGCCCGAAATCAATACGGACGACTGCTTCGCGACGGCAGACTGACCATTCGGATCGGCATGTCCCGCAGTTTGAATCCTCGGGAGGATATCGAACAGCGACTCGACGTGATCGCCAAAGATCCGCTGTTTCAAAATCCCGATCCCCTCCTTCGTGTCGTCGGCGTGAAATGCTTTCAGGACGGAGGGATGCTGACCGGAAGCGCCTTTTTCAATCGTCCGTGGGGCGTCAGCACGATCTACGGAATCGATGATCCTCTTTATCGCGGCATGCAGTACATCCAGACCGAACGGCTGGAAAAGATGGTCGACGCCTCCGTCCGACGTGGACTCGCCTTCACAGCGCACTGCCAAGGCGATGCGGCCGTTGAAGCCTTGGTTCGCGTCTACGATCGCGTGAACCAAGACGTGCCCGTCGCCCCGACTCACTCCTCGATCACCCATTCAAGCTTCATGACCGAGCGTGCCATTGCCGACGCGGCGCGGATCGGCGTGGGGGTGGACCTGCAACCCGCCTGGCTTTACCTGGACGCCAGAACCCTGGTCCAGCAGTTCGGCATCGAACGCTTGGAATACTTCATCCCGCTCCGAAGCTTGATGGAGGCAGGCGTCGTGGCCGGCGGCGGCAGTGACCACATGCAGAAAATCGGTTCCTTGCGGAGCGTGAATCCGTACAACCCGTTTCTTGGCATGTGGATCGCATTGACACGCGCGGCACGCTGGTACGACCAGCCGGTACACCCCGAACAGGCGCTCTCCCGAGAACAAATGATTCGCTTCTACACGATCAACAACGCATGGCTGATGCGGATGGAATCGGAGATCGGATCGCTAGAACTCGGAAAACGTGCGGATTTTATCGTCATCGATCGCGATTTACTGACGTGTGATGCCGACGAGGTTCGGTCGACCCGAGTCCTCTCGACTTGGCTGGACGGTCGTCGGCAAACGCGGCCGTGAACCGCACCGACGGCGACGCGTCATCAGGAATTCCGACAGCGGTTTCGGATCCTCCACGAAAGCCACGCCGACTCGTGACGATGCGGTTTCATTCTTCCACGAATTCCGATTTTACTTCCTCCTGCCGCGTGACGATCGGCACGAAGCCGACTTCGAACCCGTCGGGCGGAGTCAGGATCAACGCCGAATCGATCTCGGCAAGTCTTCCCGACTTGGGAGGCGGCAAATAATGACGATTCGTCTTCCAATGACGATGCAATAACTCGACGCGTCGTTGAACCAATTCCCGCTGCCCGTCGCTCAAGTCCGCGTTGAGCATCGCGGGCTGATCGGCGAAGCGGTACCAGGAGTACGTGACTTTGCTGCCGTCGCCCGGGTAAGCGTCAAAAGGACCGGCAACCGGACCGGGGGTCTTCCAAACCGATTCCTGACGGTCAGGCGTCTCATAGGCCTCGACGGCTTCGCGTCGGTAAGGTTCAAATTTGACGTCGCGTAATCGAGTCTCCGGTGGGACTTCCGCACGGTCAATCGCGACCCAGCGTTTGTCGCCGGCCCGCGTTTCCGTGAATCGAAAGAACTCGGGGAGCGGTTTCAAACCCTGGTTTGGTCTTGAACGGTGTTTCCACCGATAACCGAACGTGTCCCGCTGAAAAACAAAAGGCTCGGCGATCGCGTTCCAGTCCACCATCACGCGATCTTCCTTGGCCGTTTGAAAGTCGTGGATTCTCCAAGTGGCGGAACCCCCTCCGGTAAATCCATGCAAAACCGAGGCTCTCGGATCGATCCTGCCGGTGGCGCTCTCGCCCCCAGTAAACCATCGGGCGACATCGTCCCATAACGCCGACGCCTTGTAAGATCGGATTTGTTGGACGACGCGAGTGGTGCCGTCACGACGGATCGGGAATCGTGTGGTGGCGACACGCGCGTAGGTGCGACCATCGTCGGCGCTGGCGATTTTGGCCGGGATGTATTGCGTTTCCATCTGCAAGGCACGATTCGGGTTGGTCGGGGCGGAGTCCAACAGTTTGCCTTCAAGTTCCGGCTTTTCGCTCAGCACCTGGGTCCAGAAATAGGGGGCGAAGAAAGCAACCGGTCCTTTAAAGTTCTGGCTGTTGAGAAACAGGGTCCAACATCGATTGCCCGTCGCAGTGGGCGAACCGGCCGTCGATTCCTGCTCGGGCGTCAACGGCAAGGGCAGGTAGCCGTATCCGAACCATTCGCCACGGGTCCCTTGTTGCAGATTCAATCCGTCGGGCGGCCAAAGCACTCGGTTGCTCAGTTGCACGACCCCGTATTTACCGCCCGGCCGGTCCCAGTCGCGGCCTTTGCCGGCTCCCGGCCCGTTCGCCCATCGTCGAAAATTCAAATCCACGCCGCCCATGATGAATTTGGGCGTCGGGGTGGCGAAACGAGTGTCGCGCCACCAGCCCAACCCGCCTTCGATGTCGGTGTACACGCCGGCACGGAGCGGTTGTGCGACGGGCGGATCATAAACGGGGTACATCCATGTCCCGAACAGCCCCGTTTGAAAACGCCTACCCGGATAGTGCTCCAGAAGCGGCCAAGCGGAAACGTAAACGGAGAAACCCGAGTCGTATTCGCCCGGCACCTTCTCGTTCGGCGCGATCAGATATCCCGCCATCTGGCCGTCTCGAACCGGCTCCGCAGCGACTGACGCGATCGAATCGACCAAAGTCAGAAAGCCGGCGAGAACCCCCAACGCGAGGATCGATCGAATCTTCATCGTAAGAATCTTCATCGTGCGAATCTTCATCATGCTTGAACAGCGGAAAGACATCATCATACCGACCGTTCGATCGCAAGGTCGCTCAGGACGCGTCCGGTGGCTTTCTCGGGCGACTTTCGTGAAATGAATAATCAACTTCGTAATCGCGACAAGATCTTGATTCGCGTGATCGCGGATGATCGAGCCAGCGTTGATGAACAACCGATCAGCCGGTTGGCGATCGATCGCCTGCGGGGGCTGATTCAAGATTGCCGACGACCCCTTCGCGGTGATCTGGGGCCGGAATGAGGGGACAAAGAAAAGATAAAGCGGTTGCGTCGGTAAGTGTCTTTCACCGGATCGATTCGATGCCGGTGCGTCGAATAGCGAATGAACCTCGTTCCCAGGTTCTGCGTGTTAACAAGTTGCCTTGGAGCGTCGGAATCCTGCCATGAAATCTTGTCAGACGGGGTCTGCGGTCTTGTGCTTAGCGGGCGCGGTATCTTTTTTGCATGCTCGCCTCAGCGACAGTGTTGTCGACAGTTGGTAGGGTGAAGGAATGCACTGGGGCGTGAATGGCACCGTGCGTGAAACAATTTGGGAGCAGTAGGAACCACCGTGTCGCGAACAACGCACTGCGAGGATAGGGAATCGGACCAAAAAACGGAAAGCTGCATCGTTGTGGGCATTGGTACGTCCGCGGGTGGGTTGGGGGCGTTGAGAAAGTTCTTTGCGAATGTCCCCGTCGATTCGGGAATCGCCTTTGTGGTGGTGATGCATCTTTCGCCGGCGCACGAGAGTCATTTGGCGGAGATCCTTCAGCCGGATGTGCGGATCCCGGTTCGGCAAGTGTGTCAAACCGTCGCGCTGCAGCCCAACCAAGTTTATGTCATCCCGCCGGGGCGCAATTTATCGGCGATCGACACGCATTTGCGGCTCGATGAACTAGAGGCCGAGCGGGCTCAGCGGGCTCCCATCGATCACTTCCTTCGCACGTTGGCCGAGACGCACGACGGAGATTCGATCGCAGTGATTCTGACGGGCACCGGCAGTGACGGCACCTTGGGACTCAAAGAGATCAAGGAATGCGGCGGGGTCGTGGTGGTTCAAGATCCCAAAGACGCGGAATACGACGGGATGCCGCAAAGTGCCTTGGCGACGGGCCTGGCAGACGTCGTCTTGCCGCTGGCGAAAATACCGGCCGAGGTTTTGAGGCTGGCGCAGTCGCGTCCGCAGGTCCAATTACCGGTCAACGGCGATGCACTGACCGATCATCAGTCGGCGTTGCTGCAAAAGATCTTCGCTCAGATTCGCGCCCGTGTCGGTCGTGATTTCACGAGTTACAAACGGTCGACGATTTTGCGTCGGATCGTGCGGCGGATGCAGCTCGGCCAAGTCGGCGAGTTGGGGGATTACCTCGCTCGGCTCCGCAATGAACCGGACGAGGCGCAGGCACTCGCCGATGATTTGTTGATCACCGTGACGAACTTCTTCCGCGACGCGGAGGTTTATGATCGGTTGGAAAACACGGTCGTTCCCAGTCTATTTGACGGCAAGCAATCGGGCGATGAGGTTCGTGTTTGGAGCGTCGGCTGTGCGACGGGGGAAGAGGCCTATTCGTTAGCGATCCTGTTGCTCGAATATGCCTCGCGACTGGAAATGCCGCCGAGGGTGCAGATCTTCGCGAGCGATTTGCACGAGCGTTCTTTAAGCCGAGCCCGCGAGGGTTTTTATCCGGGTGACATCACCTCGGATGTTTCACCGCAGCGGATCAAGCGTTTCTTCACAAAGGAGAGCGGTGGCTATCGTATCCGCAAGGAGATTCGCCAGATGGTCGTCTTCACGCCTCACAATTTGCTCGGCGATCCCCCCTTTTCGCGACTCGATTTAGTGTCGTGCCGAAATGTGTTGATCTATTTGCAGCGAGGAATTCAAAAGGACATCATCGATCTGTTTCACTATTCGCTTTGCCCTGACGGGTGGTTGGTGCTGGGGACTTCGGAAACGATCGAGAACTCGGAATTGTTCATCACCGAGCACAAAAAGGACTGCATTTATCGAAAGCGAAACGTTCCGGCTCCGGAGCCTCGGTTGCCCGTCTTTCCGTTGACGACGGGACGGTTGATCGGAGAGAAACGTTTGGCCGAACAGCCGAGCAAGCCGATCGCGTACGGCACACTGCACGCGCGGATGGTGGAGCGGTACGCGCCGCCGAGTTTGCTGGTCTCACCGGACGACAAAGTCGTGCACATGTCCGAACACGCGGGCCGCTATTTGGTGCATCCCGGTGGCGAACTGACCGCGAATGTGTTGAAGCTGGTGCGGGAAGAATTGCGGATCGAATTGCGGTCGATCTTGCATTCGGCTCGCGAACGGAGGATTCCGATCGCGGGGAAGTCGATCGAAGTTCGGTTTAACGGCGACCGAGCGATGGTGACGATGGACGCGCGGCCGGCGATCGAGCCGACCCAAGAAGGGTTCGTGTTGGTGATCTTGGACGAACAGCCTTTGGAAACCAACGTCGAATCGACGCCGGATGCGTCTGTCTCTCCGCAGCATCGTTCATCCGCTTCGGACGGGCAGGAGAGTGTTCGGATCGCCGAGCTGGAGGGCGAGTTGGACCTGACCCGGCATCGGTTGCAGTCGATCGTCGAGGAATACGAGACGAGCCAGGAGGAGATGAAGGCCAGCAACGAAGAGTTGCAATCGACGAACGAAGAACTGCGGTCGACGATGGAGGAACTGGAGACCAGCAAGGAGGAGCTGCAGAGCATGAACGAGGAACTGCAGACGGTGAACCAGGAAAATCGACACAAGGTCGAGGAATTGGCCCAGCTCTCCAGCGACCTGCAGAACCTGCTAGCCGCGACGGATATCGCGACGTTGTTTCTCGATCGGGACATGCGAATCCTGCGGTTCACTCCGGCGATCGGTGATCTGTTCAGCGTACGCTTGGCCGATCGGGGTCGACTGTTGTCCGATTTCACACATCGATTGGGCTACGACGAACTGTTGTCCGATTGTGGCGAAGTGCTCAAATCGTTGATC
This sequence comes from uncultured Pirellulaceae bacterium, assembly GCA_964453205.1. Taxonomy (GTDB): domain Bacteria; phylum Planctomycetota; class Planctomycetia; order Pirellulales; family Pirellulaceae; genus Crateriforma. Next base: position 3,041 of record CAYVRC010000120.1, on the reverse strand, counting down.
CCGATCGAATGCGAGGTTCAAGACAATAGCGGCCATTGGTATCTGACGCGCGTGTTGCCCTACCGCAGCACGGAAGATCGGATCGAAGGCATCGTGATCACGTTCGTCGACATCACCCGCCGTAAGAGCTCGGAGGAAAACTTGCGGCTGAGCCAGGAACGTTATCGGTTGCTGGTCGAGAATGCGACCGAGTACGCCATTTTCATGACCGATTCCGAGGCGCGAATCACTTTGTGGAACCGTGGCGCCGAACGGATGTTTGGCTACGCCGAATCAGAAGTCATCGGCCGATCGATCACGATGCTGGGCACCGAGCAGGATCGCTCGGCGGGACGTTTGAACGCGGAATTGGATGCCGCCCGCCAGGACGGCCACTCCGCGTCCGAGCGTTGGCAACAACGCCGCGACGGCAGCACGTTTTGGGGCGGCGGGGTGATCACGGCGATCAAGAATGATCAGGGCTCGTTCGACGGGTTCGCTTACGTCATTCGTGACAATACCGAGCGAAGTCGCAGCGAAGTGATCGTGCGGGAAAGTGAGGCGCGGCTTCGGTTGGCGTGCGAGGCGACCGGCTTCGGCAGCTACGATTTTGACATCCAAAAGAACCAACTGATCTGGTCGCCCGAACTATACCGAATCATGCAGCTTCCGCCGGACACCCCGGTGGCGCCGAGTCATCTCTTGACCCATGTGCATCCGGACGATCAAGAAGATTTCGACCGGCTTTATCAGAAAGCGATCCGGCCGGGCGGCGAGGAGCACCACAATCATCAGTTTCGCGTCGTGGTCGAAGGAAAAACGCGATGGTTGCGTGACACCGGTCACACGTTCTTCGTCGGCGAAGGGGATCAGCGAAAGGCCGTGCGGGTCGTCGGCATGGTCCAGGACGTCACGGCGCAGAAAGAGTACGAGGAATCGCTCGAACAGGCGCGGCGTGCCGCCGAAGCGGCCAACCAAAGTCGCGGCGAATTCTTGGCCAACATGTCGCACGAAATCCGCACCCCGATGACCGCCATCATCGGCCATGTCGATATCCTCAGCGAAGTCCTCAGCGACCCGGAACATCGCGGCTATCTCGAAACGATCCGCCGCAACGGGCAGTTTTTGTTGCACATCATCAACGATATTCTTGACTTGTCAAAGATTGATGCCGGCCGATTGCTGCTCGAACGCGACCGGGTGCGAATCGATGAGCTGTTGTCCGATTTGCGATCGCTGCTCGACGTCCGCGCCGAATCGAAGGGACTCGATTTCACGATCGAGTTCGACGGGTTGGTTCCCGAAACGATCGAGATCGACGCGATTCGGCTGCGACAAATTTTGTTGAATTTGCTTGGCAACGCGATCAAGTTCACCGAGACCGGATCGGTTCGCTTGGTCGTTCGGTATCTCGCCGAACCGACTCAACTGCAGTTCGACGTGATCGATACCGGAATCGGAATTTCGCAAGACTTGATCGATTCGCTGTTCCAACCATTCGTCCAAGCGGACGCATCGACGACGCGTCATTACGGCGGCACGGGACTGGGGCTGACCATTTGCCGTCGATTCGCCCGGATGTTCGGCGGTGACATCTCGGTCGAAAGCCAACCCGGTCGGGGCAGCAAGTTTTCGCTGGTCGTTGATTGTGGGCCGAGCGATAACGTTCGGCACATTCGCCCCAATTTGGACCGAATGCCGACGCAGCCGATTGACGAAGAGAACATTCGAATCGACGGGACGATTTTGATCGCCGACGACCGACGTGACATCCGTTTTTTGGCAGCTCGTATTTTGGAAAACGCGGGTGCCCGAATCGAAACCGCCGACAACGGTCGCCATGCAGTCGATCGTGTTCGACAGGCGGAGCAATCGGGAATACCGTTCGATCTGATTTTGATGGACATGCAAATGCCCGAGATGGATGGGTACGAAGCGACGCGGACGCTGCGTCACGAAGGCTACAAGTGTCCAATCATCGCCTTGACCGCCAACGCAATGCAGGGAGACCGGGATGCGTGCTTGCGGGCCGGCTGTTCGGATTACTTGAGCAAACCGATCAACAGCGGTGAACTCTTGCAAATCGCTTGGCGACTGCTCCTTCGCACTGATGGAGAGAACCACGCGAATCAATGACCATCCCGCCCAGAATGAACAGCGAAAACATATCAATCGAACGTCGGGTGGGCCTCTATCCCAATGGTGAAGGCTTCAAAACGTCAATCGACTTCTGCTGTGGCTAATTTCGGTAAGCGGTTGCAATGGTGAATGGCTGTGCGATCTGGGAAACCGAATTTTCCCCTCCTCTTCCTTGGACCAGCTTCGTTAATCCAATCTTGTGGTTTCGGTCGTGTCAGAGTCGCACCCGAACGTTCAATTCAGGAATCGTACCGAAGGCACATCGTTCTTTGGGTTCGTCAGCCAGTTGCTTTGAAACTCTCGTGAAAGATCACCTTGCCGGCCGGAACGTCAGCGTCAAAGGGAAGGACGAAAAAGAATTCAGGCGGGATGCCTTCATGGACGAGTTGAGGATAGTTCTTGAAGCCGAAGCGGAGGTAGTAGTCTGGATCTCCGACGAGAGCGCACCCTTTGCCTCCGAGTTCTTTGAGGAAAGCAAGGCCTTGTTTGATGAGGGCGGACCCTATGCCGCGTTTTTGAAGGCTGGGTAGCACCGACACAGGACCTAAACCGTACCAGTCGTTTGTACCATCGGTAATCGTAACGGGTGAAAACGCGATGTGACCTACAATCTTGTCATCGAATTCTGAAACCAGTGATAAGGTGAGAACATTGGCTTCGCGTAGAGCGTTGACTATAAAATGCTCGGTCTGCTTGCTGATCGGATGATCCGCAAAAGCAGCGATTGTGACGTCGATTATTGCCTGGATGTCATTTGGTTGTTCCTTTCGGATGTTCACGACTGGACTCCGGGATGCATGTTGCGATGCAAGATATGGCTAACGAAATTGAACCATGCCGCGTAGCCGTGCGCAACGCCGACTCGGGGATTGTATCAGCCCGAGTCTGCCGTCACCACGCTTTGGAGCCGTCGCGTGGTCTCT
>CAYVRC010000119.1:8904-18498 GCA_964453205.1 uncultured Pirellulaceae bacterium | reverse complement strand
ATTGCCGGCGCGAAAAGCCGCTTGGGCGTCATTGTACAACTTCGGGCCTTGCTCCAGCGGAACCGCCGCGGTCGGCGAAAACAGGGCCGTCATCGCACCGCTTTCCGCGTCGCCGCCGAGGGCCGGTGCGAAAGCCGTCAACGCTTGCTGCAGCGATCCTCCGCCGCGACGCGCGGACGACCCACCGCCGTAGTCGTCACCGTAATCATCGCCATAATCGTCGCCGTAATCATCGCCGTCCTCGCCATATTCGTCACCGTAATCGTCTTGTGCGAAAACCGGTGCCGGCGGCAGCGTCAGGCAAAGGATCAGCGTCCCGGCCAGCACGGCCGGCAACGACACCAGACCGGATCGGCGGACAACGACTTGCCGGCAGACATCCGGCGAACGCAGAATCGGTTTCAAGGGGCGGATTTCCATCTTTTTCATGGCATTTAGACAAAAAATGGGTTCGTCAGGCGGTGAATCGGTTCAAACTATGGGCGTTCACATCGACGCGCCGTTTCCCATGATAGCCCAGCCAACTGGAACGGTGTGGAGGGGATTTTCTAGATTCAAAGGGAACTTTCCTAGCTCCAACAGCGTCCATTAACGAATTCAGTCTGAACCGTTCGGCGGGGGGTTCGGATCACGCGGCATCGAGCGAAGTATTCATGAAGAAACGGCGGGGGACCAGACGAAAGCTGCGACTGGAGCGTCTCGACGCGCGTCGGGTGCTCGCTGCGATCTCCGGCGTGGTCTTCGAGGATGTCGATTCCAGTTTTCAACGCGAGAAGGACGAATCGGGTCTGGCCAATCGCTTGGTCTATCTGGACGCCGACGGGGGCGGAACGTTCAATGCGGGCGAAGCTTACGCTCTGACGGACGCCGACGGAGCGTTCGAATTTGCCGGACTTGCCGACGGCCGGTACACGGTTCGGCTGCACGACGGAAATGCATCTCAGGCCCAGATCTTTCCGCTGGAAACCGACGCGACGTCCTTGCAGCCGAACATCGCCGGCGCGACGGGAGTCATTCATCAAGACAACCGCTTGGTGGGAATCGACGGGAGGGAAATCTTTGTCGCCGATCTGATCGACGGACGAATCAGCCGGACCGGCAACGACGGGCTGCCCGTCGACGGCTTCACGCCGGTCTCCTTGACGGCGATCGCCGACAACCGGCTGCTGGTCGTCGGCGAAGGCGACGAGGACGGTTCGCTCTGGCTTGTCGACCCGTCTGCCGATCAGTGGCAAAGGCTGGACGTCACCGGCGGCGATGCCGCACCCGACCAGCTGACCTCGACGCAGACGCGGAATTGGCGAGACGTCGCCGTCGACGGCGCGGGACGAGGCTTGGCCATCGCGACGGTCGCAACGGAAGGCCTGCCTGCCAACGAGACGCTAATCCATGGCGTGGACGCCGTCGATCCGAACGCCATCGAGCTGACGTCGACCAATTTCGTGGTCGCCCCGGACGCGCGACTGATCACCAGCGATTCGGGACCACGGTCCGTTCTGGTGACGCCATCGTCGGACGGGTTGTTGGCGCAGCTGTGGAGCAACGAAACGGCTTCGCCGATCAGTTCCAGCAGTTTTCTGATTGCGGGCACATCGGACCTCGTCGATTTCGACGACGCGTCGGGTCTGTTGGTCCTACGTGACGCGGCCGGCGGGGTCACCGTGGCCGACGCGAACAACAATTTCGCGCCGCTGTTCCGATTCAACGAACTGCTCGGCCCGCTGCGTTTGGACGCGACCAGAGAATTGCTGTGGGCCGTCTCGCCGCTCGAGGGCACGCTGAAAATCCTGGAACTCGGCGGCGGAACTCAGATCGCCGAAGTCTCGCTCGACACCGGATCGGTCGGTGCGATCCGCTCCGTGTTGCCCGGCAGGATCCTACCGGATTCCGGCATCGATTCCTTGGCCGTCGTCGGCGCCGCCGGGATCGCGGAAGTCCGACTCGAATCGCCGGCCGCGCACGACTTGGTCCTGGCCGGTGACACGACGGCGAACGTGACGTTCGCCTTGAAGTTGACCGGGACGAACCGAGCGCCCTTTTACCAATCCTTGCCGGACCTTGAGACGTCGGAGGATCAAGCCTTCAGTCGTCCGCCGCCGACATTGCTGCAAGGCGCTGTCGATGACGACGGCGACCAGATCTTGATCTTGCAAACCGGACCGGCGGGCAACGCGACCGCGACCGCTTCGCCCGACGGCGGCCTGTTTTATCAGCCCGACGCCGATTTCGCCGGCACCGACGGGATCCCGATCTTGCTGCACGACGGCCGCGACGTGACCTCGGTGACCATACCCGTTTCGGTCACACCGGTTCCGGATGATCCGACAGCCGTCGTCGTCTCGGTCAGTCCGTTTCCGGAGACCATTCCCGTCGGAACCGTGATCGGGACCATCGAAGTCATCGACGTCGACGGCGGCGGACATCGCATTTTGATCGACCATCCTTGGTTCGACGATGACAACGGAAACCTGATCTTCATCGGCGGTGACCTGGATTTCGAAAACCCGGAACCCGTCGAACTGACCGTGACCGCCATCGACGCGGAAACAGAAGCCGCGTTGACCGAACGAGTCCGCCTGACGCTGCTCGACGGCAACGATCCGATCACGGACATTCAACACGGCCCGGCCTTTGTCAACGAGAATTCACCGGGCGATGTGATCGTCGAACTGTTCGTAATCGACCAAGACCCCGAACAGTTCTACGTCTTCACGGTCGACGACGAACGTTTCATCGTCGACGAAAACCAGCTTCGACTGGCCGATGGCGTCTCGCTGGATTACGAAGCCGAGGATCAAGTCACCGTCAATGTGACCGCGATCGACGAAGCCAACAACGATCGATTCACCAAAGCGATCGTCATCCGTGTCGGCGACGTGCTCGAGATCCCCACTTCGTTGACCCTCGGCGGCGACACGGTCCTGGAATTTACACCGGGTGCGAGCGTCGGAGACGTCGAAGTCGACGGCGTGCCGCGGCCCAACGGCTACAGCTTCGGTGTCGACGATCCCAGTTTCGAAATCGTCGACGGGCGACTGAAACTCGTCGACGGCCAGTGGGTGGTTCGTGAAGAAGCCGCCGAGATTCGCTTGCAGATCACCGCGCAGATCGACGGCAATTCGTCGATCGATCCCTTGATCGGAAATTTCACCATCGCGGTCTTGCCCAACGATCAGCCGTTCCACAACGAAAACTTGCCCGAGGACGTCGACGGCACCGGTGACGTGACCTCCCACGACGCGCTGTTGATCATCAATTACTTGAACCTGCACGGGCCCGGGCCGGTCGGCGACGGGGACCCGTTCGGATACGACGTCAACGGCGACGGCTTGGTGACCGCGCTCGACGTCTTGCTGGTCTTGAACACGTTGAACCGGCAAGACATGAACGCCAGAGGCCAAGCGGAAGGCGAAACGGCGCCTTCCCCGCAGGCACCTTCCCCGCAGGCCCCTCAACAGCTCGCGCCGAATCGGTACGCCCGACGTTCCGACGCCACGGATCGACCGAACGAAGTCGCGACGTTTGCGTCGGAACCGACTGCGGTCACCGGCCCCGATCCGCCGGGCGATCGGAGCGACGTTGTCGACCAAGCCGGCATCGTCGACTGGGTGCTACGCCAGCGCGACAGCGACGACGCGACGGAAGTCGAAATCGACAAGTTCTTGACGCTCCTTTCGCAACGCGACGGTTCCGCCTAACTTTGCCGACACGACCGCAGTCCTCGCTTTGCTCCCTTGGAACCGATTTTGGAATCATCCCCGACGATTCGTGGCGTCGCCTTGGACATGGACGGCCTCCTGTTCGACACCGAAAAGCTGTACTGGAGCGTCGGCGACCAGGTCTTGATGCGTCGCGGCCATCGTTTCAGCAAGGAATTGCAAAACCGCATGATGGGTCGCGTCGGCGTCGCCTCGATGCGGCAAATGATCGACCACCACCAATTGGCCGATTCGCCGGAATCCCTGTTGGCGGAAAGTGACACACTGTACGAACAACAGTTGGCGCTCGGTGTGCAGCCGATGCCCGGATTGGCACATTGGATCGACGCTTTGCGGGCGTCCGGCTTGCCGTTCGGGCTGGCGACCAGCAGTCGCCGAAAATTCGTGACGCAGATTTTGGCGACCGTCGAGTGGGCCGACGATTTGGCCTTTCAGTTGACGGGCGACGACGTGCAACGCGGCAAACCGGATCCCGAAATGTACCTGAAAGCCGCGTCGAAATTGGGCGTACCGGCCACACAGATGCTGGTTCTCGAAGACAGCGGCAACGGGACCGCGGCGGCGGTGGCGGCCGGTGCGATCACGGTTTCCGTCCCCAGCGAACACACCAAGTCGCAAAACTTTGACGGGGCTTTTCTGATCGCCGATTCGCTTTCGGATCGACGTTTGCACGCGTTGATCGACCGACGCTGACCCAGGCGACATGATCGTTCGAAACCGCACACGACGTGAACGTTTGTGTCGATTTTAACGAGTTTTCGCCGTACGTCATGGCACAACGGCCGTGTGTGTCGCTGAGCGGTTTGCTTGTCGCGCCGCGGCGACCCACACTGGAAAAAAGGCCGTGCGCCCGCACTGTCCGTCCGCCTCTAGTTCGAACATCGAGACCAACATGAATCCTTTACGAAACCTGATCCTTGGCCTGACCGTCGCATCGCTCGTCGCCATCGGTGCCGCTCCGGCATCGGCCGGTTGCCTGACCGGCGGCTGTCACGACGTTTGCTGCCAACCCGCGCCCGTCTGCTGTCCCCCGCCCCCGGTCAGCGTGACCTGGTGCGTGACCGACCCGACGACCTGCTGCACGTACGAAGTCAGCGCCTGCGTACCGGCCTGCTGTGCCGGCCAGACGCCTTGCTTGGTTTCTTGCAAGAACGGTTTTTTGGGACGCAAGATCCTGACTTACAAGTTCGCTTGCTGTGGCCACTGCGTCGACGTGGTCGTGACCAAGTTCGGTCGCACGATCGTTCGCGACTGATGCCGGGTGTTCCCGTCGAACCTTTGAAAAGACGCACGCGTCGAGCAATCGTCGCGTGCGTTTTTCATGCGCCCTTTGGAGAATCTTGATCGCGTTGCAACGCCATCGCCCCGGCTTTGGCGGCGATTCCCAGCAGCATCACCAACAACACCGTCAGCAACGAGGCACCGATCAAGTATTTGAACAAAGCGCGGCCGGCGAACATCTGGTTCCAACGGAGCCGCTGGTCTTCATCGACGCTTTGCAAGGACGCCATCGTGACGGTTCGCCCGGGGACCGGAGCCGGTCCCATCGAGGTCACCGTGGATGTGAACATCAGGCCTTGTTCGCTGTGGCAATCCAAGCACCCGCCGACGCCCAGCGATTGACCGGCGCCGCGGACGTTGTGGGCCAAAGGCCAAGTCAGCATGTCGATGTGCGATCGGCTGGACTGGTCGAACCGTTCAGGATCAAGCAAGGCCAAAGATTCCATCACAACGTCGTCGGATTCGGTTGCCTCGATCGCATCACCTTTCAAGTCCGCCGAGGTTCGCGTCACAAAGATCTTGCCGGTCGAAACGTAAGCGGCGCGACCGATTCCCAGTTCTTGTTGGATCGCTTCCAACGCCGCGGCGACTTTTTCGTCGAACGCGGCCCGGCCGAGCTCATTTCGTTTAGCCGACAGTTCTTGCAATTCTTCCTCGGTCAGTTCCGCATCGTCGACGCGGGCGCGCTGGTCGCCCAAGACCTCGGCACGTTCGCTGCGGCTGAGTTTCGGCTGAGTCACTTCCTCGGCGAAATCGTTGCGGACTCTCAACGCCCTGCGTGTGATTTCGTAAACCGATTCGGGCGGCAACGGTGTCAAAGATTCGCCGTCGGCCTCGGCGAAAAACGCCGGCCAAGTCGCACGTTGCGGATAGACGCGAGAGTCCGCCACGGGAGATCCGGCTTCGTCCGTTTCTGATGCGGGTAACCGTGCGAAGACGGGACCTTGGATGGACGGCCATTCGTTTCCGGTGCGATGGTCCTTGGAACCCAGGGAGTGCGCCAGCGAGGTCATCAACCTGGTCGCCGCGTCCTCGGGCATCGGGCCGCTGTGGCAAGCCGTGCAGGACAGCTTATCGAAATGCAGCGGGGGCAGGCCTTCGTGCAGCGGGATCGGCGACGCCAAACGACCTGGCAATTCGACGATCTCGGTATCCGTTTCGTGGTCACCGGCATCGCCCTGGACGCCCAGGTGGCATCCCGCACACGTGAACGTCTCGATGGAAACACCGCTGACGTGCTGTTGCCCGGAAAAGCCGCGAACGATGTCATGATCGATGCCGTTGCGGTGACAATCGACGCACTGCATGCCGGCCCGAAGGTGAATGTCTTCGTCGTGAACCCAACGCGGTGCGATCCCGGAATCGTCGACGGTGCGTTGGCTGTGACACTGGTAACACGCGTTGTTTTCGGGCATCCGAACGAGATCAAAAAAGACCGTGCCGTCGGCGGAAAAACGGGACGCGTCGTAAGCGACTTTCGGCAGTTTCGCCTGCACCTTTTCGTCATCGGGATCTTCCCCCGTCTTGATCCGCGATACGCTTCCCTTGACGGTGCCCAGTCGCAGCGCCGCGGTGGGCGCCCAGGCAAAGTTCTCGTCGTCGATTTGGGCCTTTCGCGATTCCATGTCGTAACGCCCCGAAACGGCGTGACACACCATGCAGTCGATCTCCAGCGCGCCGGACAATTCCCAGCGCGACGAGACGTCCGGCTCGTCGGATTCGGCATCGGCATCGGCCGCCTCCGGTACATCAGACTGTACTTCGTCCCCGGCCAAGCCGACCCGCTCGGCCGCCCCGTGCGGCACGGCCATGGTTCCGGGCAACCTCGCGCCGAAGTGTCGAATCAGTTCAAAATCACTGATTCCGATCGCTTCGGGATCGAATCGGTCGACGTGCTCCCGCGGCGATAAAGGCAGTTGGGTGCCCGTTCTCGCATCGGTCCAAATCCAAGGTTCCGACGGCCGACCGTCGTCCCCGCGGAGCGACGAATCCGCCAGGGCGTTGAAATGCCAACCGTGCGCGATGGTGGCGTAGTCGTGACAGCGTCCGCAAGTGTTCAACGGCGAATAAGGCGTCTCCGAATCCGCCGTGATCTTGCGATTGTCAGAATCGTACAGATCGATGTGGTGCAGGTAACGGGCGTCGCCGTCGTGGTGGGCGAATCGCGACCCGTCGGCGGCCGGGGTGCGACGGAGCGGGCCGAATGACAAAATCGCCAGGCATCCGACGACGTGCAAGCAAACGCGGTTCACGAGTCTTTCGTTTCGTTTCAAGTTCTTGATGGCGAAAAAAGGGGACAAGACGACGCCAGGATTGTAGGACAAATCCCCACGGTTGCCGCGTCCCCCATTCACGCCGGGCGACGTAGGCGGCATACTCGGAAACTCAGCGAAGTCAGTTTTCCACCTACGACAGTTTACGGAGTTTTCCGATGGGCCGCAGCGGAGTGATCACATTCAAGGGCAATCCGATGACGCTGGAGGGCAGCGATTTGGCGGTCGGCAGCCCCGCACCGACGTTCACTTTGCACTACGCCGATGGCGGGTTGCAAACCTTGACGCTGGACGACTTGAAAGGCAAGCCGTCTTTCATCAGTGTCGTTCCGAGTTTGGACACGCCGACCTGCGCGACGCAGACGAAACGCTTCAATCAAGAACTGGCCTCGCTCGGGGACAGCGTCAACGCCGTCACGGTCAGTCGCGACTTGCCCTTCGCCCAAGCCCGTTTCTGTGGCGCCGAAGACGTCAAGATGCGAACGGCCAGTGACTATCAGACGCATGCCTTCGGCGCGGACTACGGTCTGACGATCGCCGAATTGAAGCTCTTGACCCGCGCCGTCATCGTCTTGGACGCCGAGGGCAACGTCGTCTACAAGCAGATCGTCGGAGAAGTCGCCGAGGAACCGGACTACGACGCCGCCCTGGCTGAGTTGAAGAAGCTGATCTAGCCGGATCCTCCGCGGATCGGTCAGACGCGGGTCGCTTGTCCGTACGACGCTCGATTCCGCTTCGCCGAACGAAACAGATCGACGATCGGTGCCGGATAATCGACGCCGATCGCGACACCGAATTCGGCCTGCTCTTGGGCCGATAAAGTCCACGGCTCGTGGATCTTTTCCTTCGGCACCTGACGAAGTTCGGGCAACCAGTGACGGACATAGCTGCCGTCGCCGTCGTAGTCGCGGGCTTGCTTGGTGATGTTGAAAAAGCGAAACCCGCGAGCGTCGTTTCCCACACCGGCGACGTAATTCCAGTTGCCGTAGTTGCTGGCCGGATCGTAGTCGACCAGTAGCGATTCGAACCATTGGGCGCCCAGTCGCCAGTCGATGTTCAGGTTCTTGGTCAGGAAACTGCCGACGTTCTGCCGTCCCCGATTGGACATGTATCCGGTCGTCGCGATCTCTCGCATGTTGGCATCGACCAACGGGAATCCGGTGCGGCCTTCACGCCAGGCCTGTAACGACGACGCGTCGGTGGACCAGGGCAAATCGACGTGGCGGATTCCACCGCGACGAAAGAGGTCCGCGCGGTGCCGCATCGCGATGAACGAAAAGTAATCTCGCCACAACAGTTCGAAAATCAACCAGTACGTCGAATCGTTGGCCACCCGCTGTGTTTCGTACCGCCGAATTTCATCGGCGACCCAGCGTGGCGACAGGCACCCCAGAGACAACCACGCCGACAGGCGACTGGAATCCAGCGGCGAAAGCATGCCGTTGCGAGTCTCTTTGTAGACCCTCAGCCGGTCTTCGTCCCAAGCGTATTCCTGCCAGCGAAGTTTTCCGGCCGTTTCGCCGCCGGTAAACGACATCGTCGTCAGATCACGAGACTCGCTGACGAATTCCGGTGGCGAGTCGTTCCCGCCCAAGTCGGCCGCCGTGGGCAGACGGCCCGGATCGAAGCCTTCGGGGATCGCCGCCGACGTCAAGGAACTCGGCGATTCGATCGCGGGCCGGACTTTCCAATCGCTTTCCACGGCTTTGCGAAACCCGGTGAACACCGCCGGCAAACGGTCGACCGCGAACGGCAGGTCGTCGGGATGAATCAGCGTGTGCCCATCGATGAATCGGACGTCCCCGCCGAGACCTTCGATGCGACGCCGCACTCGGTTCTCGGTCTCGTTTTCTTCGACCCCGATCAAGCGATGCGCGAAGACGGTCTGGACGGAGAACCGCTCGGCGAGCCCCGCCAAAACTTCATCGGGCGAGCCGATGCGAATCACCAGCTCGCCCCCGAGCCGTCGGAACGACTGTCGCAAGTCCTCCACCGATTCCAAGATGAACTTGGTCCGATGAAATCCCGTCTTGGGGACACCGAATCGATTCATCCCGAATTCGGCCGGATCGAAACAGTAAACCGCCAGCACCGGTGACGCCCCGCCGAGTGCTTGATGCAGCGGGTGGTGATCATGCAAACGCAAATCGCGTCGAAACCAGACGAGACTGGCGGGGCCGCTGGAAAAGTCTTGAAGTTCGGGCGAGGATTGTTCGTCCACACGTGGTCCGCCGATCCGGGTAAAAACTGTTTTTTACGGGATCTTAGCGGAAGGACAAATCACCGAGCGGAGCGGAAGGACAGAAATCACCGAGCGGAGC
>CAYVRC010000119.1:0-8804 GCA_964453205.1 uncultured Pirellulaceae bacterium | reverse complement strand
AAATCACCGAGCGGAGCGGAAGGACAGAAATCACCGAGCGGAGCTTCAAGGCTGAACCGTCAAATCGTTTCGAACGCTCGAGACGCCGGGTTCCAATCGCATCAGCAACTCACTCATCCGGCGATCCTTTTCCGATCGGACCGTGCCCTGCAAAACGGCGGTTCGGTCGACGACCCGAACACTCAGGCCGGGGTTGTACGCTCGTGGCGGCAGTTGGTAGAGCGTGCGATTGACCGACTGTTGGACTCGGCCGACCGATCGCGGGGGCACTTCGACGGCGCTTCGCAGACGCGTGCGGATGGCGGGCGTGTTCGTTTGACCGCCGGCTGCCCCGAAGGCTCCGCCGAACAAGCCGCCCAGCCCGCCCAAGCCACCGCCCAGTCCGCCGAGCCCTCCGAACCCGCCTCCGGCGGCACCACCGGCCGTGCCGCCGGCAGCCGCAGGTTGGCCGATCGGCGCGGCACTGCTTTGGCCGATGGCTCCGGTTCGGGTGATTTCCGTCGAGACACCTTCGCCGGTGGCGAATCCCGTGGCGTTGGAGGCCGTGCCGGCTGCGTCGGTTGTTGCAGCGACTTGGGCAAAGGCGGAACCGGTCGTCAGCAAGGTCAACGCACCGGCGGCCAGAAACGGCAAAGCAGTCTTCATGATTCGGTTCACGAGGGCGGGCATGGCGGCAAAATTCCGTGAAGAGATGGTTCGAAAAGGACTGCGGCGATCCGTGTCCGAAATCCACAAGGGCATCCATGGGGGACGCCGATCACGACACCGACGCAACTCATTTTAACCAAGCCCGAGTCGAAGGGTTCTGTTTTTCGCCGGCTTCGGACAGGCGGTACAAGATTTGATGCCCCACCCGCCAAGATCGCTACGATCGGTTCGAATAAGCTAACCGCTCGACCGTCCGCCGCATCCGCCGCACTTCCCAGACGCCCTTTTCGCCCCCCTCCTGGAAACATCACCAGCCATGAAATCGCCGTCCCATCACGTCGCCCGAACCCCCTCCGATCCGGCAGGCCGCCCTCGACGCGGCGTTTCGGAGCGGCCGAGTCCTTTGGCTTGTTTTGCCTTGGCCGCTGCGACGCTGATCGTGTCCGTCGTGTCGGCGCCGCGCGCCGCCGGTGCCGACGACGACGGCGTGCCGGGGGCACCGATGCTGTTGCCCGAGGACACGTTGGCGTATTTGCGGATCGCCGACGTCCGAGAAATTCAAGAGGGTTTTGCCGAGACTTCAACGGGCAAAATGCTGCAAGACCCTCAAATGAAGCCCTTCGCTTCGGACATCTATCGAACCCTGGAGGATCTGTTCGACCAAGTCAGCTCGGCCGTGGGCGTTGGGCTGAATGACCTGCTGGCGATCCCGCAAGGCCAAGTCGCGATCGCTTTGGTGCCCCGTCTGTCAGGCGAACCTGACCCCGACCAGGAAATCCGCGACGATCCCGATGACGAATCGGAAGACGCGATCCGGCGTCGCTTGAATCGCAAGCGACGCGAGCAATTCGGTTTCGCAGCCGTCTTGATCGTCGAAGCCAAGGACAACATCGACACGGTTCGGACGTTGGTCGAACGCCTGGAACAGCAGCTTCAAAAAGACAGCCTCATCCGTCGCACCGAAACCGTCGACGCGACCAAGCTGACGCGTTGGCTGCCGCCCCGCACCGGCCGCCCGCCGATCGAGTACTTCGAACGAAACGGTGCGTTCGTGATCGGCGTCGGCGATGACACCGCCGGCGGCGTGCTCAAGAAATGGGCCGGCGAATCCGCCGATCCGACGTTCGCCAACAACAACGATTTCATCTCCGTGATGAGCCGCAGTGTCGGCGCGGAAGACGAGTTGCCGCAGATCACGTTCTATGTCGACCCGTATCACATCGTCGAACGCTTGATCAAAGCCAACGGCGGTGCCGCCGCGCTGGCCTGGCCCCTGGTCGAATCGCTGGGCATCGCCAAGATCCGCGGCATCGGCGGCAGCACGTTCCAGGGCGGCGAGTATTTCGACGACATCAACCACATCCACATCGTCATCGATACGCCGCGTGACGGCTTCTTTGGCGTCTTGCGGCCCGGATCGGGTGAGACGATGCCGCCGAACTGGGTCCCCGGTGACGTCACCACTTACACAACCGTCCATTGGCGATTCGAAAAGACGCTGGAGAATCTGGGTGTGATCCTGGACAAATTCAACGGCGAAGGCAGCATCGAGCGTTTCTTCGAAGATCCGCTTCAGACCCGCACGGGGTTAAGCCTGCGGCAAGAGATCCTGCCGCTGTTGACCGGTCGTTACGTGGGCCTGCGTTGGTTGCAACCGCCGATGACGCTGAACAGTCAAACCAGCACCATGGCTTTGGAAGTCAACGATCCGGTCTTGGCCAAAGAGTACGTCGATGCGTTTCGCAAGCGGGTGCCGCAGGCGATGAAACCGGAAGTCATCGCCGGCACGATGACCTACGCCCTGGGCGGTCGCAACGGCCGAAACGTTCCTGAATCCTTTCGCCAACCCGAACCGACGCTGTTCCTCCTCGGGAACTGGATCATTTTTACCGACAGCAAAACGATGGTTCAACGGATGATCCAGGCCGATGCCGGCGGGCTGCCTCGGTTGGCCGGCGAGCCGGATTACGAATTGGTTTCCGGAGAACTCGGCGGGAAACTGGACGGCGAGACACCGTTCCTGATCAGCTACGTCAAAGCGTCGGATTTCTTTCGCCAGATGTACGAACTCGGCAAAGACCCGAAAACTCGCAAACAGCTTCGCCGAATCGGCGAGGACAACGTGTTCGCGCGAAAGTTTGCCGAACTGCTCGAACGCAACCAGTTGCCGCCGTTCTCGGAATTCGAGAAGTACTTCGGCGCCGGTGGCATCTTCGGCTATGACGAACCCGGCGGCATCCACCTGGGCACCTTCAACCTCAAGCCGCTCTGACCGCGTCACCGAACCGGAATGAACCGATTCGAACGGAGCGATGGCCCCGCGCGATCGATGGACCCGCGTGATCGTTGCCCCTGTGACAGCCGCGTCGGTGCGGATAAATTTCGGCATGAGCCAAAAGCAGCCTTCGCACCGCGCGGCCCGATTCGATCTTTCGTCGGACGACCGGGTCAAAGATCACTACGAAGATCCTTACAACCAAGGGCCGGTCGACGACGCGACGCATTCCGGCGAAGTCGCCAGTCCGGTCAGTGAGGATCGGGTGCGGATCGCGGTTAGGATAGAAAGGGGCGTTATCGAAGAGGCGGGTTTCGAGGCCGAAGGCGGTGTGATTCCGCTGGCCGCTGCGTCGATGCTGTGCGAAGCCGTCGAAGGCAAAACGATCGACGAGGCGAAACAATTTTCGGCCGAGGACATGATCACGCTGTTCGGAGAACGGCTGCGTCCGGAACAGCAAAAATACTGCCTGCTGCCGTGGCGATGTTTCCAGGCCGCCTTGGATCTCCCGCTCGCCGCCGACGAGGACGACGAAACGGCGTCGGATTCCCCAGGCTTCGGCGGCCCGAGTTTAAGCGAAGAAAGTTGAACGACTGTCATGATCACCGATACAAAAAAATCACCGCTGGATGTCGCGACGATCCGCGACGACTTTCCGATTCTGCATCGCCAAACGGCGAGCGGTGCCGATCTGATCTACTTGGACAACGCTGCGACCACGCAGCATCCCAGGCAAGTCATCGACGCGGTCGACCACTGTTATCGCCACGTTTATGCGAACGTCCATCGCGGCATTCACACGCTCAGTGAAGAAACCACCGCGGCCTACGAAGCGTCACGTCAAACCGTCGCACGATTCTTGAACGCCCGGGATTCTCGCGAAATCATCTTCACGGCCGGAACGACACTCGGGATCAACACGGTGGCCGGCAGTTGGGGGCGGATGAATTTGGACGCGGGCGACTGCATCTTGCTGCCGATCAGCGAGCACCACGCGAACATCGTTCCCTGGCAACAACTGGCGGCCCGAATCGGGTGCCGGATCGAGTGGCTGCCCGTCGATGATCAATTCCTGATCAGCGACGATCGCGTGGCCGAGGCGTTGGAAAAGCATCGGCCCAAACTTTTCGCGTTCGCGGCGACCAGCAACACACTGGGTACCGAATTCCCCGTCGCTCGCTGGGTCAGGTTGGCTCACCGGCACGGCGCGACGGTCCTGGTCGACGCCGCGCAGGCGGCCCCGCATCAGCCGATCGACGTGCAAGCCTGGGACGCCGATTTCGTGGTCTTCAGCGGGCACAAGATTTGTGGACCTTCGGGCGTCGGCGTGTTGTACGGCAAAGAAAACTTGCTCGACGCGATGCCCCCGTTTCTGGGCGGTGGCGGGATGATTCACCGGGTCACGACCGACGGATTCGAACCGGCGCGGTTACCGGAAAAGTTCGAAGCCGGCACGCCGCCGATCGCCCAGGCGATCGGGCTGGCCGCGGCGATCGACTACGTCCGGAATATCGGCATCGAAGCGATCCATGCCCACGAAAACTCGCTCTGCCGGATCGCCGACCGGGGGCTCCGGCAGGTCGAAGGGCTACGGATGATCGGCCCGACGCCGGACCACAAAGGCGGCATCGTCAGCTTCACGATCGACGGCCTTCACGCCCATGATCTTTCGCAGTCACTGGACATCGACGGAATCGCCGTCCGCGCCGGGCATCATTGCACCATGCCGCTGCATGAATCGCTGGGCTTGACGATGACTTGTCGTGCCAGCTTTTATCTTTACAACACGGCCGACGAAGCGGCGAAGTTGGTCGAAGCGGTCGCCGGCACCCGTGACCGCTTCATCAACCGAGCCAACCGCCGACGCGTCCGATGATCAGGCGTCTTTGGCGAAACGTTTGAGCTTTCGATCCAGCGTGCTGCGTTCGATCCCCAGGATCGCCGAAGCCCGTGACTTGTTGTTGTCGGTGTAACGCAAAACCCGCTCGATGTGCGATTTTTCTAAATCGGCCAACGAGACTTCGACGGTGCTTTCGTCGGGCATCGCATCGTTCGGCTCGTTGCCGGACGAACGCGTCGGCGAGAGCATTAAGTCGTCGGCGTCGATGACCGACGCGTTGCCCAGCACGACCGCCCGTTCGATCACGTTTCTCAATTCGCGAATGTTGCCGGGCCACGGATAAGCGACCAGTTTCTTTTTCGCCGCCTCGGTGAACCCTTTGACCTTTCGCCCCATTTCCTGGTTGAACCGTTCCAAGAAGAAATCGGCCAGCAACAGGCAATCGTTCCCGCGTTTTCGCAGCGGCGGCACCACGATTTCGACGACATGCAGGCGATAATAAAGGTCCTGGCGAAACGTGCCCTCGGCGACCATCGCTTGCAAATCACGATTCGTCGCGGCGACGACACGCACGTTCGCGGCGATGGGACGATGACCGCCGACGCGTTCAAAGGGATGACCTTCGAGAACACGCAACAGCTTGGCTTGCAGCTCGGATTCCATCTCGCCGATCTCGTCCAGCATCAGCGTGCCGGTGTGTGCGGCTTCGAACTTGCCTTGTTTCCTTTCGGTTGCACCGGTGAACGCGCCTTTCTCGTGACCGAACAATTCGCTTTCCAACAGCGATGGCGAAAGCGCCGCACAATTCAGACACACGAGCGGTCCGTCCTTGCGATCGCTGGCGTGATGAATCGCCGCGGCGACCAGTTCTTTTCCGGTTCCCGACTCGCCGCGGATCAACACGGTGGCTTTGGTCGGTGCGACGCGGCTGATCTGTTGGCTGATCTTCGCGATCGCTTCGCTGCGACCGATCAGGCGAACCTTGCCCGCCAGCTGCTCTTGCAACTGAGCCAACTGTCGGCGGGTGCGGGTCAGTTGACGTCCGAGTTTCTGTGTTTTGGTCAGCGTCGCCAGTGACTCGCCCAAGATTTCGCAAGCCGTCACAACGTATTCCAACGACGCCTCGTCCAGCGGCGGCTGCGCAGGGTGAGTGGTCAAGTGAACGACGCCGAAGATGTCATCGCCGGCGCTGCGGATGGGTGCCAAGATCAGGCTATCCACGTCGATTTGTCCTCGGCTGTTTTCGGTCGCCATCGAATCGTCACCCGAAATGTTGCGGGCCAGAATCGCTTCGGCATCGCGGCCGCACTGGCGGGCGATCAAGTCCTCCGGGGGCCTGCGATAGGCACGGGAACCCGATTGCCTTGTGGCAACCAAGGGCAACGCCGCGTCCGCACCGGGGGACTCGCCCCGGACGTAGACACCCGCCGAAGCCGGATCGATCCGCTCGACGATGCAATCCAAGGTCGCCTCGACTCGTTCCTGAGCCGTTTCGTGCCGACCGAGCTCGAAAGCCAAGCGGAGCAGCGACGCGTCGCCGACCAGCGGGACCCCCTGGCGGGCGGCGAGAGTCGGCGGGGACGAATTTTGTGATCCGCGAAGCGTCTCGCTGCGTCGCCGCCGTCCGGTGACGGTTTCGGCGGTGATTTCCATCGTGATTTGCTGATCGGTCGCCTGCGCCTGGTCGTCTTCCGCTTCGACGTCCACGGTCAACGGCGGTGTCATTCCGGACTGTTCGATCCGCAAGGCGAACAGGATCTGGTGCCCGGCGACTTCGATCAAATCCCCGTCGGACAAAGGGGTGGCGAAATCGGGCGACAATTCTTGCTGATTGACTCGGGTGCCGTTTCGACTACCCAAGTCCTGAATCCGCCAGGTTTCATCCCAGAAAACGCGGGCGTGCCGGCGGCTGGCCTTTTCGCTGCGGATCACAATTTGATTGGACGACGATCGGCCCAAAACGGCATCGCCCGCGCCCCCGGACGCGACGCTCGACGCATCGTCGTTGCCGGCCGTGCCGGGCGGACCGGACGACGAAACGCCGTGTTTCGGCGGCAAGGCGTCGACTTTCAATCGGTACACGTCGCTCCACCGGCCCGCCGATCGGGCGATCAGGTAGGCGGTGGTCGGAGCCGTTTTCGCCGCCGAATCACCGGCGACGGAGGCGTCAGAATCCGAATCGGTATTCTTCAAAGCGGTCGGGAGACCCCAAAGGTTCTGTTGTAAGCGGTTTTCAGCCCGACTATTCTAGCGTCTGGCCGTGACTCATCCGGTCGGTCGGCGCTCTCCGTTCGGAGGTCGCACCGCCCCATCATCAACACATTACCACTGTCGGCCAAGCGATTGCGTCGACATGCTTCGGAGATCCATTCGATGGAATTGGGTTCGCAACGCTTGGTTCGTTTTTTCAATGCGGCTGTTCCGGTCGCCGTCGCGCTCGTGCTGTCGATCGCTTCCCACGGCCGGCCCAGTGCCTGGGCGGGCGGCTTCGGCGGGCAACGCGGTGGCGCCGTCGGCGGCGTCATGATTGACGGCGAAGGCGTCGTCCGAAACGCCTCCACGGAAGAACTTGCCGATTACGCCAATCGAATCCGCGCGATCTTGGACGATCCCAGCGGCGATTTGAATGAAGCCAGCGAACTGCGTGTCGTCTCGCTCCGCGG
The DNA here is from genome assembly GCA_964453205.1 of uncultured Pirellulaceae bacterium. Classification (GTDB taxonomy): domain Bacteria; phylum Planctomycetota; class Planctomycetia; order Pirellulales; family Pirellulaceae; genus Crateriforma. The sequence continues at coordinate 1,378 of CAYVRC010000119.1, read as the reverse complement.
CTTGCAGGACGCGATCCGGGAAAGCCGCGAGAAAGGCCAGCCGATTCCCGACGAAGCGTCGTTGTTGGCCGGACTTCAGCGGATCGAGTACGTCTTTGTCGACCAAGAACGACGGGACATCCTGATCGCCGGACCGGCGGAGCCTTGGGAATTGCGGCAAGACGGTTCGATCGTGGGAACCGTCAGCGGACGCACGACGTTGCGGCTGGACGACTTGGCCGTCGCGATTCAAAGCGTCCAGTCGGCACGCGACGGGGGAATCACCTGTAGCATCGAACCGACCCCCGAGGGTCGCCGAAATCTCCAAAAAATGCTTGCACGAATCGTGATCCGACAGGGCCAGAACCCCTCCCACTTGGTGCCCGCGATGAGAGAAGCTTTCGGGCCGCAACAGGTCAAACTCAGCGGGGTCCCCGGAGAAAGCCGGATGGCCAGAACCTTGGTCGCCGCCGACTTTGAAATGAAGCGGCTGGCGATGGGTTTAGTCGACTCACCCGTTCGCGGCCTGCCCAGCTATTTGGAAATGTCCAAGAATTCCCGTCACAGTGGTGCCCAGAACCCGCGCTGGTGGATGGCCTGCGATTACGACGAGCTCAAACGCAGCGACGACGGTTTGGCTTGGCGGATCACCGGGCAAGGCGTCAAAGCCTTGACAGACAACGACTTGATCGATGCCCAAGGCAACGCGTCAGCGGCCGGCCGCATCGACAAAGTCGCTCAGCGCTGGGCGAAGTTGCTGACCAACGAGTACAACGATTTGGCCAAGTCGATGCCCGTCTTTGCCGACCTCCGGAACACGATGGACCTGAACGTCGTGGCGACCCTGATCGTCCAAGAACAGCTGGCCGAGAAAGCCGGTTTGGATCTGACAATACTGTCGGCCGACAAAGACACGATGAACATGGGATCGTATTTCGTGCCCGAGCAGATTCCGGCACATTGCAGCTTCATTCAAGGTGCCGGCGGCTGGATCGTGACGGCCTCCGGCGGCGTCGACATCAACGCTTTCGAAGTCGTTCAAAGGCAAGCGACCGACGAATCGGTCGCCGACGCCCGCACCGAAGCCCTAGCCTCGGCCGACCAGAATCGCTGGTGGTGGAACCAATAACAAACCAGCCATTCCCGGGTGAGCCCCCACCCAGGGAGCTTTGGCCCATGACTGGCGGACTTCGGAGCAAGGTAACATTGGGGCCAACCATATTTCACAGAGCCCACAACCGAAGGCGGCGTCGGCTTGATTTGTGAGTGGATGCCGTGCCGAAGCGACGCACGGACAATTAGAAACTATCCGGGATGCCTGATGGCGGAAACGGCGCAAAACGCGGACAATACGGTTTTCGCCGCAACGGAGTGGATCGCGATGAATGCCGAACGACGA
>CAYVRC010000118.1:10510-18700 GCA_964453205.1 uncultured Pirellulaceae bacterium | reverse complement strand
TCGGAGGATAAGCGAATTGGTGAGCGGCCTCACTGGAACTGAGGTACCCCGTAAGGGGCTGCGGGTTCGAGTCCCGTGTCCTCCGCTAACGCATGTTTTTTTTCACGCGACGACGTCGTCGACAGCTCGGCCTTTGTTTTTAGGGTCTCGTCCCCTACCGCTTTGAGCGGAATCCAGAGAGCGGATGACTGACGACGGCTTGCCAAGCAATTTTGCGAAGCATCTGATCCAATTCAGGACTTGGAAACGTCGCGTCGCCCGCGAACTGAATTTCATTCTCAATGCGTGCGGGTGACTCGCCATACAGCGTGGCATAAAAGACGTATCCTTCCAAGCGTTCCAACCCCGGACCGAGGTGTCCCAGTTGGTCTTTCCAGAGCGAGCGTTCCTTCTTTCCGATCACCCGATGAACGCCTTCGATCCCCGGCAATTCGCCACGAAGATAAGCTTTCGCAGCCAACACCATGGCATCGGACGTCGGTAGCACGAAGACCTTTCCCGGATATCGCTCGCGGAGAACATCAGTGGTCATTCGGGACATCGTTCGTCGCTCGGCGCCCAGGCGATCGAAGACCTCGGCGGTAAAGAAAGACTCGGACTCCGGATTTTTCCCCAATTGATAAAGCTGGGGCCAAGCATCCGAAAGATAGAATTTCATCTCCGGATGGTGACGCAAACAAAAATCGATCCAGCAGGAATAGTATTCGGGTTTGTCGTTGAAGTACGGCCCGAACATCATCGCATCCCACTTCGCGTTCGCAATCGAGGCGAGCAACTTCGGGACGGGGGCGCCGTCAAATTGAAAGATCCCGTTCTCTTGCTCCCACTTGTACCGAGCGCTCCCCGTCATCCCGCCACCGGTATGCGTGTAAAGCATCGGTTCAATCCCAGCAGCCCTGCAAATCAGCGGCAGCGTTTTGTATCCCGGTGCCATGAAACTGTGCCCGGTGCCAACGATGCGCAGGTTTCGTCCGGTCGGCTCCGGATACGAAACGACAGCGGGCCGCCCGGCAGGCTTGACCGTCGCGTAGATCGTTTTGATCTGCTCGGGGGTTTGGTAGCAGACCGCGTGATCGGGAAACCTCGGCAATGCCCAACCTAGGTCCACGTCGAATTGTCGCGGTGCGCCCTGGGAAGAACGCTGCGGACGGACGTCGCTTCCCGCTCGGTCGGTTCGTCCCGCAACCATGTCCGCGCGAAAGGCGTTTGCTTCTTTGCTGGTCAACACGCCATCGCCGTCCGCATCGGCAGCAGGAAAGCGTTCGAGCCATTTTTCAAGCTGCCGCGGCGATTGCCCGGCGCAGTCGACGATGAAGATCAAACTGGCGACCAAGCCGAGAAAAAGTGAAGCCAGAAATTTCATAAAACACCCTTTGCGAAGAACGACGGTCACGCAATGTTACACGACCTCCCTCGGTCGAGTGTTGCATGATTCGTCTCGATTTGTAACTTAGTCACTTCCCAACGCCCTGACCCCCAGCCGAACAGCGACGGTCGAGAGATGGAATTGATTTGGAACGATGGAGGACGCGCGGCCAGTGGTTTCGTCGGACTTGCCGGCGATTGCGTGACGCGATCAATCGCCATCGCGACGGGAACCAGCTATCGCGATGTCTACCGAAACTTAAGGTCCGCCAGCGAATCCTCGCCACGCGATGGCGTCTTCACGAACGTCGCGGCTTTGCACCTGAAAAGGCTCGGTTGGCAACATCATCTCTGCGACGGGAAACCGTTCGGTTCGGATTCGTTGCCCAAAGGTGTCGTGGTAACGCATCTGCAAAGCGATCGTCGGCGCAGCGGCCATTTCTGTACGGTCATCGATCATGTCGTTCACGACACTTGGAACCCCACCGATGACGAGGACTACTTCGTCCAGTCGTATTGGACTCGACCGGCAACCGCCGCCGATCCGGCGCTGACGACCTCCGGATCGAATCGTCCCGCGCAGCCATGCGATGAGCTGACGCAGAAAGAGTTCGACAAGATCATGGGTCGCATTCGCGCGTTGGACAATACAGCCAGCAACGCCGCCAGCACCGAAGGCGAAAAACGTAACGCCCTGCGGATGATGCAGAACCTGATGCTGCGTCACAACCTCTCGCGGGAAGACATCACCGATGACGACAACGTGGAAAGCGTGCGGTTCACGCGCACGGCTTGCCCGGTCAACGGGCGACGCGCATGCCAGTGGGAAAAGTGGTTGGCCAGTTATCTGATCGTGGAAATTTTTCCGACGAATCAGTACTACGTCGCAACGAAAGGCCACCGCACGTACTTTTGGTTCTACGGACCGCGTGAGGACGTGCAAAACTGCATCACGTTGTTTCGAGAGTTGCTGTTGACCATTGCGACGTCGGCTCGCCTGCACTACGGCGGACACTCACGCGGCAGCGGTGCTTCGTACTGCGAGGGCTACGTCGCCGGATTGCCCCGTCATCAAGACAGCCATGCCACGGATCAGTCGGTGGTCAGCGAAACGGCGCTGATTCACGCCAGGACCCTGGCCGTTCACTCGGCCGCCAGAGAATGGTTGAACATCGAATGCGGCATTCAGTTGGTCAGCGGTGGCCGATCGGGTCGTTTCGATCACGACCCCGACGCGGCAAACCGCGGAAAGAAACACGGTGCCCGACACGACGTCCGCGCCGACAACGGACGCAAACGGATCGGCCGACGTTGACGTGGCATCGCCAAGCATCCTCACTTTAGGATTGAAACCCACGTATTTGCATCGAGAACCCAGCCGTGTTCTTCGTGAAGCCTGGTATCGGTGATTCCCACACGAAGCTTGATGACATCGGTTTCGCCATCAACCAACTGGCCGAATCCCACGCTGGCCGAATTCGCCTTGGCGAAAATCCTGGACAAAGCTTCTTCCGCTCGACGGTCAGAAAAGCTGTATCGCTCAAATGAAAGTTGACCGAACCGTCGAAAATTTGGCATTCTGTCCGATCCGATCGCCGCTTCGAACGATTCTCAAGTCGACACGCTTGGAAGCTCGTTGGCGGGGAAGACGCGGAACTGCCGGTCATCCAACACAGTGACGTCACGATACACCTCCGCTCGATCAAGCCGATCATGGAGAACATTCACAAGGTCGATGGACGACTCCGACCTTGCGAAGACTGCCCTCTTTCGCTCTGAATCATGACAAAACCTCCAGTGTTTTTTTGAAACCGGCTTCGGAAGCCCGTCAATCTCCACGGTTTTTTGGCTCATCCGACTGAAGCGCGCGGAAGGTTTTCAAGGCATGGCTCCGGTGTCCAATGGTCAGTGGATTGGTTTGATTGCGTCCGATAGGCTGCAAATGCTGGGAGAAACGCAAGCGAGCGGTGCAGAGGTGCGACTCGCCGAGGGATATCCCAGTCGACGGTGCGCCCATGGTGTCACCGGTCCCCGGCGGACCCTTGTTCGCTGGGGACTCTGTCTTTCAACCGTTGGACACCGGAGTCATGCCTAAAAAAACCTCGGTGCTGGATGTCACGCACCCTTCCGCCTGGCTGAGCAAGGATACGACAGCTTCGCTCAAGCTGGACCACGTCCGAGGTCGGCTTCTCGCCCTCGTTCGCGTCGACGGTCACGGAGAAAAACGCAAGCGTAACAAACGTCGGCACGAGCAAGACAGTCGCGTGTTTCCGCATGCCGACCCCCGATGAATGAATCGCCCAAGACAAGCCCTGACGCCTCGTGTTCTCTATTCAGTCAGGCACGAAGTCGATTGCGGACCGGTTGGAGCCTCTCCCCCCCCAACTTCGTCTGTCAAACAGGAAAATTTGCTTTTTCCAAATCCCAATTTGCTTGGTTTGCGGTACCGCCAAACATGAAACTCAAACGGTGGGTCCCACAAATTCCAAATCGGCGGGTTGATGGTGTTGTTTCAACGCAGGGTCGCAAAGATCACAGAGGAGACGGCTGAATTCAAGAGGCAGGCGGCACCCGGGGAAGATTTGTTGGCACCGCGGGCGCGCGAATTCCCGATCGGCGGAGCGATCGGTCGACCATGGTACTGTCGTATCGTCACCCCGGTCACTCCTGCGCCGATTCTTGTTCGTCCGAGTCGTTGACCACCTTTGGCGTGTCATCGATCAGCATCCGCATCGGTGGGGAATCCAGGTCGTCGAATTGGCCACCGCGAATGCAACGCATGCACGCGATCAGGGCGGTCGCACCCAACAGAATCGCAACGGGCAGGGCCACGTACAAAACACTCATCAATCCACACTGCCTTAAAAAGCACTTACTCGTTCTGCGTCGATCCAGATTGCGGTTCGGCTTTGGCAAGTTGACGGTTCAGGAAATCGATCGCGTCGTCTAGTTTTAACGTGCGGTGCAGCAGTTTGCCGTCACCATCCAAGACAAAGTGGACTGGGACGCTGCTGATGCCGAGTTGGCTGCGGGTGAAGCCGTTGTCGCGGGAACCGAGCAAGCCTTGCGGCCAACTCATGTCTTGTTCACGAATGAAGCGACGGGCTTTCGCCGCGTCGTCGTCCAGAGAGACGCTCAACACCGCGACTCGGTCTTCGTCCCATGACGCGGCGGCACGGCGCAATTCAGGGATCGCGGCGATGCAGGGGGCGCACCAAGTTGCCCAACAATCGATCAGCAGGTAACGGCCACGATACGTCGACACGGTTTGCAGTTCATCCTCGTCCATCGTCTCGAAACGAAAGTTCGGAAAGGGTTCGCCGACTTGCGGTCCGAGCGAGACGTCGACTTCAATCGTTCCCATGTCGAGCTCGCCTCTAGAAACGGCCTGGTCGTCGACGTCAACGTCAATCACCTTTCGACCCACCGGATCGACCAAGCAGCCTTCGGGTGGTTCGTGGATCGATGTCGCAAACTGATACTTACCCGGTTCGACTCCGTGAATCACGAACGATCCGTCGGGTTCGAATTTGACGAAGTAGTGGGTCATCGTGTTCATGAAGCCGCGACCCTCGGTCGAATCAAACAAGTTGAAAGACCATCCTGATTGCCAATCGAACCCGGCCTGGGCGACACTGTCGGGTGGCGTGATTCCGGGAGCGTTCTTGAACAGAAAATTCAAGCAGTAATTCATGTCTAGCTGTGAAGCCAGCTCGCCAGTGGGGCGAACGACGCCGCGGATCGTGACGCCTCCGCCCAGGTTGACCTGGTGCGTTTTGCCGGGCTGCAAGTCCAAGGGCACTTGCTTGGCCGATTTCAGCTTCGTGTCGCTCCACACCGAAACGTAGGCATTCAAACTGGACGGCAGCGGTGGAACGCGATCGAAAACAAACCGACCTTGGCCGTCGGTTGTCGCGGCAAACCGGTCTTGCACGCCGGGGTTTTCGCCACCCAACATGCGGATGGGAGCCAGGTAGATCCTCTCCCCCACAACGCCATGTCCGTGGCGTTCCAGGCGACCTTCGACTCGCGCCCAAGGCTTCAGTTCCAAAACGCCTGTGGTCTCGCCCTTGTTCAATGTAACTTCGGCAAAACCGTCTTCGTGTGTCGCGATCAGATGCGGTGTGTTGAATGGCTGTGGCATCCGAAAGTATCCGTCCTGATCGGTGCGCACGACCAGATCACTCAATCCCATGTCGCGGTAGGTCCACTCGTTCGCCATCACCGTGATGTCCTTGGTCGCGTAGGTGACGCTGGCACCTTGGACAGGCTTTCCGGATGGATCGACGACTTGCCCGGTCAAGTCTGGCGCGGATGGCAAACGAACTTCGCGAGTGATTTCTCCGCTTGCCGGCCCGAACGGACCGATGCGAACCGGACGGTATCCGAGTGCTTGGAACTGCAAAATCAGTTCGATTCCGTTCGTCCAATCCGATTCGGTGTATTGGAATTTTCCATCGCTGAGGTATTGTACTTGGCTTTTTTGAACGATGGGGTCGTCGGGCCGATTGGGATAGTGACTCACGGGAATCAGCTCCGCATTTTGGATCGGCTCACCCGTTTGATCATCGACGACCGTTCCGGAAATGATCGCCTGCTTGGGCAGTTCAATCTCCTGCACTCTCGACGACGGAAACAGTTCGGCCGTCGCACGGCTCCAGCCTTTTTTGCGGACCAGCACTTCCACGCCATCTTCGGGAGCGGAATCCCAGACGGACTCGCCGTTCTCGTCACTGCTTGGCATCGGACAAACGTCGAACAGGGGTAAGCCGCGTCCGCGGACCGCAGGATATAAACTTGACCAAGACGCGACAGCCAACTCCGCATCGGGTATCGCCCGCCCCTCCGCATCGACGACGCGAATCTTCAACGTGCCTCCGGCGGAGAGCTTCAGCTCAAGCGGCGGCGTGTTGGTTGATAAAGTGATCTCCGTTCGGCGTGGTGCGAAATTCTCGGTGACCGCGGTCACGAACAGCGGGCCAGGGGCGATCGGCGGCGAGCTGAACTCGCCATCCCCATCGGTCGTCGCCAGCATGTCAACTCCATGGTCCCGTTCTTCGTGACTCCAATGCAAGGCGGTGCCTTCGATCGGCATTCCCGCTGCGTTCACAACGCGGCCTCGCAGGATGGCGCCGCGATCCATCGTGATCACGGCGGCTTGCTGGCGCAGTCGCTCCATCGTGACGCCTTGGGCGACTTGCATGTCGCCTCGCCTTTGGTCATCGACAAAGTCATCGTGACGAAGCTGCAAATCCAAGTTGACATCTTCGCCCGGCGGCACGTTGTCGACACGCCAGCGTCCGTCAGCGCCAGTGACCGCGGCGTCTTCGTCGTTGGCTAGCCACGTCGAATACCGCAGCGACGGATGCCCGAGCGGTTCACCGCCTTTGTCAAACGTGACATTGACTTTGGCACCGGCGATGGGTTTTCCGTCTTGATCAAGAACGATGCCGCCTACGCTGGTCGCTTTCGGTACAACCACAATGAACTCGTTGGGAACCTGTTCGATCGCCTTTCCGTCGAAGTTGGCAAACAGCGGAGGATGATTTTCCTTGGTGACCCACAACCGCAGGATTCGCATGGTTTGCGGCAGAGTGACTGTCGCGCGGCCTTCCACGTCGGTCGTGAAGTCCGTGCTACGGTCAAAGTCTTTCTGTTCGGTCCATACGGCTCGTTTGACGGTCGCCCCCGCGACGGGTCGGCCCTCGGTGTCTTGAACGACAACCGTTATTGTCGACGGTGGCGTGGACTCGTCGGCCCGCAGCGAAGCGAGCCATAGCAGTGTCAGCAGGCTGATGAAGCATGGTCGAATCATTGGATTGTCCGAAGTGTTCGCATCGATCCGTCCGGAAGTTTACGCCCCGTCGACCCGGCGTTGTGACAGCGTCATCGCGATCACCGACAGGGAACTGATCGGCATCAGAACAGCCGCGATCAGCGGATTGATCCAGCCCGCCATCGACAAGACGACCGCGACGGCGTTGTAACTGATCGAAACCGCGAAATTTCGATACACGCTGTGCCGCGTCGCCGCCGCGCTGTCGATCAACGTCACCACACCGCTCAGCCGACCGTCACCGATCATCACCGGTGCCGCCGTCAAACTGGCCGACGCGCCGCCACGAAGCGCCACCCCGACGTCGGCGGCGGCCAGCGCCGCGGCGTCGTTCAACCCGTCGCCCACCATCACGACGACCCCCGCCGACTTGGCTGCTTCGACGGCGGCAAGCTTTTCCTCCGGCAAAAGGCCGCCCAGGGCGGATTCCGGGGACAAAGACAATCGGTCGGCCACCGCGTCCACGGCGGCCGGATCGTCCCCCGACAAGACGCCGACACGCCAGCCGCGTCGCCGGAGCGATTCGATGACCATCGCTGCGTCGTCGCGGATCGTGTCCGAGACACCCAAAACGGCGACGACCTGACCGTCCACGCTGACCAAAACCGGACTCGATCCGTCGGCAATGACTGTCGCCATGGCGTCTTGCATGGAGGGCTCTCGGATCTCACCGACGAGCTTTTCGTTGCCGATCTGGTAGCGTCGGCCGTCCACACGGCCTTCGACGCCGCACCCCGGGATCTGCCGAAATTCGGTCACTGGATCGATCGCTTCCTCCGCGGTGTCTGATCCGCCTTGTGAATCGGAGGGCGACACCGCCGCCCGGATGGCTCCGGCGATCGGATGTCGGACACCGCCCTCGATGACCCCCACGGCGCGCTTGATCGACGCGTCTCCGATCCAATGTGTCAACGTCATGCGACCGCTGGTCAGGGTGCCCGTCTTGTCAAAAAAAACCGTTCCGTGATCGGAAAGTCGCTCCAAACAAT
>CAYVRC010000118.1:0-10500 GCA_964453205.1 uncultured Pirellulaceae bacterium | reverse complement strand
ACGACCGGGCAATCGAGGGACGCCACTGCGTCGAAGACGAGTCGCGCGGCCTCGCGGACGCATTCGGCGGCGTCCGCCGGCACGGACGAGGACCTTTTGTTTGGCGAGTCTTCCGATGGCAACGGCGACCGCCAGCGGTGTCGCGAGCGCCAGCGCGCAGGGGCACGCAACGATCAGCAACGCGACCACGTTGGAAAGCATCCGTGACGGATCGACACGCATCCAGATCACCGCCGTCACGACGGCCAACACCAAGACCACGACGACGAACCATCCGCCGATGCGATTGGCAAGCTGAACGATGGGCGTTCGCGCGGCCGCCGCGCCGGCAACTGCGGCGGTGATCGACGCCAACCGAGTGTCCGCGCCGACGGCGGTGGCCCGGATCGCAAGCGCTGATTGAATGTTGTCGGTCCCGGCTTCGACATGATCGCCCGGACCGACTTCCACCGGGACGGATTCGCCGGTCAATAAAGATCGATCGATCTGCGAACGCCCCTGCGTGATCACGCCATCCACCGGCACGCTATCGGACGGTCGAATCTGCACAAGGTCACCGACGTCGACTTCCTCCAACGGCACGCGAGCAATTTGCCCGTCGACACCGATTCGGTCGACAGCGACGGGCGCCATGCGAATCAGCCCCGCCACTTCTTCACCGGCACGACGTTGTTGACGCGACTGGATCCATCGCCCGGTCAACAAAAAGAAAACCAGACAGGCGATCGAGTCGAAGTAAACATCGTGAGCGATGTCGAACAAGCCGTACAAACTGGCCAGCAAACCGGCCGACAATCCCAACGCGACCGGCAGATCCATGTGCGGAGTTCGTGTCCGCACGGCCGCGATCGCGCTACGAAAAAAAACGCGACCGGGAAAAGTCACCGCGATGCACCCGAGCAAGACGCCGGCGACTCGCAAAATCTGTTCGTGCCCTGTCGCCATCCCGCTGAAACTGCCCGCGTACAAGGCGACGGCCACCCACATCGCGTTGGCGGCGCAGAACCCCGCGACCGCCAAGTCCACCAACATCGCGTGACTCTCTTTCCGTGACGCGTCTTGGTCTTGCCCGGACACCGGCGACGTCGATACCGGCGATAAACGATAGCCCAACCTGGCGACCCACCGGGCCACGTCGGACAGACGCGTCTCGGCGGGGTCGAAGACGACGTCGATCGTGCGAAGGTGATAGTTGACGAGCGAAGAATGCCAGCCGGGAACCCGCTCGGGCGCCCGTTCGAGCAGCCACACGCAGGCGGCACAATGCAATCCGTCGGCGGACAAAGTCGACTTCAACAGCGACCGGCCGTCGTCGGTCCGGACCGCCAGCGGGGCGCTGCGGCCCAGCAGACGCGGGTCGTCCAGATCATCGTAGCGATCCGATTCCGGCTCCCAAGGCCCGTCCTCGGACGCTTCGGTGCGGAGCTCGTAATAATCGTTCAGGCCCCAGCCCTGAATCAATTCGTAAGCGCCTCGGCAACCGTGACAACAGAACACCAGGCCCGAGGGGTCGGCCGGCCGACGGGTCGACAAGCCGCAGTGCGTGCATTCCCGCCCTCCGCCCGCTTCGACATTTCGGTCCGCTTCCCCGCCGTGAGGACTGGACGATCGGGAAGCCGTGGTGGTCGCCATCACTCGGCCGGGACGCAACAGGGCAACGGTTCGTCGCCGGCCGCCGAAACGAGCTCGCCGACGCTTGCGTTTTCCAACCCGGCCGTCGGCTTCATCGACGCCAAGTCCGCCGAGGCTCGTCCGGTGGCCGTGTACAACCCGGTCAAAATCAACAGCACCGCCGCGGCCATCGGCATCACCACTTGGGACCGCCGCATCAACGTCCCGGCACCCAAGACGACCGCCGTCAGAGCCGGCAACGTCCCGAGCCAAAATGCCGTCATCGTGGCAACCGCCGCCGGCACACTGCCCGTTCCCGCGGCGATCAACACGAACAAATACAACCAGCCACAGGGCAACCAAGTCGTCAACAAACCGCTCAGGTAAGCCTTGCCCAGCGGCCCCCGACTGGCCAACACCGGCTTGGCCGCCCGCAGCCCCAGGGCAATCTTTGACGGCTTGAGCGGATCGGCCGACCGGAACCGGCGGGTTCCCGTCAAGCGATTTCGCGGCAACAAGTCGAACAACCGCCAGAGCCCCAACCCGACCAAAAACAGCCCGGCCAACTTGGACGCCAGCGACTGAAAACCGGCGAAGTCACCACCGATCGTGACCGCCGAGCCCACCAATCCGGCGACCAATCCGGCGGACAGATAAGTCGTCAAGCGACCGAAATGATAGGCCACCAACGTTCCGCGTCGACGACTTCCGTCGGTCGCCCAAATCGCCAACGGACCGCACATGCCGACGCAGTGCAGACTGCCCAAAAGACTGGCCAGGGAAACGGCCAACAGAAAAGTCGTCATGATCGCTCCGCTCCCGTCGGGACCGCCGACGCGTCGTTCGGCGGAGACTTCGGCCCCGACAACTTGATCTGACGCGATTCGACGAAACGATTGCCTTGCGAATCCACCACGTCGACGTCGATCTGCCACCAGCCGCCGCGAACGACGCAGCCCGACCAGTGGATCGATTCGTCCGCGGCGTCGACTGGGACGCCGAGCGACTTGACCAGGACGTCCTCGGCGCGGGCATGATGATACATGGCCAGGCGACCCGACCGGATCGGGACCGCCGCCCCGTCACGCGCGGTGACCGAAAGTCGCAGGCTGCTGGCCGAAAGATCCGTGTCGCTCTCGACGATCGCCAGCGTCCAACCCAACGCGTCGTTGGATTCCCGCTGGGACGCCTGCTCGTCCCACTTCAACGCTTTTTCGTAATAGTTCGGCACGACCGCCGCCGATTGGTCACCCGTCGCCAACATCACCGCCCCGACGCCCAAGGCGACTTGCAAGCCCAGCAGGCCGACGACCAGACCGCCCCAGCGGATCGCCGCTTTTCGATTGGTATCGTTGGATGTCATCGCTGGGAAAGCCTATCGGGGTCCGAGTAGTTTGGTCGTCACGGTTTTCGTATTGCCTTGTTCGTCGGTGATGTCGATCGCCGCGTCACATTGGCCCAAAGCATTGAATTTCGACGACGGAACCTGAATCGTGATCGGGAACAGTTCCTGCGCCCCGCCGTCCAATTCGGCGGTGCCGTCGGAATCGTTGCGCAAGGTTGCACCCGAGGGGGCCACGACGCTGAACTTGTAGGCCTGCGGCTCGTCCGTCCGGTTGACCAAGCGAAGCCGAAAATTGTTCAAGATCAGCCCCTGTTCGCCACGCTGGAACGGATTGCCGGTCGCGCGAAGCAGTCTCGCATCGAAAGCAAACTTCGTCGACAATACGAAGAAAAACAGACCCAACACGACCATCAGCAACGCAGGGTACAGAATCGTTCGCACCCGCAAGAATCGTGAAGGTTTCCCTTCCATGGCATCTTGAGAACTGTAACGGATCAATCCCGTCGGCAAACCGACTTTTTCCATCACGTCGTCGCAAGCATCGATGCACTGGGTGCAATTGATGCACTCCATCTGCAGCCCGTCGCGAATGTCGATTCCCGTCGGACAGACCACCACGCACTGATTGCAATCGACACAGTCGCCGGCCTTGCGTTGTTCCGGCGGCAGACTCGTATCCCGTTTGCCCTTTTCGCGAGGTTCCCCCCGCCCTTTGTCGTAACCCACGATCAAGCTGTGGCGGTCGAGCATGACCGATTGAAATCGGCCGTACGGACACGCGATCAGGCAAAGCTGTTCTCGAAAGAATAAAAAGTCGAACATCATCAAGGCGGTCGTCCCGAACATCACCAGGAACGCCACAGGGTGGTTAACCGGGTTGCTGCGAATCCACATCGCCAGTCGCTCGGTGCCGACGAAGTACGCCAAGAAGGTGTGCGCCAAAAACATGCACAGGACCAGATACACCAGGAATCGGGCCACGGCCAACAAACCGGTGACTTTGCGTTTGGGCTTTCCGCCACGTCCGGTCGTCTTTTCGAAAAAACGATCGATCGGCCGGAACAGATATTCCATGTACACCGTTTGCGGACAGCCCCACCCGCACCAAACACGTCCGGTCAGCGCCGTCGCCAACACGATCGTCACCAAAACGGACACCAACAACAGCGCCAACAACACCGTGTCGGTCGGCAAAAACGTGTGACCGAAAAAGACGAACTTTCGCGCCGGAATGTCCAGCAACACCAACGGCTTGCCGCCGACGCGGAGATGCGGAATCGCGACGAAGACGGCGATCAAAACGTAGGCCACCGTGCGGCGACGCTTCCACCAAACGCCTTGGGACAACTTGGGCCGCAACCAGCGTCGCGAACCGTCACCCTCCAGCGTGCTCAGCACATGCTCGGGCGGGGTCAGCAGCGGCAATTGGGACGATTCGGTATTCATCGATGATCTGCTTTGGTGAAAGCCCGGCGGCGACGCGACACCTCGCCACATTCCGAGCTTTCGATATTTTACCGGGGCCGGACGGGCCCGTGGGGCGGCCGCGATAGCGGTACGGGTGATTACGCAAGGCCGGTCGGCCGGTTCAGCCCTGCGACGCCGTGTCTTGCTCGGTTTCGTCCTCCGGTGGGGCTTCCGGCCATGGATCGATGATGTTTCCCTCGGGCGCCTTGGGACTGGCCGCCTCGGTGCCTCGCATGCTGGCGACATAACTGGCCGCCAAGACCAATTCGTTGGTGCTCAGACGGTTCTTCCACGCCGGCATCGCGCCGGCCCCGGCACCGTTTTGCAACACGGTGATCAGGTCTTCGATCTCGCGAACGTTCTTGTAGTGTTCGTCGGTCAAGTTGGGACCGACCAAGCCGCCGCCGTCGGCACCGTGGCAGGAGATGCAATTGGTCTTGAAGACGACTTTGCCGACCTGCAACCAGTTCGGCTTGTAAAGAAACTTCACCACGGTCTCACGGTCCGCTTTGAGTTCACCGATCTCGGCGAACTGCAATTGCAGATTCTCGGCCAAGTCACGGTCATACCCGGCCGCCACACTGCGGCCCTCGGTCCCATTGTGATAGAAGAAAAAGTACGGCGGCGAGAACAAGATCGATCCGATGAACAACCATTTCCACCAGCCCGGCAGCGGGTTGTCGAACTCCTGAATGCCGTCGTAGCTGTGTCCCGTCAACGGATCGTCGGGGACGTGGCCTTCGTCGGTCATCTTGTCGGGGGTGACACTACTCATCACGCGGATCCTTCACTTCTTGATCGGACAACGGAATCGATGCGAAACGATCCGTCGATTTTCGCGACAGTCGCAGCGTGGCGTAACACATCAAGGCGAACGCGGCACAGAACAATGCCAAAGCGATTTCGGCACAGTCGCTGTAGTCGATCGCTCGAATCACATCTCTCAGCATGGAACGATTTCAAACGGGACAGAATAAGAAACGGGTAAAAATCGGTTCCGGCGGCACGTCACCGCCGTCACGTCACGACGCCGGCGTGGCGGAGTCGGCTCCGCCGCTCGACGCGGTTTCCTCGGGAATCTCGGGCAGGTCTTCAGGGATCTCGCCCGGTGCCGGGCCGTCCATGTCGTCGGGGGAAACCGCCGGCGGTTTGGCGAAAATGTCCGTCCCCAGACGTTGCAGGTACGCGATCAGCGCGACCGCTTGCGTGTCAAAGGTCATCAACTCGCCCCGCTTGATCGGTCCGCCCTGGGAAACGATGTCCGCGGCCACCGCCTCGGCCTGTTTCTTGGCGATCTCCGGTGCCTGCGTCAGTTCGGCGTCGTAATCGGCACCCAGGACGTGGGCGGCCCAGACCCGATCGGTGATCTTTTCGAAATCGATCGGGGTGCTCAGCAGGTGCTCGTAGGACGGCATCACGGACGCCTCGTTCATCGCCTGCGGATTTTCCAGGTGCAACCAGTGCCACAGGTTGCTCTGCTTGCCTCCCTCGCGGGCCAAGTCCGGTCCGATGCGGCGGCTGCCCCATTGAAACGGACGGTCGTAGATGAATTCGCCGGCTTTGCTGTATTCGCCGTAACGTTTGGTTTCGGCGACCATCGGTCGGATCATCTGCGAATGGCAGTTGTAACAGCCTTCGGAAACGTAAATGTCGCGTCCGGCAAGTTCCAGCGGGGTGTAAGGCTGCACCGAAGCGATCGTCGGCACGTTGCTGCGAATCAAGAACGTCGGGATGATCTCGAACAAACTGGCGATCACCACCGCCAACGTCACCAACACCGTGAACCGGACCGGCAGTCGCTCCCACCGTCGGTGCCACCCCATCTTGGACCAAATGTCCAGTTTCTTGGCGGAATCCAGCATCGGGACGTCTTTGATGCCGTCGCTGACCGAGGCGGGTTCGCGATAATCGGCTTGCTTGGCCAACCGCGGGGCTTGGTAGACGGGAACGTCGTACTTCTTGGGACGATCCAGCCACGTCATGAAGTAGTTGACGACCATCAACACGACGCCACCGACGAACAACCCGCCTCCGACGACTCGAAGCCACCACATCGGCTTGATCGAAGAAATCGTTTCGACGAACTCGGGATAAACCAATTGGCCGGTCTCGTCCATCGCCCGCCACATCAGACCCTGAGTCAAACCGGCGATGTAAATCGGGACGATGTACAACAAGATTCCGATCGTCGACAACCAAAAGTGCAACGTCGCGGCCTTCACACTCCACAGTTTCGTCTGGAACAGTCGCGGCGTCAGCCAGTACAGCATGCCGAAGGTCATCATGCCGTTCCAACCGAGTGCACCGGAGTGGACGTGGGCGATCGTCCAGTCGGTGTAGTGGCTCAGACCGTTGACGCTCTTGACGCTCAACAGCGGCCCTTCGAAAGTCGACATGCCGTAGAACGTCACGCCGACGACAAAGAATTTCAGCACCGGGTCCACGGCCACCTTTTGCCAGGCACCCCGCAAGGTCAACAGACCGTTGATCATCCCGCCCCAGGACGGCATCCACAGCATCACGCTGAACAACATCCCCAACGTCGACGCCCATTCGGGCAACGCGGTGTAGTGCAAGTGGTGCGGACCGGCCCAGATGTAAATGAACACCAACGACCAAAAGTGCAAGATCGACAGCTTGTAACTGAACACCGGACGACCGGCCGCCTTGGGCAGGAAGTAATACATCAACCCCAAGAAAGGCGTCGTCAAAAAGAAGGCCACCGCGTTGTGACCGTACCACCACTGCATGAAAGCGTCCTGAACGCCGGCATAAACGCTGTAACTTTTGATCGCCGAAATCGGCACGACCAAGTTATTGAACACGTGCAACACCGTGACGGTCACGATCGTCGCGATGTAAAACCACAACGCCACGTACATGTGACGTTCCCGACGGTTGATCAACGTCATGAAAAAGTTGACGCCGAAGAAACCCAACCAGACGACCGCGATCGCCAAGTCGATGGGCCATTCCAGTTCGGCGTATTCCTTGCTCTGCGTGATCCCCAGCGGCAGCGTCACCGCGGCGGCGACGATGATCAGTTGCCAACCCCAGAAGTGCAGGTTGCTGAGCGTGTCGCTCCACATCCGGCACTTGCAAAGCCGTTGAGTGCTGTAATAGATCGCCGCGAAGATCCCGTTGCCGGCGAAGGCGAAAATCGCCGCGTTGGTGTGCAACGGACGCAAGCGGCCGAAGGTCAGCCACTCCAGCCCGGCCACCATCCGGGGCATCACCAGCAACAGGGCCACCAATAACCCCGCCAGCGTCGCCACGAACGCCCACAGCAGCGTGGCGGTGGCGAACTTCCTGGAGATGTCGTCGTCGTAAGAAAACGATTCCAGCTGCTCGGGGCCGTGGTCCGACTGACGGACAACGCCGTCAGGTTGTTCGGCCGACCCTAAATTCGTCTCGACTGTGGCCACCCGGTGGTCCTCAACATGAAAGGCAAACTTGAAACAACGGACGGGAACCTCCCTGTCAGCCCACCGCTGAAGGCGCCCGCCAAACGCAGGCCAGGGAAAACCCGACACGACACGTCCCGTGCCGACAACGGCCCGCTAGACGTTTGACAAGTGTTTACGATTCTCCGTCGTTGAACAACCGTAACGAATTTTCTCGCTAACGGGAAAGAAGTGATTTCGAGAAGGCCAAAATGCCGCACCCGTCGAACGGGACGATAAGTCACACATCGTGACACTGTGGCGCGCTGATCCCTTCCCCCGTCGACCTTTCGTTCGTGCAGAAACGAAACTTTTGCTCCACCGTGCGTCCACGGCCGGCGTCGCGGCGGCGACGTGATCCCCCACACAGGATGGCAACGCCGCACCTGTCGGCACCGGAATTGCACCCGCACCGCGCGGGAACCGTTACGCTTGTCTGTCAATCAGAGCCGAATCCCCGGGGGCCGGCACAGCATCCAACGCGGCAAGACGCTGCACTGAGAGAAAACATGCCTCACGGCAACGACATGAAGGTTTTGGTGATCGAAGACGATCTCGACACCCAAGCCAATCTGACCGATATCCTGGAGCTGGACGGATACACCGTCGAGGTGGCCTCGTCGGTCCAGGACACGCTCCGACCACGCGACTGGCCTTCGCTGTTCGCGATCATCTTGGATCGCCGCTTGCCCGACGGCTCGGCGGATTCGTTGCTGCCCAAATTGCGGGAATTGGCGCCCCGGGCCGCGGTCATCGTGGTCACCGGCAACGCCGACTTGGCCGGCGCGATCGGCGTCATTCGTCACGGCATCGCCGATTTCATTCCCAAACCCGTCGACGCCGAGATGCTCCGCGCCAGCTTGGCCCGGGCGGTCCGGATCCGCGAGATGGAAGAACGATCGCGGCAGGACGAACGGCTGGCAACGATCGGCCGCATGATGGCGTCGGTCGCTCACGAATCGCGCAACGCGCTGCAGCGGATCCAGGCATCGACGGAGCTTTTGGAACTGGCGCTCTCTTCGAACGCCGAAGGCCTGAAAGACGTCGGCAAAATTCAGTCCGCCGCCAGCGACTTGCAAGCCTTGCTGGAGGAAATCCGAGGATTTGCCGCGCCGATCCATTTACACCGCGAACCCACCCCGGTCCACGAAGTCTGGCAGGTCGCCTGGGATCACCTGGCCGATTCGCAAGCCAAACGCGACGCGGAGCTGATTTCGCACATCGAAACCGATGAAGTGACGTGTCTGATCGACACGTTACGGATGCAGCAGGTGTTCCGCAACCTGTTCGAAAACTCGCTGGCCGCGTGTCCGTCGCCGGCCAAGATCCGCGTCATCTGCCGTCGTACCCGCCGAGACGGTCGGCTGATCTTGCGGGTCCGCGTCGAGGACAACGGTCCCGGCTTTTCCGCGCCGCAAATGGAACAGCTTTTCGAACCTTTTTTCACGACCAAGCCCGAGGGGACCGGCCTGGGACTGGCGATCATCAAGCGAATCGTGGAGGCCCACGGCGGAAAAATTCGCGTCGACCTGAACCTGACCGAAGGGGCCAGCTTTACGATCGACTTACCCGTCTGTGATCTGCCCGAGCCGTTCGGGGCCCAGGGCGATGGGGAGGAATGTGACACCGAGGAGAAACCAGACCGTGACGTCTGCGTCAATACGCACACTCCGCGTGGATCGTGATGTCCGCCGGACCCCTGAAAATCGAAGCGCGGGCAAGCGTCGCTGACCGCCGGCGACGACCCACGACGTCTGGTCGCCTCCACAAACGATCCCCGCAGCGAGCGGCCCGACGAATGGTGTCGTCTTTGGCATCGAGGTTGCTTTGTTGGGCGTCGCGTCCGATCGGCTACTCGGGTCGACGTCGGCGGGAACCGGCATCACCGCGACCGCCACGTTTTCCTTCCATCTTTTTCAAAGGCGTCTCCCATGAACGTCTCGGCTCCGCTGCCCCCCTTTCATTCGAAACGCCAAGACCAATACACCACGGACCGATCCGCCGTGACGGGCACCTCATCGATGGCTGAATCCTACAACGAAACGACGACCATATCGCTGCTGTTGGTCGAAGACGATCACGACTTCCGTGACTCCTGCGCCCGTTGGCTGCGGCACAAAGGCTATCGTGTCGTCGACGCGCCCAGCGGGGCGGAAGCCTTGTCCCTGTGCGACCGCCATCAGTTCGACGTCGGCGTCTTCGACATGGACATGCCCGGCATGTCGGGCATCGAATTGTTGCAGCGTTTGCGGGACGAAGATTCCCAACTGGAAGTCATCATCCTGACGGGGCAGGGCACCATCGAAACGGCCGTTCAGGCGATGAAGCTCGGCGCCAGTGATTTCCTGACGAAGCCCTGTCCCTTGGCCGATTTGGACCACCACTGCCAGTTGGCCTTCGACCGCGGCAAGCTGCGCAAAGAGAATCGCCAACTCCGCGAAATCATCTCACGGACTCAGAGTGCCAGCACGATCATCGGTCAATCCCCGGCGATGCAAGCGGTCATCAAAATGGTCGATCGGATCGCGCCGACCGACAAACCGGTGCTGCTGACCGGCGAAAGTGGGACCGGCAAGGAAGTCGTCGCGAGATCGGAAGAGCGTCGTGTAGGGAAAGAGTGTTCAGAGCCGTGTA
>CAYVRC010000117.1:0-18783 GCA_964453205.1 uncultured Pirellulaceae bacterium | reverse complement strand
GCTCAAGTGGGTGCACCAGCGTCGGGTCGGGTCGATAGCCGTTTTTGATTTGGTACGTCGCGCGGGCGTGCTCGCCTTCGTTGCCGACGACGCTTCGAATCAACGACGCGTGATGCAATTGTTCGGCAACGCCCGGCAACAGGTCCGAAATCTGAACGCCCGGAATGGTCGTCTCGATGGCTTTGACATCACCGCCGCGACGCGTGCCCGCGTGGGGATCGAACGTCTCCAATTGACTGGGGCCCCCCTCCATCCACAACAAGATCACACTTTTCGGCCGCGCCGGGTCCGTTCGTCCCGTTTCATCCGCCCGCGCCAAAGCACGCGCCAGCGACGACATCATGACCGAACCGGTGGCTCCGGCGCCCAGGAGCGTTCGGCGTGAGCAGTGCAGATTCGGGTCACACAGATCCAGAAAATTCATCGGTTCGTCGTCCTCGGTGATTCGTGCTTCAATGGTTCCACGCGAACTCGCTGGAATTCAGCAGCGCCCAGAACAGGTCTTCGAGCCCTTGCTTGCGATGGTCCGCCTGGTCGATTCGCCGGACGAAGTGTTTCGTTTCCTGATCGCCGGGCCGACGATTCAAGACGCACAAGAAAGCGTTTTCGACCGCCGTGACCTCGTCACCGCTGAACATCGCGACATGCGCCGAGGCGTTGAGCACCGGATTGTGTTCGACCGACTCGTCGACCAGTTTTCCGTTGAGCATCACCAGCCGCTGGCTGATCGTAACCGGATCAGCCGTGAATTCGTCTTCCCCCAGGTCCCCGTAACGTCGAACGAAATCGCCGCGGCCGCCCAGCGCCTGCAACTGAACGAGGAAGGAACTGTCGCGATTGACGGTCTTGATTCGCGAACTTTGAATCACCGCCCCGGCGATCTGTTCGGGCCGCAGTCGCACCAGCGGAAACGATGCACCGGCCGAGTCATGACGCGCGGTCAAATGAAAATCGGCACGGCTGTCAACGCCGAAGGCATCAGACAACGCGATCGACCGGACCAGACGGCGAAGGTTAAAACCGTTTTCGACCAAATCATCGACCAGAATTTTGATTTCCGCGTCGATCGGCTCGTCCAAGGGCAAATTGTCGACGCTCTCGCCACGGGGTTGCCCGAACAACAAGGCCCAGACGTGGTGGACGGCCGACCGCGCCGCTTGCCTGTTTTCCGGGGAAGTGATCCACCGGGCCAATCGTTCCCGCGGATCGCCCTCGGCGGGCAACAGTTCGGTCTGATAGGGAACACCCGGTGGCACGTCGACTTCCTCGTCGGCGTACAGGTACTTGTACGCGTAGTCGGCTTTGCCACTCCGCACGCCTTGCAAACCGCTGGACTTGGCGGCCGTAAAGAACGAGGCCAGCTGATGAAAGTCTTGCTGGGTTCCTTCGCGAAGATTCTCCGCGTCACCGAGCGACACGTTCCCCAAAAAATCATCATGGCATTGCAGGCAATCGATCCGCAAACCCAGAAAGACTCGTGACGTTCGCGCTGCCAGGCGGATCGGATCGGGACCGTCATCGCCGCTGTCGTAGGTCACGGTGTAGAAGTTGACTTGCGGCTTGTCCGTCCACAGGCCTTCCGCCGTAATCAAATCGCGAGCCATTTGATCGTAGCGTCGGTTTTCGGCGAAGTTATCCGACAACCAATGTCGAAACTTGCGGCGACGGAACACCAGAAACGGGCCTTCGTCGGCACCCACGAGGTAACGCGTCCAACGCTCGGCCCAATAGTCGTGATGCCGCGAGTCACGCAGCAGTCTTTCCAAATGAATCGGCACGCGGTCCTGTGGAGGAAGCGATTCGAGATGCCGAATTTCCTCCAAAGATAGGCCGGTTCCGGTCAAAGCCAAGGACAGCCGACGGTTGACGGTCAGCCAATCGGCCGGCGGAGCGGATCGTAATCCCAAGGCCGCCAAACGTTCCCGGCGGGCCTGATTCAGTCGGTCCAGGACCAAAACGATGTCGGGATCGATGTCCGGTGCCGCGCGTGGCGGACGATCCGAATCGCGGGATCCGACGGATCGAGCCGACAAATCGCTCGGATCTTCTCGGTCGGCCGTCGGTGTCCCGGACAGCCCGTCGAGCAGATAGGCGGCCGCGAAAAAGACCAACGCCGACAGCCAGACCCAGCGAAACACGGACAGCGTCGTGCGGCGATACGACTGCATGGGATCAGGTCGACAAGGGAAACAGGGTGATGACGCAACGTCAGATTCGGCTATTCGCCGCTCGTCCGTTCATCTTGGCCGGTTTTCCTCCGATTGGCAAAGAGTCTGACGAATCGGTCAATTCCCGCCGGGTACCCACAGCGGTGAAAAACCGGCCAAATCGTCGTCGGCACCGCCGGAGTCGTTCGTTCCAGGGCCCCCGGGGACCGTTTCGTCGTCGACATTCGGTTCGGTTTCCTGGTCAGATTCGGCTTCGTCGCTAGGCGATTCGATACCCGCTTCGGCACTCGGATCGATCATTCCCTCGGTCGTGTAGGGCATCGTTGACATTCCGGTCGATTGGACGGCCGACGGATTGAAGGGGCCCGAGTTCAGCGGCGTCGGAACCCGAGTGTCCTCAGGGTGCAGTCGCGGCGTCAGGCAACGTCCGACTTCGTAGGCGTCTTGATAGGCCTTGGGACACCACGGGCCTTCGCCCAGCTGGATCTGGTTGTACGCCAGCAGCGATCCTTTGTTGCTGTGGACGTCGCGAATGGCCAAGTTGTAATCGGTCAGCGATTGATAGAACGCTTGTTCGCTGGTCACGACTTGGCGTTGAGCTTGCAACAAAAAGTTGATGTTGTCGGTTCCGTCCAGATAACGACGTCGCAGCACGTCGACTTGCCGCAGGTCGGCTTGGTAGCGATTGAAATTCGTCTCGACTAATTGGAAAGTCACCTCCAAAGCGCGAGTCGAGGCGGTCAAGTCGTGGCTGACACTCAATTCCGCATCGGCCAACACGGCGCGTTCGCGTTGCAAGTTCAGTCTCGCATGAGCGATCGCGACGCTGGCGGCCCGCAAGCCGACGGGCAGGGTCAACTCCATTCCCATTTGCCATTCTTCGTACTGGCCGCTGGTGATCTCTCCGTACAAGTTGTCCAAATTCCCCGCCGATTCGCTGCCGATCAAATGATCACCGAGTCCTCGAACGCGGTAAATTCCCAGAAAGTCCAACTGGGGACGCTTGTTCAAACGCGACGCGTACAATTCCATCTCTCGGCGTTTGACTTGCAACCTTTGGCGACGAATCTCGACACGACGTTGCAAGGCTTGCGACAAGGCACTGTTCCAATCGAAAGAGATCCGCACGTCGACCGGATCGGTGACCGGTCGAATCAAAGTCCCGTCGCTGGCCGGCATGCCGATCAAGTAACGCAGTTGTCGTTCGCGTTCGTACAAGCCCGTCGGACCGCCCAATGCGTTTTGCACCTGCGCGTCAAAGGCGTAGTACTGGGAACGTGCTTGTGCTTCTTCGTCACGGCGACCGGTGCCGACTTCCAAGCGGACGGTTTGGAACTGCAACGTTTGCAGGGCGGCTTCACGGCCCTTGAGGTTGGCTTCCAAGATCCGGTAAGCGGTCTGTAAATCCCAATACGCTTGTTCGACGTCCGACACCACGCCGATGACGTTGCGCTCGAAATCGGCCAACGTCGTGTCTTCGGTCACCCGAGCGATCAAGACACCGTTGTATTGACCGGTGAATTGGGTGTTACCGACGATCCGGTTGAACTGCGTGCCGGCACCCCGCATCAACGGTTGACGCCACTCGGCTTCGACGAATCCGATGAACGAGCTACGCAAGAAGTTGAACGGCCGGTTGTTGCGATCGTAATTGACGCTGTGTCGCAACGCGAAACTGCCGCCCTGGGCGGTGCGTTTGGCCAACTGGTTGGTGAAGTTGGCCTGCGTCGCTTGAAACGCCAGCGGGTTGAACTGAACGGCGATCGGGTTGTTCGGGTCCGTGTTGTTGGGCACGTCCAGTTTGGACCAGCTCAGAGATTGGCTGTACTGGGCGTCGAAGGCGGCCAAGGCGGCTTCGACACCGCTCAGCGGATCGGCGTGCGCCAGTGCCGGATCGTAGACGGTGCCGACCGTTTGCGGGGAAACGAGGGCGTTGCTGCCCAGGCGTCGCAGGATCGGACTATCGGCGACGGCACGCTGAACCGCTTCGCTTAACGTCATTTCCAAGGCGGGAATCTTCGCCGGGTCCGCCAAAGCCACCGGCGCCGATGCGGTGCGAGCGGCCGCGACGGTCGGCGTCGCACATTCCGCAACCTCGGGGTATTCGATCCGCATCGCGTAATCGCTGTGATAGGACGTCTTTGTGTCGTGCGGCCCGTCGGGAATGCGTTGAAAGATCCCGCAGCCCCCCAGCGTCTGGATGGTCGTACTCAGCAGCATCGCCGCCACCATGCCGCGTCGACGACGCCGCGTCGGTCGATTCGCGGCGGACGGTTTGCTGGAGTTCACCGGGTGGTCAGCCTTGGGCATGATCGTATCGCCTTGTGCGTTGGCATCAAACGTGATGGTCGACCTCGCGTCGTTTCAGACCGGTCGATCGGACGGACCTGTCACTGCCGTCAAGAACGTCATCGGCCGAACGCCCGGCACTTCTGGAACGACCCGACCTTGAAAGCCGCCCGACCCGACCGGTCACGCCGAACAAGCCCGACACGAGATAGAATCGTCACGACCGGAATCGTGCGAAGCTGCGGGGAGTTTGCCGGTTGGAAACAGATGACGGACGAAGTCGACCGCACGCCGGAATCGTCGAACGGACACCCGAGCACGGCACGATCCGTCAGGCTCGCGGCACCCGGCGACGAGAACGACTTCCGCGGACCTGCTAAACGGCGACCCGCTCGAGCACGAATTCCGGTGCCGGATCGACCTTGCCTTTGACTTCGCAGGTAAAGAACTCCGTCAGGTAGCGTTGCGGTTTGCCACCTTTTTCCGGAACGCGGAAACGGTCGCCCTTTTGCAAGATCGGTCGATACTCCTCGATCCCGCCGAACTGCCGCGTTCCGGCCGCTTGGGCCGGGAACCAATGACCGTTGCCCTCGCCGTCCTCCAAGTAGAACTCGGGATAACAGTGCTCGGGCACCCACACCATCCGCGCCGGGATCTTGGCGTTGCGACACAACGCGACGACCAGGCTGGTCATCTCTTCGCAATCACCCTGGCCCGATTTCAAGGCGTCCGAGGCCTTTTGGATGGCACCGTTGACGTATCGCACGTTGTCGCGAACGTGATCATACAAACCCTCTACCATGGACCAAGCGTTCTCGTGGGGTTCCGCGGTGACCTCCTGATACGCTTCGCGAATCAGGCGGTGGGTCGTGTCGATTTCGGGACTTGTACCCAGAAAAATCTTGACCTCACGCGACGGGCGGACCGGGACGACCAAGTCGTCGACTTTCTCCGGTGCAACGATCCGTGACTTTGTGACGTCAAACTCGAACATCGCCGTGACGTTCGTGGAAGCCGCGACCTTGGGCATCCGCAACAAGACTTGCGTCGTCCCACCGGGTGCGACGCGGGTCGTCCATCCGGCGACGCCGGGATCGACGTTCTTGGTGACGACGCGGACTTCTTGTTCGGGCCACGCCACCGGTATCGGAAACGTCGCAGTGACGTTCCGCAGGCTCGACCCGGTACGCAGATTCAAGCCGATCCGCCAGCGGTGCGTTTCGGGCAGGTCAAAGCCGATCCGGCCGGGCACCGCTTCGACGCCGGGTGCCGCACCGATCACGGTGGGGCGGCGTGTCGGGGACTGAGCCGACATGGTGCCGGACCATCCGCCGATCAGGCCGGCGGCCGACACTCCCCAAGCGGCGCGGGCGATGAAATGACGTCGGTCGATCGATGGCAACATGGCGGACGGCTGGAGGGTTTGACGACTGGATGGGGGGTTTGACGCACGGACCGGTTCGTACGCGTCGATCCGCATCGACGACGCGGGAACGAAAAAAACTGGTCGCACCTTTCCGCCGACCGGGCTCGATCGGCGCGACGGAAAAGCGCTTCCAGTTTAATTCGTGCTCCGAAGGTTTGAACGATCGAAGTTCAATTCACCGGCTGGCGGTTGAGGATACGATCACCACGAGAGTCGTACTGATCGTTCATGTAATCGGCATTTCCGGGCGACTGACTGCCGTAGGGGCCGCGGCCCTGGAAGTTGTCGCCGCCGCGGAGGACCGCTCCGTTGGGGATTCCGCCGTTGATCACCCCTTGGCCGATGACTTCGTCACTGACGACGTGTTCGTTGAAACCGCCGGATGATCCGATCATGCCCGGTGAACCATAAGGATCGTAATATCCGGAATCGTGGTAGCTCGGCGCGTAGCCACTACGAACGTCACCGCATCCGCAATCGCCGCCTGGCGCGGCCGATGGGCACCATCCGTTGCAGCTCCCGGAATGGTCGACGATCCCCGGTCCGTATCCGTTTCCGGCACAGGGCGGTGCCGTCACCACCGGCGACGGGACGTAGGTCGGCGGGGGGGCATAAGCCGGCGCGGGGGCATAAGCCGGCGGCGCGTTGTAGGCCGGCGTGCCACAAGTCGGTGTCGATCGATTGAACGGGTTCAATCGCGAACCGCAGTTTCCCAGCGTAGTGCAAAGACCGCATCGAGCGCCTCGACCGAAAAAGAAGCTTTTCATCGAAGAACAGCCGGATGACACGGAGACCGTCATCAGAACCAAACCGATCATTACGTTGCGGACAATCATTTAAGTTTCCTTCACAAGCAAAGCGAGCCTATTCGTTGATCCCGATGAAGGATCACTCAAAACTAGGACGCTCTGAGCGTTGTGCAAACGCAACGTCGTTTTTTTTCGGCAACATTTTGGTGCCGGTTCTCCACAGCCCGCTCGTTTTTATTCCTGTCTGCCCGATTCTGATCGATCGGCCCGTTCCGAAAACGTCTGATCGCCCCGTCCCTTGACCGACTTGCCGAGCACTTTTGCCATGACACCCCCGCAACCCCGCGAGACGTCACCTCGACCGTTTGCGAGCCGCACTGCCCTTGTCGGTTCGCTGGCGCTTGTTCGCACGTTCTTTGTTCCCGCGATGGCCCGCGTCGGGGTGGCCGCGGCGATCTTGGTCGGCACGGCCTTGCCTGGGGCTGCGGAGCATTCGTTCGTCCCGCTTCGGCCGGTCACCTCCGATGCCAACTTGCCGACAACATCGACCCCCGGCCGCTCCGTCCCGCTCGATCTCGATCTTTCGCCTGCGGTGACACCGGAGATCGACGACGCGGATCGGTTTTGGTTGATCAGCACCCGTGGCATCCAAACCTCGGTCGCCTGCGCCACGCTGGACCCGCCGCATTTACGAGTCTCGAGACTGGATTGTCGCGGTCGAGTTTTTCCGTCGAGCCTTGACGAGTACCTTTCGTTCCGTCGCGTCGAGCGACCCACCGTGATCTACGTCCACGGCAACCGAATCGACACGTCCGCCGATGCGATTCGCCGCGCGTTGTCGGTTTATCGGGACATTCGGTGTTATCGACGTTGCACGAACCTGCCGTCGCAACCCATCGATTGGGTCATCTGGAGCTGGCCGAGCCAACGCGAATCGATCGCGCTGAAAGACGTGCGGATCAAGGCGGCAAGGACCGACACCCAGGGTTTGTATCTGGCTTGGTTGTTGCGCGAACACGTGCGACTGAATCAGCCGACGGCGATGATCGGTTACAGTTTCGGCGGTCGGATCGTCACGGGAGCCTTGCACGCCCTGGCCGGCGGATCGTTGCGCCGGCGGAGTCTGCCCGGTGAGGTGATTCTGGGGGCACGGATCGACGTCGGCTTGGTCGCCCCGGCGATGGAAGACGACTGGTTGGATGTCGGCGGATATCACGAGTTGGCGACGAAAAACATCGATTCGATCAGTCTGCTGTACAATCAACAGGACGTTGTGCTGAAGAACTACTGGCGTTTGAATCGCATC
Organism: uncultured Pirellulaceae bacterium; assembly: GCA_964453205.1. Lineage (GTDB taxonomy): Bacteria > Planctomycetota > Planctomycetia > Pirellulales > Pirellulaceae > Crateriforma. Next base: position 10,845 of record CAYVRC010000117.1, on the reverse strand, counting down.
CGAAACGCCGACGCTTTGGGATACAGTGGTCCGTCTCGCTTCGCACCACGCCTGGACGGATCGCGGGTTACCGTGCTTTCGCGGGACTGTGCCGCCGCGGTCGGTCGTCAACACAGCGAACTCGATTATTACAATTCACGTTGCGGCGGCGGGATGGTGATGAGTCACATGATCGCGAGCAGTTTGATTGACAACGAATGATCCTAAACAGTGTCGCCAGGTTCGCCGATCGCTGGATCGATGCCGCCGATCTTTCCCTGTCGTTGACCGACATCGGGTTTCGGCAAGGCGTGGTCGCGGTGGAACGGCTGCGAACGTATCACGGCCGGTTGTTTGAAATCTCGCGGCATTTGGATCGCTGGCGACAAACGGTCGACGGCTTGCAGATCGTCGGGCTGCCCGGCCACGCGGAGATGCGCGACATCGCGATCGAACTCTGTGACCGGAACTCGGCGGTTTTCAAGCGGCAATCCGACCTAGCCATGGTCTGGCTTGCCACACCGGGAACTTTGGGCGGACCACCCACGCTGATCATGCACCTCGGTGCGTTGCCGCTGCAAACGATCGACCAACGGATCAGTGACGGGCAACGGCTGATCGTCACCGACGTCGTCCAGCCGCCCGAAGCGAGTTGGTCGCGACAATTCAAAGTCCGCTGCCGGTTGCATTACTACTTGGCCGATGCCGCCGCCTGGCGCCGGGACCCCGACGGCTCCGGCGTGTTGGTCGACGCCGACGGCAGCGTGACCGAGACCAGCATTTCCAACTTGGCCGTCGTTCGATCAGGGATCATCTTTTCACCGCCGCCCGATCAAGTCCTTCGCGGCGTGACGCAAGCGGTCGTCGAAGATTTGGCGGCCACGGCGAGGCTGCGCTGGCAGCATCAGCGGATCGGTCCCGACGAACTTTTCGGTGCCGACGAAGTCCTGCTGATGGGCACCGACACCGGACTCTGGTTCGCCAACGGCGTGGACGTCGCCTCGGCGGATCGACCCACCACGCGAAAACGCCGCGGCGCGATTTACGCGGAACTCCGCCGGCGGTTCGACGACGCGGTCTACACCCGCGGGTTGAAGTGAAAATTCTTGCTGCGTGAAAAGAACTCCAGCGGATTGTCGTAGACGACTTTCTTGATCAACGCCTCGCTGTGACCACGGCGACGAAGTTCGAAAATCAAATCCGGCACGGCCGTCGGTTTGCTGGGTCCCCAGTCGCCGGCCGAATTGGCCAACAGCTTTTCACCGCCGGTCCGTTCGATCATGTCGGCGGCGCGGGAGGGCGTGCATTTGGTCACCGGGTATAAGGTCATGCCGGCCCAAAACCCGCGCCCCAAGACTTCGTCGATCGTGTGTTCTTCGACGTGATCGACCAGCACGCGATCCGGATCCAAGCGGCTGTCGCCGGTCAGCATGTCCAAGATCATTCGCGTGCCTTGGTACTTGTCCTCCAAGTGCGGCGTGTGAATCAGAATCGGTTGCCGGTGCTCGGCCGCGACGTCCAAGTGTTCCAAAAAGATGGTGGCTTCGTTTTTCGTGTTCTTGTTCAGACCGATTTCACCGATCCCCAACACGTTAGCGCGGTCCAGAAATTCCGGAATCATTGCAATCACGTCGCGCGACAAGGAAACGTCCTCGGCTTCCTTGGCGTTGATGCACAACCAGGTGTAGTGTTGGATGCCGTATTGGGCGGCGCGACGCGGTTCGACTTCCGTCAGTTGACGAAAGTAATCGCGAAACCCGTCGACGCTGCCGCGATCGAATCCGGCCCAGAATGCCGGTTCGCTCATCGCGACGCAGCCCATGCGAGCCAAGGTTTCATAGTCGTCGGTGATCCGAGAGACCATGTGAATGTGCGGGTCGATGTAATCCATTTACAGTTCCATTTTTTTTCGCCAGTCGGCATCGTAGGGGCGGCTGAACAGGTGTTGGAGCCGCGCAGCACGACGAGAATCGTCGGAAGCCAAGATTTCGATGGCCGTGTCGATGCGTCGGCGGTCGGAATGATCGCCCGACACGGCTTCACCGCCCGGAGCGGCTTGGATGCGATCCAGGGTCGCGGCAATTTCTAACAGCTTCGCGCGGACCTCCAAGTACGACTGTTGCAAAATCATGGATGCGTCTGGTTGCGACATGACGGCGTTCAATCGCCCCTCCCGGGGCCTCGGCGGTTTAGCACCGGTGACTTTCGACCGCCGACGTGGGGACGGACGGCATCGCGGGTGCGTCGTTGACGTTTTCCTTCATTATAGACTCGCGTCAGGTTCGGCGTCCTCCGGGGGTCGCGACAAGATATCTCGCAACGGTTGTGCGGGTTGCAAGGGCTCCGGGCCGGCCGATCGTGACAGAGAATCGCCCCGCGGTGACAGAATCGGCTTGCCGCGGCTTACCGAAAGCTAACGTTTCTCAATTCCGCAAGCGGATGCGGCGAACCGGACGCGACGAAAGTCGAGTCGATTTGAACTTCGTGAGGAAAATTCTCTGATGCCCGGCTGTGCCCTGACTTTCGAATTGCTGGCGACGACCGACAACCGATCCGGCTTGGCTGTGTTGGCCGCGGCGTTGAAGGCAGAAGATGCCGCGATTCGAAGCCGTGCCGTGAACGCGTTGTCCGAGCGGGGATGCGCGAAGGCCGGGCGGCTGATCCTGGAACATTGGTCGCGATTGTCGGCCGACGACGCTTCCCGACTGATTCCAAAGTCCCAGTGGCTGGCACCGTTCGCCCGAGCCGCTTTGGATGGAAACGAATCCTCGGTCGTTGCCGGCTTGCAAGCGACACGTGTGCTCCGGTCGACCGATTTCCCCGATTCGATCGTGACCTTGGCGGAAACCGGAAAGTCACACTCGATCCGGGAAGAAGCGACGAGGACGGTCGATGCGATCGCGTCGGAGGTCGGCCATGCGATGCGAATCGGTCGCAGCCACGCACCGGGAAGGAGCCGACTGGTGTTCCGGTTACTTGAATCCGTACGACGTTACTCGATGCACCAGAACGACGCATTGGTTGATGCGTACCTGATCGCTTCGACTTGGGCCGACAGCGAGCTTCGCCGCGCGTTCGAGCCCGATTCTCCGAGCGTGTCGCTGTTGTTACGCCGCTTAGCCGATTCGTCTCACGCCGGACCGATTGAAATCTTGGCGTCCAGTCTCCGTCGACGCGATTTGAGCGACACGATCGCCGGGCTGATCCTGTCGCGTGAGGACGAAGGTTTTCGTGACGCCTTGTTGCGAAAGGTCGGCAAACAGCCCAGCCGGAGCACGATCGCCAATCTTCGTCGCATCGGTTTGCCCGCCTGCTGTCGCGGCGGCATGGAACTGGCTCGATCACTGGCGCCCGAACATTTGAGCGCTTTTCTGCATGTCTTGGCCGCCACCAGTGACGACTGGACGCAGACGTTGACCGTGGCTTGTTTCACTTTGCGCGCCGCCGATGAGGATGTCGTCGTGTCGGTCCCGGAGGTTTTGAACGCCTGCCCCGATTTGCCGGTGTCGCACTGGATGGAAGCCGCCAAGATCGTGGCGGACGGCGACGATGCGTCGATCGAAGGCCATCCGACAGCCGGTTTGCTGATGCAACTGGTCGAACTGCTCGATCATCCCGAACCCCGACTGGTCGAGGCCGCCCGCAAGGTGCTCGATTCGATGCACGCGAAATCCGTCCTGCCGATCATCCGCACGTTGGGAAAACGCAGTCGTCGGATCCTGGGGCGGGTGGTCGTGATGATCGATTCCGACGCGATCCATTGCGTGCGTGATTCGCTCCGGCATCCGGTTCTGCAACGTCGCATCGAAGCCATCCTGGCGACCGATGCATTCAGTGCCATCGACTTGCTGGCCGATTCCTTGGCCCACATCGTCCGCAACGATCACCAAGAAGCCCGCCGGGTCGCCGCTCAAGTGCTTGCCGACGGCACCGGCGATGAATCGTTGAAATTGCTGCAGGAAATGAGCGAGTTTCCCGAGAGCACCGTTCGTGACACGGCGCGAGCCTCTTTGGAAAAACGTCGGGCCGATTCGCGTGAATTTCCACCCGATGTCCAATACCTTTGTGAACTGAATCTGCACTGAGCCGCCCATGATTGGCCCGATCCTGACCAAGCACGTCTTGTTCGCCGAGATGGTGATGTCCGACGTCAGCCTGCAATTTCGCGAAGAAAAATTGCAACGGAGCTGGACCGAACACCTCTGGTTTCTGGCGATCCCCGTCGTCGCCGTCGCGGCGGCTTATGGGATCTATCGCCTCGCCCAACGCCGACAAGTCCCGAGCGATTCGCCTCACGATTTGTTGGTGTCTTTGGGTGATTGCCATCGCCTGAATCGACCTGCCGTTGAGCTGCTCCAGCGCATCGCCGAGGTCGCCTCGTTGCCGCAACCCGCAACGATGTTCGCGGCCCCGGAGTTCTTCCAAGCAGGCGTGGACGCCGCCGACGCGAAAGGCGCGATCGGCGACGAGGATCGAGCCACGCTGAAAGAACTCCGAGAACGACTGTTTGCGGCCTGACGGCCGAGTCGAAACGCCGCTACTCGCCCTGATCGGCCCGTTCGCCCTGATCGGCCCGTTCGCCCTGATCGGATCGGGCCGCCAATTGCCGCAGCGTCAGCGGATCGGTCGAATCGCTGAAAAAAGCCAAGCGTCCGCTGCCCATCAACAGATAGGCTCCGCCGGGGTGCCGACTGCCGAATCCGCCGACCCGGCATTCCGCCTCCGGCCCGTCCGGATCGCCCGGGTCGGCAATCATCCGGCCGTTGCGGAGACTGCTTCGCGTTCCGCTGAGCCAGCCGTGATCCGGTCGCAGCGGTAATTTCTCACCCACGAACACGGTGTAATCCATCCCGTCGGCGACGTCATCGGCGGTGAGGAAACGGTTGGCCAAGAAAACACCGTCCCGCTCGGGCGTGATGGCGGCATCTTGTGAACCCACGCAACCGGCGTAGTCGGTCATGTTTTCCGGCACGTGCGTTGACGCCGGACAATGAAACGACGGGATCACCAGCGTTCGTGCCGCGTCATTGCCGGGCGCGTAGACGCTGACGTCGCGGTCGATGGCGTCGCTGACGGCTTGCAAACCCATCGGTGCGACCAAACCGGACAGCCAATTGTGGTGAAACCCCACGGGAGTGTTGCAAACGCTGCCCGCCTGGTCGAAGGTCCCGACCGGGAAATGGGAAAAGGTGGTCTGGTAGTTTTGCAAACCGGTCGCGATCGCTTGCAAGTTCGCTTGGCAGCGGACTTGACGCGACCGTTCGCGCGAGCTTTGCATCCAAGGCACCAGCAACGCGCCGACGATCGCCACCAACACCAGCACGAACAGGACTTCACCGATCGATCGCCCCGTGCGAACGGTCACCGTCATCGAGTATCGTGGATTCGGCTTGAACGAAATCAACTGCGGGTGGGCCTCAAATTTCGAGAAACAGACGCGCCGGATCTTCGATGACTTCCTTGATCGTTTTCAGGAAGCCGACCGCTTCGCGACCGTCGACGATGCGATGGTCGTAGGTCAACGCGAGGTACATCATCGGACGGATGACGACTTCACCGTCCACGGCGATGGGACGTTCCTGAATGCTGTGCAAACCGAGAATTCCGCTTTGCGGGGGGTTGACGATCGGCGTGCTCAACAAGGAACCGTAAATGCCGCCGTTGCTGATCGTGAACGTGCCGCCCATCAAATCGGCCGGCTGCAGACGATTCTCGCCGGCCTGTCGGGCGTAATCCGAAATCGACCGTTCCACGTCGGCGAACGACATCCGTTCGACGCTTCGCAGGATCGGCACGACCAAGCCTTTCCCCCCGCCGATGGCGATTCCGATGTCCTGGTAGTTCTTGTAAACGATGCTGTCGTCACGAATTTCCGCGTTGACGGCGGGGAATCGACGCAGGGCTTCGACGGCGGCGCGGGCAAAGAACGACATGAAGCCCAATTTCACGCCGTGCTTTTCGTGAAACCTGTCCTTGTACTTGTTGCGGATCGCCATCACCGGCGCCATGTCGACCTCGTTGAAGGTCGTCAGCAAGGCCGCCGTTTGCTGGGCTTCGACCAAGCGTGCCGCGATCGTGCGTCGCAGCATGCTCATCGGCTTGACTTCCTCGGACCGATGCAGCGAATTGGTCATCAGCGAAGCCTCGGCGGTCGGCCGCGGCGCAGTCATCCGGGTCGCCGGTGCGGCGGGGCTCGCCGCCGGGGCGCTCGGTCGGTTGCGGATGAACGCGACGACGTCTTCTTTCAACAATCGGCCGCCCGGTCCGGTCGCCGGAACGTCGCTGCCGCTGAGCCCGTGTTCGTCCAACAGACGCTTGGCGGCGGGCATCACAAAGCCGCCGTCGACCGCCGCGGGGGAATTCGGCGCCGCGGGGGAATTCGGCGCCGCAGAGGGACTGGGCGCCGCGGGGGGACTGGGCGCCGCGGGGGCCGCCGGCGTCGAGGCCGGTTCCTTGGCCGGAGAGGCGGCCGCCGGAGTCATCGCGTCACCGGCGGGCTTTTCGCCCGGCGCGATCGCAGCAATCACGTCGCCGACAGCTGCGAATTCTTCGTCCTGCTTGGTGATATTGGTCAGCACGCCGGCGGCCGGAGACGGAATTTGCACGGACGCTTTTTCGGTCTCGATCTCCACCAAATCTTCACCCGCGTCGACCCACTGGCCCTCGGATTTCAGCCATTGGCCGATCTGGACTTCGGTGATGGATTCGCCCACGGTGGGGACTTCAACGTTAACAAGGTCGCTCACGAGCGTGTCTGATCCAGGTGGAAAGGAATTCAAGGCGTAAACCGTCAAGGATACCCAGCCGATCGATCAGTGTCAGGCAGGCACCGCGGGGAAACCGGTCCCTTCCGACGAAGCCCCCTGTAAACGAAACCGGCTCATGGTTCGGAACCGGCCGTGAAACCTTGCCGGTTGTCGTGATGGTCGGATGGCCCCCGACCGACCCGCCTGCCGGCGACGTCGATCGGCTCGAATCCCGGACCGTGACGGTTCGATGTAAAGACCTTGGGCGAGATTTGTTGGGCGTCCGCCGGAGCTTCATTCTTTTCCGCAGGAACGTGTTTCATGTCCGAACAACCTGGATATCCGATTCAAGCGGGGTTGATCGTGCTGACCTTGGTCGGCGGCGGCTGGTATTTCTTGAATCACTACGAAATCGAAGGCTTGGACACCGTTTCGTTCCGCGCCAAGGAAGTCTCGGAGGATCGCGACCAGTTCGTATCGTTTTCGCCGAATCGTTCATCCCTGTTACCGGAAAGCACCCAAGCATCCGCCGAAGCCGTTCCGTTCGGTCGATCGCACGGGGACACTTCGATCATCCGGGACACTTACACGAGTTCCCAGATCGCCGGCGACGCCGGCGGATCGGATCGCCGCCGGGCCGCCGCGATGACACGCACCGATCGCTATCGAAACTTGCGAATCGCGTCCTGGGCCCTCGGCGGTTTCGGACCGTCGAAGCTGGCCAACGACATGACGCGAAAGAACTTGGTCCGAATCTTGCGGCAATTCGACGTGATCGCACTGCAGCAGATCCACGCCGTCGAACGTGACGTGCTGCCACGTTTGATCGACACGATCAACGAAGGCCAGAGTACGACCGCGGGCGTCGCCCACTACGATTTCATTCTCAGCCATCCCAGCGGCGGCGGTCGCACCGGTACGGCCAGCCACGGCGAACAGATGGCTTTTGTATTCGACACGACTCGCGTCGAAGTCGATCGGACTCAAACCTACACCCTGTCCGATCCGGCCGATTCGATGGTTCACGATCCGGTCGTGGCTTGGTTCCGTGCGACCGAACCGGATCCCCGTGACGCGTTCACTTTTTCTTTGGTCAACGTGCGAATCGAACTGACCCGTGCCAAGCAGGAGGTCGCGTTGTTGCCGGGCATCCTGGCGTCGGTTCATGACGACGGACGCGGTGAAGACGACGTATTGCTGGCGGGTCTGTTCCAAGCCGACGACGCTTATCTCTTGCCCAGCATCGCCGGTCGTCGAATCCAGGCGGCCGTTCGCAGCCTGCCCACCGACGTACTACACCGTCAGCAGACGTCCAACATTTTGGTCGACGCGGCTTCGACCAGCGAGTTCCTCGGCCGTGGCGGGCCGCTGAACTTCCTGAGGGCCTACAACCTGACGGTCGGTGAAGCCGAGGCCGTTTCCCCGCACGTTCCGGTGTACGCAGAATTTACTGCCGTCGAAGGTGGCCACCTGTGACCCGCGGATGAATTACATTGTGCTGCCAACCTCTCCCCCGTCAGCGCCATTCGAAATGTGATTCACCGATGCGTTTCTTCAAAATTCTCTGCGCCGCGTTCGCGGTCTGCGGGTCTCCGCTCAGCTTTTCTTCTATCCACGTCTCCGCCCAGACGCCACTGATTTCTCAGGACACCGTGTTTGCCGAAAAAGACGGACTGGTGGCCGTCGAGGCCGAGCACTTTTTCCGCCAAACGCACACCGAGAAGCGTGCGTTCTATCTGACCAACAGCGACACACAGCCCGAGTTCTTGCCCGACGGCGATCCTCCGCACGTCGGAGGTGCCAGCGGCGGGGCCTATCTGGAAATCTTGCCTGATAGCCGTCGCAATCACGGTGAAAAACTGATCAAGGGCACCAACTTTTCGCCCGAGCCCGGCAAGTTGGCCGTCGTCAGTTACCAGGTCAACTTCACCACGCCCGGTCGTTATTACGTTTGGGTCCGCGCCCATTCGACCGGTAGCGAAGACAACGGATTGCACGTCGGCATCAACGGCCAGTGGCCTGAAAGCGGTCAACGCATGCAATGGTGCGATGGCAAACGCCGTTGGCATTGGGAAAGCAAACAGCGAACCGAAGCTCAGCACTGTGGCGAACCCTACAAGATCTTTTTGGACGTCCCAGAGTCCGGAACGCATACGATTCATTTCAGCATGCGAGAAGACGGTTTCGAATTCGACAAGTTCATCTTGACGACGGACCGCCAATTCGAACGTCCCGGCGACGTCGGCCCAGAACCCGTCGTGTTTGCCGGTCCCGCACCGCCGACGTTCGCTTTCGTTTCGGCAATCGCGCCGGACGACGCGACGCCGGAACCCGTCGCATCCGAGAGCAGCCCGACGACGCCCGTCAGTTCCTTGCCACTGATGCAGCCACGCGGCGAACACGGCGATGGCGGCGTCACCCGAAGCGGTGATGCGATGGTCTGGCACAAGCTGACGCTGACGCTCGACGGGCCGTTCGCACACGAACAAGACAACGCGCCCAACCCGTTCACCGATTACGCACTCAACGCCACCTTCGAGCACACCGACGGAACGACTTACACGGTCCCGGGTTACTTCGCCGCCGACGGCGACGCGGCCGACACCTCGGCGCAGTCGGGGACGAAATGGCGGGTGCATTTCGCCCCGGATCGACCGGGCGATTGGACGTACACGCTGAATTTCCACGCCGGTCCGAACGTGGCGTTGGACGGTCCCGACAAAGGCGAACCGCTGGCGGGCTTTGACGGCAAATCGGGCAAAGTCACCGTCGCCGCCTCCACCGCCGACCCCGACAGTCTTCGCGGCAAAGGGCGTTTGCAGTACGTCGGCCAGCGGTACTTGCAACACGCCGGTTCCAAGGAATTCTTCCTCAAGGCCGGCGCGGATGCCCCCGAGACGTTGCTCGGGTACGCCGATTTCGACGACACGATTGCCATGAAAGCGGACAAAGTGCCGTTGAAAACTTGGGCCCCGCACATCAGCGATTGGAAACCGGGCGACCCGAGCTGGGCCGGCGGCAAAGGGAAAGGCTTGATCGGTGCGATCAATTACTTGTCCGGCAAGGGCTGCAACGCGTTTTCCTTCTTGACCTACAACGCGGGCGGCGACGGCGACAACGTCTGGCCGTTCATCCAACGTGACGACAAGATGCACTACGACTGCAGCAAGCTGGATCAGTGGGGCATCGTGTTCGATCACGGCACCGACCGCGGCATGTACTTGCACTTCAAAATGCAAGAAACCGAAAACGACGACCACGTCCGGGGCAACGAGGATGCCGGCAACATTCCGGAATCTTTGGACGGCGGCAATCTCGGTCCGCAGCGGAAACTGTACGTTCGTGAACTCGTCGCCCGCTTCGGCCACAACTTGGCGCTCAACTGGAATCTGGGCGAAGAAAACACGCAGTCAACCGAGCAGATCCAGGACATGATCAATTACATCGCCCGAACGGATCCTTACGACCACAACGTCGCGTTGCACACGTTTCCGAATCAGCAAGACAAGCAGTACATGCCGCTGATCGGTGACGCTTCGAAACTGACCGGGCTTTCGCTGCAAAACGGCAACATCCGTGACACGCATTGGCAAACCGTTCGGTGGGTTTCACAGTCCACCCAGGCCGGCAAGCCATGGGTCGTCGCGTTTGACGAATCGGGTTCCGCCGCGCACGGCCAATGCCCCGACCTCGGATACAAAGGATTCGACGGCCGCGACCGCAGCGGAAAGTTCATCTACGACGAACACGACGTCCGCCGCCAAACCTTGTGGGGACACTTGATGGGCGGAGGCGCGGGCGTGGAGTATTACTTCGGCTATCAATTCGTCGAAAACGACTTGGTCTGCGAAGACTGGCGTTCTCGCGACCGAAGCTGGGATTACTGTCGCGTCGCGTTGGAATTCTTCCGCAACAACGACATTCCACTGACCGAGCTGTCGCCCGCCGATCCCTTGATCGGCAACGACGCGACCGACGGCAGCGATGCCGGCAACGCCAAGTATTGCTTGGCCAAGCCCGGCGAGTTGTATCTCGTCTACCTGGCGACGGTGGCACAGACGCAGCTGGACCTCAGCGACGTCGAAGGCGACTTCGAAATCGGTGTCTACGACCCACGCTC
>CAYVRC010000116.1:0-18953 GCA_964453205.1 uncultured Pirellulaceae bacterium | reverse complement strand
AGTCAAGGAATCGTCGTCGCCGGTGGTCTCGGTGATCACGCCTTCTTGTTCGCGGAGGGAATCCAATTCGGCCTGCAACGAACGTTCGCGGACGATCCCGAATCCCAGCATCACGGCGACCGTGATCAGCAACAGGACGGTTCCGACTTTCAAAAGTGTGGGTGATATCATGCGTCAACCTGAATCGCGTCGGCTCGGTGTCCGATCAGATCGCCGAACTTGGCAAACCAGTTTCTCGCCCGATCGGCCATGGTGGGAAAGGTAAAGATACTCGGGTCGCCCCGCATTGTCAGGGAATAGCGACCCAAGGACTCCGTCAACGCCAACGCCAACGCGGTGCCGCGTGGACGTGGTGGGGTTAAACGGATTGCGACGATCTCGTGATCACCCACTCGCCAGCCCGCGTCCGTTTTGACACAGCCGAATCGTCGACCCGGTTTCAGGTTGGTCACGCAAGTGAGACTTGCCGCGGGATCGAACCAACGGCGGGCTAGAATAAAATTCAACACGCGGGATCGACTCTGAACCGCTTCGATCCCCCGCAGGAATTCGGCACCGACTTTGCGTGAGCGGACGTAGTTCAGCTCTTGGAAAAGCTCATCGGCAAACTCCGGTCGCACGATCTCGCGACGCCGACGTCGTGGGAAAGCAAAGCCCGTCATGTTAACGCCCGGCATGTCGCGATGAATCATCGTGCGCAAGTCAACGGGATTCATCACCATGAAACGCCCCGCCTGGTCCGACAAGCATTCGTCCTCGGCCAAGCACCGGAACGTCGCCGCCAGCGCGATGTCGTTGACCGGTTGGGGCATGCCAGCGATCGCCAGGCGGGCCACCGCGGATTGTTCCGCCGACAAGACCGCGGTCAGGATCGTGTCCTGCCCGACGGGGGCGGCGACCAAGGAGTCCGAGAAGCGAATCGACCTGCCACGAATCGTGACCCACAGATTTCGCAGGCCTTCGCGGGTCCCGATCGGTCGTCCGTCATCGGGCAGCGGAAACGAGTGACGCAGACTCAGCTTGGGCGATCCGCGCCGAAAAGTTTCGAAATTCCTCACGCGAGTTTGATCGCCGTAACACCGCAGGATCTGGCCCAGACATCTCGCACCGGCTTGGCCGTCGACAGCGGCGTGATGATAGTCCAGCGTCAGCACCTGGCCTCCACCGGGCTGATCACGCAGACCGACTTGCAGCCCGACTTGCTTGGTCAAGTCGATCGCTGCGATGCGGCCGAGTTCCGCCCTCGTGACGGGCACGTCCTCGGACGAAAATTCGTGTGGCGCTCGAATCGGTTCCCAGACGATGCCCGATTCATGGGGCACCAAGCGGCTGAACAACAGCGGTTGCATTCGAGCGACTTCGGCGATCGCGGCGGAAAGCCTGGCCTCGTCCATCGGTCGACCGACGACGACTTCGACTCGGTACACGATCGACGACCCGCCCGGATCGGTCTGCCACAGGAAACGCTCCATCGCGGTTGTCTGTCGCCAGTCCGGCACGGATCGTCCGTCGATCATTTCGTCTTCGTCAAACACGGATCGTGATGCCACCGTCGATGACGATGGTCTGTCCTTGAATCATGTCGCCGGCCGAGCTTGCCAGAAACGCCACGACGCCCGCCACGTCGTCGGGTTCCAGGGAACGAGGTTTGACCAACATCCGCTCCTGCGCCGTTCGCAAGATCTCCTCCACTTGCGGCATCGTCGCGACGGCTTCCGTCCTGACGATGCCCGGCATCACGACGTTGAAATTGATGCCCTGTTTTCCGTACTCCAATGCCATGTGACGCACCAGACTTTCCAGCGCCGCTTTGGACGCCCCGATGGCCGCGTAGTGCGGCACCGCTCGGATCGATCCGTGACTGCTGACGGCGATCAGTTTTCCGTGTCCTTCCGATGCGGTCAGGCTTTCGGCCGCCGCCTGCATCAACCAGGCGACCGGCGCGGCATTGGTTCGGATGGCGGCTTCCAAATTCGGCGGCGTCAACTCCGCAACGCCGCGGAAACCTCCCGCCGCCGCGTTGCTGACGACGATGTCCAGGCCGCCGAAGTGTTCCACCACGGCATCGACCAACGCGTGGCAATCCTCTTGCCGGCTGACGTCGGCTTTGACGGCGACGGCGCCGACACCTTCGCCACCCGCTTCGCGAGCGACCTGCGTCGCCGCGTCGCGGCTGGACAAAAAGTTGATCGCCACGTTCGCGCCACATCGGGCCAACGTCAGCGCGCAGGCCCGTCCGATGCCACGACTGGCACCGGTCACAAGGGCCGTTTTTCCTGATAAATCAATCACAGCGTTTCTTTCTGCCGAAATCCGGCTGTCGAGATGTCAACGAAGCCATCCGATGCGGTAGCCGACGAAGCGAGCCAACGTATCATCATTGAATCCGGTCAGCTCGCCACGCAGTCCGATGCCCGCTTGATCGGCCTGTTCGATGTCCCAGCGGACCAGCAGCGGTTCGCCCGGCGTGGGCAATCGTCCCAGTTCGATCCGATCGAAACCGACCGGCAGACTCGGTCGAGCGTGCACGGCGAAAGCCAGCACCGCGGCGGCATAAAAACAAGCGTCCATCGACGCACACGAAGTCTGCCAGCCGGAAAGCGGCCGATTCTCGCCTCCCAAATGCGCCGGGGAAGGAGCCGCGATTCGCCCGAAAATTGTTTCCGCCGCGACATCCGTGTGAACGCTTCGCAAACATTGCAAGGATTCGCCGTGATAGATCGGCGCGTCGGGCGACAAATACTCGATCGGCGTGAACACCAAGGATCGCACCGGAGCCCACACGTCCCGGCCCGAAAGATCTTCGCCCGGGCGACCTTCGATGCCACCGACGAACGCGAACTCGGCGCGAAAGTGCGGGCGTTGTTCTTGCACCAAGCGACCATCGGCGCGTCTCAAGTCCGCACAAAGCTGCCATCGTTGCCTATCCGATTCGCCGACGCGGCCGTCGTCGACCGACCGATCATCCGCAACAACTTCGCAGGCCAGGGCGTCTTCGCTGCTGAACTTCAGCGCGGTAATCGCTCTCACGTCGTAACAGACGCGGACCCGTTTTCCGCCGGCCCTTAAACTCGCCGCTTCGGCCATCATTTCGAGCGCCACGGCCATCGGCAACGTCGGCTTTCCGCCGATCCTGTGTTGGCTCAAGAAACGATCGTGGACCGGATCCAGCGTGACCGCGTGGGATGCGGCCGCCGCGATGCCTCGATCACCGGCATCCAGCAACGGATAGCCCGTCGCCGCGTCGCCTTGATGTTGTCGGACTGCCGGGCCGGGAAAGAACTTGCGGACGTAGCGGCGATCCGTAATCAAGACCTCCGAAAGGTCTCCGCCGAAGCGAAACTCGTTCAAAAAATGACGTAAGCCTTCCTCCGCCGGCATGAACTGCATGCCGATCATCTCCAACGCCAACTTGGCCTCCGGCTTTGCGGCCATGCCGATGTCACCCCACGCGTGCCAGTGAAAGGTGACGCAACGGACGTCGGGACGTGACTGTTTCAGGCGATCGACGCACTTGGCCAACATGTCGTTGGACAGCGAATAGTCCGTGTGACCGTTCGCGCCGAAACGGCCGCTGATCGACCCGAAACCCACGAACCATTCCAACGGATCGCTCATCGTTGCGGCGGCCAGATGGATGCAGCCGTCGACTTTTGCGCCGATGCACTTGGCGACCTTGTCGGGTCGTTTGCGATCGAATCGAGCGTCTTGCCCGGCTCCCGCGCCGTGAATGACCCCGCGAATCGGACCGCCGAGTTTGCGGATCTGGTGGACGACGTGGGCGACCGCTTCGCCGTCGGATACATCGACGCAGTGGTAGGTCGCGTTCAGTCCACGACGCCGACACTCTTGCAGCGTTTGATCGATCTCGATCGCCTTTTCCAAATCTCGCCACGTCTCGATCGGGTTGGCGGATTCCGCTTGGGCACGACGCATGACTCGTCGACGAAGTTCGCTGCGGTCGGTCGCCGCGGCTTGTCGGGTCGGCGCGTCCAGCGTCGGCTCGGGTGCCGTTCCCAGCAAATGCAAGGACAGACCGTATCGCGAGGCCAGTTCCATTACCGTCATCGCCGTGATACCGCGACCGCCACCACTGACGATCCAGGTGCCGCCGGACGTGATTCGATTCTCCCCGTGTGTGTCGGCGGACAAGGGACGATAGTCGGCGTCGATCGTCCAACGTCGCACCGCGTCGACCACGACTTCTTCGTCGTAAGAGGGCACGGCGAGTTCCCGCCACACGCCTTCGACGACCGATTGTGGCGTCGCGTCCTTCGCACCGTCGACGATCAGCATCGGCGTTTCCCGAAACTCACGCATCCAAGACTCGATCCGCATCGCTTTGGTCAGCCCGGCGATGCCGCCCGATTCGGGACTCGGCATGTCCGCGGCCGAAAATCCGAAATCGCCGCCCGCGTGAACCACCGAAACCAACGACGCTCGACTCATCTGGTCGGTGTCGATCATCCGCTGCATCCAGCGTTGGCAAACGCGAAACGGCACCGTCAACGCTTCGTCCCGTCGCTCGTTCCACAGGCGACTGTCCAGATCCGCCAGCGCGTCGTCGTCACGGGGCGTGGTGATGAACAGGTGCGGCGTTTCCTGCCGGCTCCAGATGCCGTCCAACAAACGATCGACGTCTTCGACGGTCCGACGCCCGCGGACCTGGTGAGTGTCAATCCCGGCCCCGGAAAGCCGCCGAATGATCTCACCGGCGACCGCGTTGTCGCCCAGGATCAAAGCCGAGCCGTGAAAGATCGGTTCGGTCGGCATGCCGGGCAAGCGATCCGCGGCGACCACCTTCAACGCGAAGCGACACGTCCCTTCGGCGGGCGCCCGAAGCGGCGCGGTTGATTCGTCCGCTGGGGAATCGTCTACGGCGAACGAGTCATCGACGGGGCCGTTTTTTTTTTCGCCCCACTGCTGCAAGACGAACGATTGAATGTTTCGCAGCGTCGCGAAATCGGAAAGCTTCACCTGCCCCAAATCCAGTGACGACAAGTCGAACTGTTCCTGCAATTCACCCAGCAGTTGAGCCTTCTTGATGCTGTCCAGCCCCAATTCGGCTTCCAGGTCAGCGTCCATGTCGATGATGTCGACCGAATAACCGGTTTGGTCGACGACGAAATCGATCATCAACGAGGCCATCGAATCGCCGACGGAAACCGGCTCGCCGATCGGCGACACGTTGCCCGGGTCGCGCGGGGAAACGGTACCGACCTGAACGGGCAAGGGTAGCGGCGTGGCACAGGATTGCACCGGAGCCGCCGTCACGACGCTTTGGTCGGCGACCAACGCGACGGATGATTCTTGGCCCGCCGGATGAAGTGCCGCGATGTCAGACAGCGAAACGTAGTCCGACAGCTTCATCGTCGTCAGGTCCAGCTGGATGTTCCCCCATTCGGCCAGCTCGCCGATGACTTGAGCCTTCTTGATGCTGTCGATCCCCAACTCCGCTTCCAAATCCGCGGAAAAATCGACCACGTCGGGGCTGTAGCCGGTCAGCTCGACGACCAAATCGACCAAAAACGATCGGACGTCGCCGCCGACTTCCGCCGCGTCGGTCGCAGTCGCGTCGTCACGGTTCGACTTCCCGGCCGAATCGTCAGACGTCGTCGGATGCCAAACGGGCGCCGCCGCCGACGATTGCCGAACCGCGGATTTTGATGACGCTTTGGTGCCATTGATGGCAGGCGATCGCACCGGAGGCTCAGGCCGCGAGTCGCGTTTCGCTTTCGCCGGCCCCGTTTTACGCTCGCCCGTGACGTCCAAGACTCGGACTTCGTGCGTCGAGACCGAGCCATTTCGCGACGGTGCTCCGCTTACCGAATCTGCCACGATCGCCGGGCCGTCGTATGTCTTGCCAGAAACCGTCGGAAGCCCCGGTTTTGTGATGTACGATCGATTCGTGACCACCTCGACGGCCAATCGGATCAGTTCCGCTTGCTGTCGGTGCCCTCGACCGCCGTCCAGGGAAAGACACAGCGCCGAATCCAGAACGCTGGACCTCGACAGTCGGGTGAGCACATCGCCGGGTCCGACTTCGATCAACAGTCCGCATCCGTCGGCCGCCAATCGCTTCGCCGCGGAGGCGAATAGGACCGGCTTGGTCAGTTGTGCGATCAAGTTTTCACGGACTTCGTCGGGTTCCGCCAAGTACCGTAGCGAACCGGCCGACAGCAACGGACACGAAGCCGGTCGCAGGCGTTCGCCGCTGAAAGTCCGTCGCAGAACCGCCTCGGCGTCGTCCATCATCGACGTGTGAAAGGCCGCCGGAACCGCGATCACGACAGCAGGCAATCCGGCGGCGGCAAAGGCTTTCTTGGCAACGGCGACTTGATCCGGGGTTCCCGCCACGACCGTCTGCTCCGGTGCATTGTGGTGAGTGATCACGACGTCACAAGATTCGGATTTGAGTACCGCGGCGACGCGGCTTGCCGACGCCCGAATCGAAAGCAATTGACCGTTTCGGCGAACCGTCGTCAGCACGGCGTCGCTGCGTTGCTGGGCGAACATCAGGGCTTGGCGGACATTCATCGCGCCGGAGTGCAAAGCCGCGCCGCATTCCCCGAAACTGTGACCCGACGCGACGTCGCAGGGGACGCCGGCGCGGTCCAAACTGTCCGCCAGCACGTGACTGACGGCTAAAATCCAGACCTGGGTCCACCAGACGTCCTTGCCCAACTGGGCATCCGGGTCGTCCAAGCGTTCGCCGATCGCGGGCAAGCCCAGGTCGACCATGGCCCGGTCGAATGACCGCATTGCTTGGGCCGCGTCGGGATCGGCGTCGAAGATTTGCGGCCGGCGTGGGTATTGCGAGCCTTGCCCGGGGAACAACCAACCGACGCGATTCTGTCCGTCTTGATGTCGCCAAAAGAACCCGCCGGCTCGATCCACCACGCCGACTCGCGTGCCCAGGCCCCATGCCTTCAACATTCGATCGGCCTGCTCGGCCAACGCCTCGGGACCTTCGGCAACGACGGCAAAGGTGATGTCACCGGTGCCCGCCGTTTGGTCCGAATCGGTGGCCAGGGCGGCAGTCGGATTTTCCCGCCAAGAATGCAAACAGTCGGCGACCGAATCGGGGTCGATGGCTCGTCGGCAGAGTGACTTCATCGAAACAGTGGGAACAACATCTGGAATCTTGGCGGAAATAGCCGCTGCCGGAAAACGCTTACCGGTGGCGGAAGATCGCCTCGACGTCGAACGAGGCTCCTCAACGAATGATCCTAATCGAGGATTCGGATCGGGGCGCCGCAAAACCGCCCGGATGCTGAACCCGTCTTCGGCGACGGCCGCAATTTCCAGATCATCGGCGTGACCATGGGGCCGATCAGCTCGCGCCGGTAAATCATCGGTCTGCCAAGTACAGGTCTGGGTGATCGCGCGGACGACGGCGTGCGCGCCCGACAGATAACCGATCTGACGCACCAGCGATGCATTTCCGATGTCCGGATCCAACGCGATCGCCCGGCCTCGTGCGGCTTCGGCGACGAAGTCTGTGGTGATGTCGTTCCACGTCCCGTGGACCTTCGGTGTCGCGCCGGATCGCTCCAGCGTCGGCAGATCTCGTTGGCGTTTCAAGATCATCACCGCGACGCCTTCGCCGGGAAGGACTTGGTTGCAGTCCCGGGGAACGTCCGACGGGTTTCCGCTGGCGACCAATCGGTGTCGCAGGTTCAGTTGCTCAAAAGCGACCAAGTCCAGCGATCGCTGGGCGACTCCGCATATCACAGTGTCGACATCGCCGTGACGGAGTTGGTCCACGGCGGTCAAGATGGCCAACAGGCCCGAGGCATCGTCCGCGTCGACCGCGCAGGCGCCCCCCATCAAGTCGAACGTCTTGGCGATCCGTGACGCCAACGTGCTGGCCGTAAAACTGCCCGTTTCGTCCAAAATCGCCGAGTAACGGTTCAGCATGTGGCGCCGATAGGCTTCGACCCAGGGTTCGATTTGCGGCGTCGAAAACCCTTGGCCTTTCAAGCTTTCCCGCAGGTGCCGGCACAATTCGGGGATCCGCATTCCGACCTGCAGGCGATTCGAAAACTCGCCTCCAAAGATCGTGCCGATCACGACCGACGTCCGGCTGCGATCGAGCACGCCTTGGCCCGGTGGGACGTTAAAGTCTTTCGGTTCGCCCAGTTCGTCCAGAGCCTGACGGACCGCGTCGATCAACATCATCTGAACGGGATTGGCCAGTGCGACCTGTTTGGGCGGGATCCGATAAGGCTGGCCGTTGAATTCGTAACCACGGATGTAGCCGCCGTGACAATGCGGCGTCGAAAACGGCTGCTTCGGTGCCCCGGTTCCGCTTGCCGAGGTTCCGGGCACGCTGACCGCCGATCGGCCACGCCAGCGATCCGCCGGTGGCGGACCGATGCCGGTCTGGCCGCCGCCCGTCAGCTTCGCCAGTTCGTCGACGTTGAAAGCGCCGGGCAACACGACGCCACGACCGACGATCGCGATCGCTTCGCCTCCGGTGCAGCGCCTTGTCATTTCCGCGACCACGGCCGATGACAGGGCCGAACGCCCCGTTTCGTCCTTTGGTTCCGATCGAACGACGGCATGCGCGTTCAAGCCGCCGATGCCGAAGGCGCTGACGGCGGCCTTCTTGACGTCGCGGCCCGCGTGACACGGCCAATCCGAGTTTCGATCCGCGACCGCGAGTCGATCTCGGCTCCAATCGAACGAAGTCGCGGGATTGCAAAAGTGAATCGAAGCGGGGACTTGATGACGCTTCATCGCCGCCAAGACCTTCACCAAACCGACCAGTCCGGCGGCTTCCAAGGTGTGACCGAAATTGCTCTTGGCGCTGCCGATCAATAATCGCTCGGTCGTACCGGTGGCCGCGGCGTGTTCGTCACGAAGCGTCGTCAGCGAATTCAATTCTGTCGCATCGCCGACTTGCGTGCTGGTCGCGTGGCATTCCATGTAGTCGATCGCCAGCGGAGGCGAATCGGGATAAGCGCGGCGAATCGCCAATTGTTGGCCCTCGGTCCGCGGAGCCCACAAGCTCTTGCCACGCCCGTCTGACGCGATTCCGATGTTGTCGATTCGACCGCTCACGCTCAAGCCGAGCTTGCGGGCGATCGCGCGACGCGTGATCACGACCGCGACGTAACCTTCGCTGCTGATCAGGCCACTGGCCGCTTCGTCAAAGGGGCACGAGTGTTGGTCGCTGCAGGCCTGCGACTGCGAAAACAGGATCAGGTTGTCGACGTTGTTGTAGGTGGCTCCGCCGACAATCGCCGCGTCGATGCGGCCCGCGGAGATCGCCGTGGCGGCGTGTTTCAGGGCGACCAGCGAGGACGCACACGCGGCGTCGATGACTTCGCGAATGCCCTGCAACCCCAGCACCCGCGCCGCCAAGGCGGCCGCCGAGTAAGCGTTGAAATGCGTCCCGTCGTCGGTTCGCCGTCGTGGCCGAGTCGCACGAACACGCCGAATCAAATCATCGTGCAGCGCCCGCAAGGCTGCGCCGGATTCGGCACCGTCGATTTCGTCCCCATCTCCGGCCGGACAACCGGGAACCTTCGCGATTTCCTCGGCCGCGGCGGCGGCCATCGTCGACATTGCCAGCGGCCCGCCAAGTTTCGTGCCCCCGGAATGTCCGACGTAAAGTCCGCAAACCCTCTCCAGCCCCGAAGTTTTAGGAATCCCGGCACGTCGCCAAGCCGACGCGGCCACCGATGCGAATTGCTGATGACAGGGATCGAAATCACCCCACGATTGGGCCACACTTCGCACCGCAGGATCGATCGCCGACTCGGGCACGCATCCGCCGAGTGTCGTGTAGGCCTTGCCGGTTTCGCCACGCTTCGGATCGAAGTAGAGAGAACGATCGAAACGATCCGCCGGGACCTCGTCGATCGCACTTTGGCCGGCGAACAAGACTTGCTCGAACGCCGCGAAACCTTCCGCGCCGCCCGGCAAACAGACGTCAAAACCGACGACGACCAAGTCATCGTCATCCTCACCCCGTTCGACCGCAGCGTCCGCGGGCTGACGGTTCACCTGATCCGGTGCCGACGTGTGCGACTCGTCACGCGTCGATCCGATCAGCATTGCCTGGATCTCCGCGCCGGTGACGTCTTTTGACACCTCGACGTTCAGTTCGGGCAACGCTTTGACGGTGTTCGTTTGATCAAAAACGGGGTCATCGTTGAAGTACGGCAAAAAGGTTTTGACGTACGGCGCGGCCATGGTTTGAAAGACCGCCGAGGCCTCGGCCGCTTTCGCGGCTTCGGCACCGGACAGGATTCTTGTGCCGACGCCTTTGGAGACACACACACGGTGAAAGGCGTCTTCGATTTCGAAGATCGCCGTGCCCTGGGGCGCCGTCAAATGGTAAGTCCTGCCGTGATGCGGAGGGCTTCGAAAAATCGACACGATCGATTCGGCGACCCAGTCGGCTTCGACAAGGTTCTTTTTTTCGACTCCGGTAAATCCCAGATTCTTGAACCAACCGCCCTTGCCGGGTGAACCGAATTTTCCGGCAAGCGCCTGATAGGTTTGAAACGCCCCGTAGACCGTTCGATCATTTGCCTGCGGTGAGCGATGTGTCGAATCGATCACGATCGACGGACGGTACACGGTGACTTGCCAATCCGACTCGCGGATCAAACGCTGCTCGGCCAGCAGTTTGCTGTGTTCGTAATCGTTGGCAAAGGATTGGCCGCGATCCAGATCGTCTTCGCGCACCTCGCCGCGAATCTGACCGCAAACGTACGCCGTCGAGACGTAATGAAACGATCCGATGCCCCAAGCTTTGGCCTGGTCGATCAGTCGTCCCGTGCCGTCGACGTTGGTTCGATAAGGTTCTCCGTCGACCGATTCGCTGGCCGGTCGAAAGCTGAGCGACGCGGCACAGTGCAGCACTTCGCTAATGTGTCTGGCCGCCCATCCTTGGTCGTGCGGTGAAAGTCCCAAATGTCCGTCGGTCAGACTGCCGCTCAAAATCCGCAGCCGGTCGGCAACATCGCGACCGGTCAGATCGAAGCGGGCCAGAACCCGCATGACACGTTCGGTGGACGTCTCGCTTTCGCCAGGCCGCACCAGGGCGGCGACCGCCCGGCCGGCCCGCAGCAACTTGGCCAGCAAGTGGGCACCGACCATCCCCGTCGCCCCGGTCAACAGGACGTGCTGTGGTCGTTCGGGCGTCGTCGGCATCAAGATCACAGCAAAAAATCTTCGGCGGAAAAGCAGGGCAACGGGTGACAGTCTAGTATCACAGAGGGATTCTCCTAGTCATTGAACGTGGCTATCGAAGCCGATCGCACGTTGGAGGTGCGAAAACGGCGGAGTGTCCCGCATTACCGTAATGTTCTTGATTGTTTGACCAATCCGGACCATCGTGCTAAGCCGTGTTTGTCGCATTTTTGGCCGATTTTCCCCGCCTTGTTCGACTCGTCTCGTCGGCCCGAAATCGCGACGTCCGCCCTTCCCAGATTCATTTATTCGCCGAGCCAACAAAGCTTCCCATGCCGGACACTTCCCCCGGGCTTGCAAGCGATCCGTCGCCGGGCCACCTGCCGACGGATCCCGACGCCCCGGTTCGCTGCCTGTTGATTCAGCCGCGTTTCGAATCAACGAATTATTGGAATTTCGTCGAAAGTGCCAAGGCGATCGGCGCCAAGGCGACCGCTCCGCCGCTGGGACTGCTGACCGTCGCAGCGATCCTGCCGCAGTCCTGGCAATTCGAGCTGTGTGATTTGAACGTCGGCCCTCTCGACCTGGAGAAGTGGGATCGTGCCGACATCGTCTGCACCGGTGGCATGTTGCCGCAACAGCCCGGCATCATGGAACTGATCGCCAAAGCGAATCGCGAACAGAAGTTCATCGCCGTCGGTGGTCCCGATCCCACAAGTCAACCGCACCTGTACGCGGACGCCGACGCGGTCGTCGTCGGCGAAGGCGAAGCGACGATCCCGATGTGGTTGGACGCTTGGCGTGACGGGAACCCGCGCGGCACCTTCGAAACGCCGATCAAACCCGACGTTTCCAAAACGCCGACGCCGCGATTCGACTTGATCGACTTCAACGACTACCTGCACGTCGGCGTCCAGTCCTCGCGGGGCTGTCCGTACAACTGTGAGTTTTGCGACATCATCGAACTGTTCGGCCGGGTGCCTCGGGTCAAGAAGCCCGCACAATTCGTGGCCGAACTGCAACGCTTGTACGACCTCGGCTATCGCGGCTGGGTCGATTTCACCGACGACAATTTCATCGGCAACCGCAAACTGATCAAGCCGTTGTTGGTGGCGATCAAAACTTGGAACGAAGAACACAACTATCCGTTCGTGTTCTCGACCGAAGCCAGCATCAACCTGGCCGACGACAAGGAATTGATGCAGCTGATGCGAGACGTTCAGTTCCGCTACGTCTTTTTGGGCATCGAATCACCCGACGAAGAAACCTTGATTCATACGCAGAAGCGGATCAACACGGTCCAGCCGATCATCGAACGGGTCCGTACCATCTACGACCACGGGATTTCGATCGCCGCCGGCTTGATCATCGGTTTTGATACCGACAAACCCGGCACCGACGGGCCGATGATCAAGTTCATCCAAGACAGCGGCATCGCCCTTTCGATGGTCGGCCTGCTCAGCGCGCTGCCCAACACCCAACTGACACGGCGGCTGGCCAAAGAACGTCGATTGATCGATTCCGATCACAACTGGATCCGCGACGGATCGACGGATTACGAACTGCGGAGCAACGAATCGAAGGACCAAACGATCAGCGGCTTGAATTTCGTTACCCAGCGGGATCGCGTCGAAATTTATCGCGAATTGCGTTCGATCATCGCCCACGTGTACGGCCCACGCGCTTTCATGGACCGGGTGATCGATACGACGCGTCGGATCAAGATCGCCAACAAACACATTCCCAACGGCTGGGAATTTCGTCGCATGTTCAAAGGCTTTCGCACGATCGCTTGGCGAATGCTGAAAGACAAATCGACGCGGTGGCTGTACCTGCGAAACTTTTTTCAAGCCGCAATGATGGGACCGACAAAGTTCGAATACGCGCACACGGTGATGGGATCCTACCTGCACTTCCACATTCAAACCGAAAAGATGTTGGAAGCCTTGGACATGTCGATCGACTTCGCCGAGAACCACGCCGAGTATCCCCGAAGCGTCGATGAGCTTCACCGACGACTGGGAACCCTGCCGGTCGTCGATCCCGCGTCGCCGACTCCGCTGCCGGTCACCTCGCACACGGGCTAGGGGGCCGCCGGGAAGCCTCCGGTCAGATCGTCAGGGTGCCGTTGCTGTCGCCAAACGATTCGGCCCGGGCCCCGACTTGGTGCATCATCCATACATACAGATTGCACAGCGGCGTGCCGTTCTCGTAGCGGATGTGTCGTCCGGTCTTGATCTGCCCGCCGGCGGAACCGGCCAACAGAATCGGCAGGTCGTCGTGATTGTGGCGATCGCCATCGCTGATGCCACTGCCGTACACGATCATGCAGTTGTCCAGCAGCGTTCCGTTGCCTTCGGGAATCTGTTTCAGGCGTGACAGCAAATACGCGAAACGGTCGACGTGATAACGATTGATCTTGGCGATCTGACTCTGCTTGTGTTCGCTCTTGCCGTGATGCGAAAGTTCGTGGTGGCCTTCGCTGACGCCGATCTGAGTGTAGTTGCGATTGCTGCCCGCGTTGGCGAACATGAACGAAAGAATTCTGGTGCTGTCGGTCTGATAAGCCAGCGTGACCATGTCCATTAGCAATTCGCTGTGCTTGTCGAACTCCTTGGGAACGCCGCTGGGACGCGGGTACTCGGAAATATCCTGTTCGCTGATCCGCAGCTTGTCGACGCCCGAAACCCGTTTTTCGACGTCGCGGACGCTGTACAAGTACTCGTCCAGCTTGCGTCGATCGACGGCCGGCAAAGTCTTGTGCAGGTCCTTGGCATCCTCCAGCACGAAATCCAGGATGCTGCCGCGGTATTTTTCTCGGGTCGTTCGCGCCTGGCGAGTCTCCTTGACCGTCCGGCCGGCGAACAGGCGATCGAAAACGGCGGCCGGGTCGACTTCTTTGGCCATCGGATTCGTCGGACCACGCCAAGACATATTCGACGCATAAGCACAGCTATATCCGCTGTCGCAGTTGCCCGCCTGGGCGCTCGCTTCCAGCCCCAATTCCAGGGAAGCGAACCGCGTCTGATCGCCGACGTACTGGGCCGCCCTTTGGTCCACCGAGATGCCGTTTTGAATATCCGCGCCGTTGGTCTTTCGGGGATGCGCCCCGGTCAGAAACGCGGCGACGCTGCGTGCGTGATCGCCGCCCCCGTCGCCGTGAGCTCGCGCGCCGTCCAACGTCAAACCCGACAGCACGTTGAAGGATTCCCGGTGATCACCCAGTCGCTCCAGCGTCGGCGTCAGGTCGTATCGCGAGCCTTCCGCAACGGGCGTCCAATCCGGCATGTGCATGCCGTTGGGCACATAGAAAAATCCCATGCGGATCGGCGGTCTGTCCGCACGTCCGGCGGCGGACAGTAATCGCGTCGACGACATGCAGTCCAACAGCGGCAACGCCACCGCGGTCCCGAGTCCACGCAGCATCGTTCGTCGTGACAAGCCTGTTGGCAAATGAGTCATTCGCGAAATCCTTGTTTTTGAAACGGATCGCTCAGGATAATCCCGGCGATCAAGTAAGCGAATTTGAAATCCTTTTCGCGACACTGTTCGACGATCGTGTCGATCGCACATTTGTCGTAATATTCGGTTCCCCGACCGATCGCATAAGTCATCATCTTTTCGATCAGGCAGCGCACGAATTGCTCGCGTCGCGCGGTCGTCAGGTTTCGGCGGAGTTCTTCGACGCCGTTGAAAGTCGTCCCATCGGGCATCACTCCGCTGGCATCGATCAGGTCGCGACCGTCACGATCTCGCCACTTGCCGACCGCGTCGAAGTTTTCCAAGGCGAAACCCAGCGGGTCCATCATGTTGTGACAAGCCGCACAGGACGGGTTCTCGCGATGTTGCTCCATCCGCTCGCGGAGCGTGCCCACCAAGCGACTCTTTTCTAATTCGGGAATGTTCGGCGGCGCGGGCGGAGGCGGCGTGTTGAGCAGGTTTTCCAAAATCCACTTGCCACGTTTGACCGGACTGGTCCGTGTCGGATTGCTGGTGACCGACAAGATGCTGGCGTGGGTCAACAGTCCACCCCGCGGTGTGCCCTCGAGCGACACCCGGCGGAACCCTTTGCCGTCGACGTTGTAGATGCCGTAAAACTTCGCCAATTCCTCGTTCAGGTACGTGTATTTCGCATCCAACAGCATCGTCGCCGGCTGATTGGCGGCGAACACGCTATTGAAAAACATCAGCGTCTCGATCCGCATGGCCGCGCGAATCTTTTCGTCGAAGTCGCGGAACATCAGCCGATCCGGGTCGAGGTTGTCCAGATTGCGAAGCTGCAACCATTGGCCGGCAAAGTTCTCGACGAAACGAAGGGACCGTGGATCGCTGATCATGCGACCGACTTTGGGCAACAGTTTCGCGGGATCGCGAATCTGGTGGCGATGGGCCATCAACAGCAATTCGTCGTCCGGCATGCTGCCCCACAAAAAGTAGCTGATGCGGGTCGCCAATTCGTAGTCGCTGATCGGCGGCATCGGCTCTTTGGCGACGACCGGTTGCGGCTGTTCGACCTTGAACAGGAAGTGCGGCGAGACCAACACCGCTTGCATCGCCACCTGGATCGCTTCTTCGTAAGTGCCACCGTCGGCGCGGACCGTTGCCGCCAAAGCGGTCAACCGTTTGACTTCGTCCGCTCTCGCCGGTCGTCGAAAGGCGCGGCTGGCGAACCGGGACAGGACCTTCGCGGTCGCACGGTCCTCGGTCAGCGATCCGCCGGGCGTGACAAAGATCAAACGCTTGTGCGAGGCAGGCAAAGCGGACGGGGCGACGGCACGGCGTCGTTCTTCGCCCATCAAATGCACGTGATGCAGGTGCAGGTTCCGGTCGACCTGACCGGCGACATAATGATCGTTGATGAAACTGATTTCGATTTTCCGATCGCCGCGTGTCAAACGCAGCGGGATTTCGTAGTCCGTCGGACTCTCCTCGGGCACATCGACGACCACGCCACGCTTGCCGGTCTTGATTTCCATCCGCGCCGGTTCGTCACCGCCCTGGTCGCCGCTAGCGGTGACCGTCAGTGTGAACAGGCCCGCAAAGGGGATCTTCGGCTGCAACGCGACGGTGCCGTTGGACGACATCGACAATCTGCCCGACGCCTTGAATTTCTCCGCACCGATCAACGAAGCCGGCGTCTTGTTCAGCTCAAAGATCTCAGCAGGCTCGGGCGTCTTGATCGCTTCGCCGACGATCGCTTCCGCGGCGTCCAAATATTTTTCCATCAACAAAGGCGGCAACGACAGCACGTCACCGATGTTGTCGAAACCGTATCCGACGTCGTCGCCGGGAAAACTCTCCGCCGGCTCGTAATCGACGCCGGTCAAATCACGGATCGTGTTTCGGTATTCACGACGGGTCAGACGTCGCAGCGCGACTTTTCCCGCGTTCGGATTCTGCACGCAGTCGACCGCCGACGCGAAGTGCTCCATCAACTGCAAGAATCGCACACGGGTATCAGCGTCCAACTCGGCGGCGTCTTCGGGAGGCATCGAACCCAGCCGGACCTGGGCGACCGCTCGCATCCAAACGTTCCGCTGCTCGGCGACAGCAGCGGGCGACGAATCGGTATCCAGTCGCAACTCGCCGTCGGGGGATTCGCCTTGATGGCAATCGAAACAATAGGTCCGCAACAGCGGCAGAAACTCGCTCTGAAACGCCCGCTCGGCCGCCGCGGAAAACATCGAGGCGTCTCCCGCCGCCGACACAGCGGCGCATCCGAAAAATCCTTGAATGACCGAAGTCAAAATGATCGCCGTGATCGACACCAGAGCCGTGGACGGCGTGATCGTCGACACGGCGGGACGCTGGGGCATCGAAACACAAGTGAGCGAGGGGACAGGAGCGGCGCTCGGCGGCACGGCTGGTAAGCTAACATTCTAACGGCCGGGCCAGTTTTTCGTACCCAATTCCGCCGCGTCTCGCCTTGTTCCTCCGCTTCCTGTGCCGCTGATGTTGATATTCGTTCGAAACCTAACGCTTGTCGTTTTTTTCGTTTTCCTGCCAGGATCGGGGGCGGTCGTTTCGCCCGTCGCGGCGCAGTCGACGCCGACGGATCCGACTCCCGCATCGCCGACGGACCAGCGGCTGCGAATGTTGATGGATCGCGTTTGGGATTTCGAGCTTCGTGAGTCCCCGTTGCTGGCGACCGACGTCGGTGATCCGCGTGGCCAAGATCGTTTGGCCGATGCGTCGATCGAAGCCATCGAACGACGCCATCGCCGTCGTTCGGAATTCTTGGACGAGTTGAATCGGATCGATCCGTCTTCGCTATCGGGGGACGACTTGATCGATCAGGAACTGCTGCGTCAACGTTTGGAGAACCAAATCGCCGACTACCGATTCAAACTGCATTTGATGCCGGTGAACAATCGCGAAGGTTTTCACATCAGCTTCCCCGAACTGCCGCGTCTGATGAATCCTCAGTCTCCTCAGGACTTTGAAAACTACATTTCGCGACTGAAAGACTTTCCCCGCTTCACGCGGCAACAGATCGACTTGATGCAAGCCGGGATCGACGCGGGCCTGACCCAGCCGGCGGTGATCATGCGCGACAGCGCCGATCAGGCCGCCGCGCAGGTCGTCGACGATCCGTCCGCGTCGTTGCTGCTGACCAACCTGTCCGAAGAATCGATCGCCAAGCTCTCGCCCGACGTCTGGGCTGACCTTCGCGGTCGCATTCTGGCGGCAATCGGATCTGACGTGATCCCGGCTTTCGAAAGCTTCGCCGAGTTTCTTCGCTCGACTTACGTTCCGGCGTGTCGCGGAAGCTTGGCGGCCGAAGCTTTGCCCGACGGCCGCGCGTTTTATCGCAACGAGATCCGGCGATTTACCACCTTGGATTTGACCGCCGAAGAACTCCACCAAACCGGCGTTCGCGAAAACGCGCGAATTCGAGAACAAATGGAAGCGATCCGCCGGCGAGTCGGTTTTGACGGCGACTTGCCGGCGTTTCTGCAGCACCTGCGGACCGATCCGCGGTTCTACGCGACGACCCCGCAAGAGTTACTCAAAGAAGTCGCTTACATTTTGAAACGGGCCGACGGTCGGCTGCCGGAACTGTTCGGCCGGCTGCCACGAATCCCCTACGGCATCCGTGAAATCCCGGCCTACGTCGCGCCGCAAACGACGTCGGCTTACTATTGGCCGCCGGCGACCGATGGAACCCGCGGCGGTTTCTATTACGTCAACACGTTCAACTTGCCGTCGCGTCCGCTGTATCAGCTAGAAGCGTTGTCGTTGCACGAGGCGGTTCCGGGTCATCACCTGCAGTTGGCCTTGCAGGCGGAACTAGAAGGCTTGCATCCGATTCGAAAACAGAGCGGCTTCACGGCCTTCATCGAAGGCTGGGGCTTGTACAGCGAACGCCTGGGATCAGAGATCGGGTTCTACAAAGATCCCTATCAGGAATTCGGTCGCCTGAGCATGGAAGCGTGGAGGGCGAGTCGGCTGGTCGTCGACACGGGCATCCATTCGCTGGGTTGGTCACGAAGCCGCGCTATCGAGTACATGAAAGCGAACACGGCGTTGTCGGAACACAACGTCGTCGCCGAAGTCGATCGCTACATCGGCTGGCCGGGACAGGCCTTGGCCTACAAGGTCGGTGAACTGTTCATCAGCCGCCTTCGACAACAAGCCGAGACGGAACTGGACGAGGCATTCGACTTGCGTGCTTTTCACGACGCCGTGCTCGCCTCCGGTTCGATCCCGTTACCGGTTTTGGAGCAGCAAGTCGGACGATACATCGCCGAGACGAAACAAAAACAAAATCGTCCTTAGAAACCGGCCACCGAGAAGAAAAGCCA
>CAYVRC010000115.1:0-18978 GCA_964453205.1 uncultured Pirellulaceae bacterium | reverse complement strand
GGTCCGGCTTTGCCGGGACTCCCGAATCGGCTTTGCCGGGACTCCCGAATCGGCTCAGGCGTCGGCCGGTTCGACTTGGCCCATCAGGTAGCTGTTCAGGCTGCTGACGACCTGCTCGACACAGACTTTCAATTCACCGCGGCGGCGATCTCGGTTGCGAACCGGTTCGATGCGGGCGTGGACCTTGGTCTTTCGCAGGCGGTGTTGCTGATGGGCGGACCCGTTGCCGGAGACCGATTCGCTGAGCGTCAGCATGACGTTCAGGGCGATGTGTTGATCCAGGGCACGGCGGCCACCGGTGCTGCAGACGGCGGTGACTTGGAGGTTCAATTGGTTGGCCGAGACCTTCAAAATATCGGCTTCGTGATCGGCGATGAAGCCGCGGAGTTTTTCGACGGCCAGTTCCAAGGGGACGCTGGTGACGATCGACACGGAGTTCGGCGCGTTTTTGGGCGACGATTCGAACCAACTGAGCCACCCGGATTTTTTTTCGGTCAATTCGGTGGCGTCGACACTGCGGCCGCTGCCGAGCTGGATGACCCGATTGCGTCCGTTCGCCTTGGCTTGCAACAACGCGCGGTCGGCGCGGGCCAAGATCGTTTTGGCGTTATCACCCGATTGGAATTCGGTGACCCCGAAGCTTGCCGTGATGGCCTCGTTGCCGAGGCTTTCCAGCGGCGTGACTTCCAGAGTTTGACGAATGCCTTCGGCCCGACGCGTCGCGGTGGCGTTGTCGCAGTTCACGGCCAACAACAAGAATTCTTCCCCGCCGTAGCGGGCGACCAAGTCACCTTCGCGGCTGTGCGATTCCAACAGCCGCGCAAACTGGATCAGTGCCTCGTCGGCCGCCGGATGGCCGTAGGTGTCGTTGACTTGTTTGAAATGATCGATGTCACAGATCACCAAGCTGAACGTGGCGTCACCTCGCTGTGACAAGTCGGTCGATTCGGCCAGGCGTCGATCGAATTCGGCCCGGTTGGCGATCCCGGTCAAAGCGTCACGCGTGACGCGTTCGGCCAGCGTTTCGAGTTGCTTCTCCATGTCCATTTTGTCGGACAGGTCGCGAACGATGATGACGAGGCCGTGGGTGCCCGGGACCTCGCCGACGACCGGTGAAACCTGGACATGAACCGGCAGGGGGACTTTGCCGGGCCGTTCGATTTGCATGTTCCGAGCCAGGGGAGCCGCGTTTTGTAGGCAGGCTTGGATCGGGCAGTCGCCGCGATCGTTGTTCCGCTCACGCAGTCGCAGCGACTCGTTCTTCCACGTCTGGCCGATGATCGCGTCGGCCGCGATGCCCGTGATGCGTGTCATCGCATGGTTCCAGCGATCGACCGTGCCCTCCGCATCGGTGAACACGACGCCGTCAAGCATGTGATCGGTCAAGCGATCGTAGAACAGCTGATTGCGTCGGTCGCGAGGTGAGCCGCCGTTCGAGCGGACGCGTTGGATCAAGACGGATTCGTCGCTTCCGGGCAAGGCGCGATTCGGGTCCAGCCGGAGTTGTTGCAGCCAGCGATCGACGACGGCCCCCTGCAGCAATTCGGGGCGCTGTTCCAGCATGACGCCGTAGTCGAGCGCAAGTTCGGGGTCGAATTGCGTTCCACTGCCCCCGATCAGTTCCTGGATCGCGCGTTCGCGACTCAGGGCGGGCCGGTAGACCTGGTCGGTCGTCATCGCGTCGAAGGCGCTGGCGATGGCCAGCATCCGCGACCCCAGGGGCAACGCGTCCCCGCGAAGCGATTCTTCCTGTCGGCGGCTGTCGAACCAAGTGTCCGTGTAGCGAATGATATTCAGCAACTCGTTGTCGCCGGTGCAACCCCGCAAGATTTCGCAGGCGATCTCCGGGCACGTCGCCATGGCCAATTGTTCATCGACGGACAGCTTGCCAGGTTTTCGCAAAATCCGGTCGGGGATGCCGATCTTGCCTAGGTCGTGCAGCAAGGCGGCGACTTCCATTCGGTCGCGATCTTCTTCGGTCAACCCCAGCCGAGCCGACCACGCCGAGCAGGCCAACGCGACCCGCAAGCAGTGCGCGGCGGTCGGGGCATGCTTGGTTCGCATCGCATAGAACAGCGAAGTCGCCATGCCCAAACGGACCATCGCCAAATGGTTCTCGAACCGCATTTCTTTGTTTTCGTCGTCCGCGGCGACCGGCAAGGCGACCACGTTGTCTTGCAAGCCGGCCAACAGGTTTCGCAATCGTTCCGATTCCTGATCGGTCTGCGGCCGGGCTCCGCAGGACGGCACCGCGGCGACCTCCGGCGGGCGCGAAACCGCCGGAACGGGTACAGGGCTCAGCGAATCGACCGTCGAAGGCAACTCGGCGACGGGGCTGACAGGAAACTCGGTCATGGCAACGTGGGGGGCGAAGGGTGGGTCCAAGGCGGATGGGGCCGCCGGCGATCGGGTCGCCGTCAACTGCCCGGCGCAGTCCAACGGCACCGACCAAATGAATTCGGTCGATTCGGCGATGCAACCTCTTCAAAACCGTAGGTCAGTAAAGACTTCGCGAGAGCCTCACGGCGGTCGAATGGGCGAAAAAAAGGACAGATGTTGATCCCCATCCGGGGCGGACGAAAAGATCGTCCGGGTGATGAAAACTTGCGATTTCGCGACCCGCCACCTATCATCCAATGGACCCGCGGGATCGTCGTGGCGAAGCCCGATCGACCGTCTCGGCCCGAACCAAACGCTTACGCCGTTCGTAAGACTTGTCACGGTTCTGAGGGTCGCCGATGATGCCTTTTTCATTCAAAACGGTCTTCCGGGAAGCGACTTCAGCCACGGATCGGACAAACTGGGGCTTCTGCGGCAACCGTCCGCGGCGGAAACTTTTCCGACCTCAATTGTGCTTTCCCAGAGTGTCCATCCCGTGAGCCTGTCCGAAGTTGATCGACAATTGTTGCAGCGGTGCCTGGATGACGCGCCGCGTGCTTGGGAAGACTTCGTCGACCGGTTCTTGGGGTTGATGATTCATGTCGCCGACCACACGACCGATTCGCGCGGCACTCTGATCGATTCCCAGCTCCGCGAGGATTTGGTCAGCGAGGTCTTCGTCGTGTTGTTGCAAAACGACCGTGCGGTGCTGCGGCGGTTCCGGCGGAATTGTTCTCTGGCGACTTACTTGGCGGTCATCGCCCGCCGGGTGATCGTGCGTCGGCTGATGCAGTTTCAGGGCGTCCGTCCACGCTCGACCGCCCCCGCGCCGCCGTCGGGCGATCGGACTTCTTTGCAGGCCGCGGCCGTCGAGAGGATCGAAAACCGTGACGAAGTCGAACAGCTGATCTTGCGTTTGGACGAACAGGAGGCCCGCGCCGTGCGGATGTACCACTTGGAAGGCAAGTCGTACCGCGAG
This sequence comes from uncultured Pirellulaceae bacterium, assembly GCA_964453205.1. Taxonomy (GTDB): domain Bacteria; phylum Planctomycetota; class Planctomycetia; order Pirellulales; family Pirellulaceae; genus Crateriforma. Next base: position 15,620 of record CAYVRC010000115.1, on the reverse strand, counting down.
ATCGGTCAGGCGATCGGGCTTGCCGAAAACAGTATCGGATCGTTGCTGACGCGTGCCCGAGAGAAAATGCGAAGCGGGACGCAGGTGACCGAGGGCAACGGCCGTCACTGACGATCGGCGACCGGGACCGAGCCGCAAAGAGGCTCGGTTTTACATCCCGGGCCGATCACCGCCCCTTGGGACGATCGGTGCGTTTTCTTACACTTGCCGGATTCGACTTCGACCACGATTCGGATCCCGCCATGAGTTCTTCGGACACGCTGCCCTCGTCCACTGACGTTTCGGTGGCCGGAGATTTGACCGACCAGCGGATCTTGGTGCTGGACTTCGGATCGCAGTACGCCCAATTGATCGCTCGGCGTGTTCGTGAACAGAACGTCTATTGCCAGATCGTCCGCCATGACTTGTCGGCCGAGCGGATCGCCGCCCTCGGCCCCAAAGGCATCATCCTGTCCGGCGGTCCGTCGAGCGTTTACGAAACCGGCGCGCCACGGTGCGATCCGGCGTTGTTTCAGATCGGCATCCCGGTGCTCGGCATTTGCTACGGCATGCAGTTGGCCTGCGCGGCGATGGGCGGAAAAGTCGATCACACGCCCAGCCGTGAATACGGTCGGGCGTCCTGCACGATCGGCAGCGGCGAAGGCTTGTTCGAAGGCTTACCCGGCGAAATCGAGGTCTGGATGAGCCACGGCGATCAGGTTTCGTCGATCAGCGACCAGTTTCGTGCGCTCGCCCAGACCAAGACCTGTCCGTACGCGGCGATCGCCCATCGGGAACTGCCGATTTTCGGAATGCAGTTTCATCCCGAGGTCACCCATACGCCGCTGGGCAGCCGGATCCTGCACAACTTTGTTCGCAAAGTCTGCGGCTGCGAGGACACTTGGCGGCTGTCGGACTTTGCCGACGAAGCGATCGGGCGGATCCGACAGCAGGTCGGCGATCGCCGCGTGATTTGCGGGCTCAGCGGTGGCGTCGATTCCTCGGTCGTCGCGGCGTTGTTGTACAAAGCGATCGGCGACCAGCTTTCCTGCATCTTGATCGACAACGGGCTGCTGCGTCAAAACGAGCAACAACTCGTGCTGAACGAGTTCGGCAACCATTTCAAAACGGACCTACATGTCGTGGACGCGGAAGATCGTTTTCTGGCTGACTTGGCCGGCGTCGTCGAACCGCAAGAGAAACGCCGTCGCATCGGTCATGCCTTCATCGATTGCTTCAAAGCCGAAGCGGAGAAGATTCAGGACGCCCATTTTTTGGCCCAAGGGACGCTCTACCCCGACGTGATCGAAAGCGGCGCGGATCTCGACGGCCCGGCCGCGACGATCAAGTTGCATCACAACGTCGGCGGCTTGCCCGATGAATTGGGGTTCGAACTGATCGAACCGTTGCGGGACTTGTTCAAAGACGAAGTCCGACGCTTGGGGCTGGAACTGGGTTTGCCCGAATCACTGGTCTGGCGACACCCGTTCCCCGGACCCGGTTTGGCCGTGCGTTGTTTGGGCGAAGTCACCCGCGACAAGCTGGTGATCCTTCGCGAAGCCGATGCGATCGTGGTGGCGGAAATCGAAGAGGCCGGGTTGTACCGCGAAACCAGTCAAGCCTTTGCGGTGCTGTTGCCGGTGCAAAGCGTCGGCGTGATGGGCGACGCCCGAACGTACGATCAAGCCGTCGCGGTCCGCTGCGTCAACACGGATGACTTCATGACGGCGGATTGGAGCCACCTGCCTTACGAATTGCTGGCCAAGATCAGCACACGAATCATCAACGAAGTCAAAGGGGTCAACCGTGTCTGCTACGACATCAGCAGCAAACCGCCCGCCACGATCGAATGGGAATGAAGCCATGGTCACCACCGGCGGAACGGCCGAATCAACGACGGCCACGCAGCCACCGCAATTGTCCGAGATCCATCCCCCGCCGGAAATCCGAGTCGCCGGAATCGACTCCTTCTCGCAGATCTTTCGAATCCGACGGGATCCGAATCGGGTTTCACTTCGTCTTTGATTTCGTCTCCACCACATCTTTTTCCTTCCGCCTCCTTCCTCACTCCTCAGACATTCTTTTCCTTCATGGGCACCCAATTCATTTACCAAGTCGAAGGCCTGACCAAAAAGCACGGTCAGCGGACGGTCTTGGACAACGTTCATTTGGCGTTTTATCCCGGTGCGAAAATCGGTGTGCTCGGTCCCAACGGGGCCGGCAAATCGACGCTGCTGCGGATCATGGCCGGCCAGGACACCGAGTTCGACGGGGTGGCCCGGTTGGGCAAAGGCTTCACCGCCGGGTATCTGCCCCAAGAACCGCCGCTGAATCGCGACAAGAACGTTTTTGAAAACGTGCAAGAAGCGGTCGCCGAACGCCAAGCGATCTTGGATCGGTACAACGAAATCAGCATGCAACTGGGCGACGTCACCGACGACGCGCAGATGCAAAAACTGTGCGACGAGATGGCGACGTTGCAAGACACCATCGACACGCACAACTTGTGGGAACTGGACCGACAAGTCGAAGTCGCGATGGAAGTCATGAATTTGCCGCCCAGTGAGGCTCGCATCGACACGCTGTCCGGCGGCGAAAAACGACGCGTCGCGATCTGTCAGTTGTTGATCCGCCAGCCGGACCTGCTGTTGCTGGACGAACCGACCAACCACCTGGACGCCGAATCGGTGTTCTGGCTGGAACAGCACTTGGCCAAGTACCCCGGAACCGTCGTCGCGGTCACGCACGATCGTTACTTTTTGGACAACGTGGCCCAGTGGATCTTGGAAATCGATCGCGGCAAGGGCGTTCCCTTTGAAGGCAATTACACCGCTTGGCTGGAGAACCGCGCCAATCGCCTGGCCTTGGAGGAGCGCAAGCAAAAAGCTCGCGAAAAAACGTTGGCTCGTGAATTGGAATGGATTCGCATGAGCCCCAAGGCGCGGCAAGCCAAAAGCAAGGCGCGGATCAAGTCCTACGAGGAGATGGCCGCGCAGTCCTACGAGGATCGTCCCGACGAATTGGAAATTCAAATTCCTTCGGGCAAACCGCTGGGCGAGGTCGTCATCGAAGCCAATCACATCCACAAGGCTTTCGGCGAAAAGGTCCTGATGGAAGACTTGTCGTTTCGCCTGCCGCCCGGCGGCATCGTCGGGGTGATCGGTCCCAACGGGGTCGGCAAAACCACCTTGTTCCGCATGTTGACCGGCCAAGACGAACCCGACAGCGGGACGATCCGGGTCGGGGAAACCGTCCAGCTCGGCTACGTCGATCAAAGTCGTGACGCGTTGGATCCCGACAAGACCGTCTATCAGGAAATCAGCGGCGGATACGACACGATCGAGATGGGCGGGCGGCACATCAACTCTCGTGCCTACGTGTCGCGGTTCAACTTCAGAAAGACGGATCAGGAAAAGAAGGTCGGCAATCTGTCCGGGGGCGAACGCAACCGCGTTCACCTGGCGTCGCTGTTGCGAAAAGGCTGCAACGTGCTGCTGCTGGACGAACCGACCAACGACTTGGATGTCGACACGTTGCGGGCACTCGAGGAAGCGATCGCCAGTTTCGCCGGCTGCGTCGTCGTGACCAGCCACGACCGCTGGTTCCTTGATCGGCTTGCCACGCATATCTTGTCGTTTGAGGGCGAAGGCCGAGTGACTTGGTGTGAAGGAAACTTCGACGACTACGAACGCAGTTTGCGAGAGCGGCTGGGCAATGTGTCCGAAGAAGAGTTCCGCAAGACGCGTTACAAGAGCATCCACGCCAGTTGAGTGTCGCCTTGCGAATCAAAAATTGTTTCCCGAAATTTGAACTGACATCACGGAGTCAACCAAACAGATGACGATTTTACGCGTCGGTACGAACGAGAAGTATTCCGAAGGCTGGGACGCGGCTTTCGGCGGATCCAAACCCAAGAAAGCGAAAACCGCCAAGGCGTCCAAAAAGAAGTCCGCCACGGCGAAGTCCACGCTGACCCGGCCGGCCAAGACCGCCAAGAAGAAACAGGCCCGGGTCGTCAAACAGGCGACCGCCGCCAAGGCCAAAACGACGGCCGGAAAGACCGCCAAGAAGCAGGCGAACAAGAAAAAGCCGACCGCTAAGCGATCCAAGAAGTAAACGATCCCCCCAGAATCCGCGTTCGGCCCCGAATCGCTTTGATTTCCACGGACGACGGTCCGCCCGCCTTTGTGATTTTACCCATCCCATGTTGTACCCCGTCGCAGCGGAGAATCTTCGCGATCCCCTCCAGCGCGTCGCTGGGTATCTGAATTTCTCGTCCGGCAAAGCGGACGTCGGGACGTTGGATGCGTGGAATCAGATCTATGCGGTCGCGATCGGTGACGACGCGCTGACCGGCCCCCCGGCGTGGTTGATCGTCAAGGCTTGGTTGGAACAAACGCTGGAACAATTGGCGGGCGATCAAGCCGCCTTCGCCGATCACAGTCAAGCCGATCGGGCGATCAGGTTGCTGTGGAGTGACCTGTTGCCGGCGTACTTGGATTTCCACAGCGACCTGTTGTTCCATCAAGAACCGGAAGTCCTGTTCAACGGGTTCTTTCTGGCGCGCGCCGCCGAGGTCATTCTGCCGCGACTGGCCGGTCACGACGACGACTCCATCATCGATGCCGCGATCGATGACCTGAACGACTACGTCGGTTATCGCCCGGTCGCGACCTTGGAGAACCATCGCGGCGAGCCTTATCCGCACGAATTCGTGCGGCCAATCCCGCTGTACATCCGCGACGTCGGCGTATCGGCAGGGCCCTACCAGCAGATCGTCGAGGTGGCGCTGGAAACGTTACGATCGACCGACGCGGATATCCTTCGTGCCGCGGGCATGGACTGCGACAAGCTGGACGAACTGGCGTTGGACCCCCGCGCCTACGATTTCGATCATCCGGTCAACCGTCGTCCCAACTATCATTTCGGCTGCTGGGACGATCGCACCGTCGGAATCGACGGGCATTTCCACCGTTTCGTGCTCCGGCAAGTCACGCTCGATGCGTTGTTGGCGCGGGTCGACGAGGCGTCGGTGTTTTCTCGTGAAGAACGACTGGTCGAATCCGCATCGGTGCTGGCGGGCACGATCCTGATGGCCAGCGGGATCAGCGGGTGGGGGCCGGGCGCGCACCAAAGCGACGTCACGTTGGCTTCCCTGATGAAGCCGATCGCGGAATTTCGGGATGCATTTTATCAAGACCGCGTTCAGCACCTCAGCGGTCCCCACGCGGCGCGTCTGGCCGCCGAACAACAAACCCATCACCAACCGTTCGGCGCGGCGCGGCAATACTTGAACGCCGCTTTGGCAAGCCGCCGGGCTTCGCAGGTCCAGCACGCCCAACTGGCGCGGTTGTACGCGCGGATGGGGTATCCGGACGCGGCGTCGAAACAGTCCGACGTCGTCGCGGTACCGTCGGCGCGGATGATGTCGCGGATCGATTGTGACTTCACGTCGGGGCTTCGCGCGCTCCGCGCCGGGCGACTTCGCGACGCGGTTCCGGTCGTCGAAACCGCTTTCGAGCGAATGCAAAAGATGATCGCCTGCGGCGCGTTGATCGACCCGTGGGACTTGCTGGCCTTCGGCGGGAATTTTTCGCTGTTTCCCGGCCCCGAAAGCTCGATTCATGACGGACGCGTCGATGACATCTTGTACGTCGTCGATCAACTGTTCGGCTACACGGCGCGGGTCTGGAGCGAAGCGGCGGCGAGCGACGATTCACAGGCCTACGATGAACTGGAATCGCAATATCGATCGATCGCCCAGTGGTGGCGAAAGTTCGCCGCCCACACCGTCGAATCGATCGAAGCGACCGATCCGCTGGAGTCCTACGAGTCCGCCAAGCTGGTCTCGCGGGCGCTGCGGCTGTGGCATCGCGGCGGCGCGGCGGCCGGGGACGTGAAATTCTGGGCGCCCCATGCGGACTTGTTCGATTCGCCCCGCGCGTACTCGTTGGTCATTTCGGCACTCCTGGAACGCCGTGACTTTATCCCGGCGATGGCGTTGCTGGTGCACTGGCTGGGACGCGCCGATGAAGTCGGGCTTTCCCATGGCGGCAGTTCGTTGCCGCGACTTTCGGAACGTTGGTTGCTGCGGCTCCGCGGCCTGCAGACGCCGGAACAGTCCGACCGCCCGCTGACCGTCGACGATCCGGGCTCCGACGATGCGGTCGACGTGCCGCCGGCCGATTGGGCTTTGGTCCGTAAGCTGTTCGATTACTACGAAGCCAACGCCGAACACTACTGGTCCGCCCCGCGATTCGACTTGGCGGACGATCGTTCCAAAGGCGACCATCGACAGCGGGATTGGAACGCGGAACTGACTGCGGCGAACGATCCCGATTCCGCACCAGAGGATTCATCCGACGACGAAGAAGAGGATCTGTTCGCGGCGGCTTATGAAGACATGGTCTACGAAGACACCACCGACGACGGTCACGAAGGCGCGGTGTTCGATTTCGGTGGCGACGAAGGCAGCCGCGACGAATTGCAAGCGGAATCGAAAAGGCTGACCGAACATTTGGCGTTCTTGCAATCGCTGGCACGAATGTGGTCGGTCGCCGCGGACATGGTCGTCGCCCGGCATTTTGACGACAGCATCCCGTCGGACCAAGACGACAGTCTCGATTACCTGAACGCTTGGGCCGAACGAGCACGACAGAACCGAGTCGGGCTGTTGGAATTGCTCGACGATGTGGAGAATTACAAAATCAAGCCGGCCGGGACGGACAAGGAATCGCTGAAAAGTTACGACCGAAGCCGGCTGTTGCGTGATTCGTTGATGGAAAGAATCATCGGCACGGCGGTCGAAATGAGCGACGCACGGCGGTTGGTGTGCGGCGCGATCGATGCGATCAGCGACGGCGCGACGGAAGCTTCGCACGATCGCTTGCCCGAAGACGATCCCCAAGCGATCGCCTTGTTCGCCGCGCTGATCGCCGGCAACGTCGACAAAGCGAGGTTGTTGTTTCCCGAGTTTCTGGACGTCATCCACAACAAGAGTTTGCTATACATCCCGCTGTCACGCGGCGGCGCGCCGGTGAAGATCTATGTGGCCCGGCTGCGTCAGCGAGTGCTTCGTCATCTGGTTCACTGGTTGCCGCGACGCGGAATGATCGTCGAAGCATGCCGGCTGATCGAAACGGCTCGCTTGATGGAGCAACAAAACCCGATCGGCATCGGTGCGGTGACGGAGTTCGACGGTTTGTTCGCCGACGGTTTTCGCGCGTTGGTGCTGTCGATCGTCCATTCGGTCAAGGCTTCGATTGCAAAGCCGAAAGAGACGCCGGCGGGAAGCACGGAATCAACCAAAGGCAAAAAGTCCGTCCGCGCGCGACGTCGGCAACTGGCCAAACAGTTCGACGACCGGGTGGCCCAGCGGTTGATCCCTTCGCTGGAAAAAATCACCGAGGTCATGTTGGGCAGTTGGTTGGCGCATAGTCAAACCTTGCGTTTGTCGCCGCTGGAAACGGTCACCGATCCCAAGAAATGGGACCTGTTGGTCACGTTCATCCGGCGTTACGGCGATCCGCTGTTCACGCAGACCTATTTGCAACTGGGCAACGTCCGCGCCGTGCTGCACCAAGGCGTCGCGTCTTGGTTGCAACGGGCGCTCAACGACGGCGACGAAAGCCTGGACGACACCCGGTTGTTCGCGGATCTGCAAAGCGGAGCGTTGACCGTGGACGAAGCGGCGCGGGCACTGACGTTGGTGTACGAATCGGTATTCGATCACCACGCCGAGTATCTGGATTACAACAGCACGACCACGCAAAGCGACCGCGGCGAGTTGCTTTACATGTTTCTGGATTTTCTCCGCTTGCGAGCCCGATACGAACGCATCGCTTGGAACTTGAAGCCGGTCATGTGGGCGCACGAGGTCTTGGTCCATGCGGGACTGGATCACGCCGCGATGACGTGGCGACGATCGTTGGCCGAACGGATCGGCAGCGAAGCGGAGGTGTACGTCGAAAAGCTGCAGAAACTGCAAAGCGATTACGCGATGAGGATGCCGACGGTCGCCGATCGGATCGCCGAACGGTTCTCGCGACCGATGACGATCGACCGCATGCGGGCATTGGTGGCGCCGGCGCTGGCCGACGCGGAAGCCCATCGGTCCAGCGTGGCGTTCGAATTGTTGGAGCAGGAAGCCGAATTGCTGACGAAAAACCCGGCCGGTGTCGGATTGGACGCACCGGCGTGGTTGACCGCCTTGGAAGCCGAAGTCGAAAAGCTAGCAAAGCGATCGGCTGCCAGTCAAATTGACCCAGAGGCGTTGATCACGATCGGGATCTTGCCGCTTTCGGTCGACGAATTGCGAGACCAACTTACCGTCGCGAGTACCCAGGGACGTCGACTTCCACATCGCAAATGAAGACGGCTTCGTCGATTCGAGTCGGCGTCGCATTGCGGCAAGGGCGGATCGCGACTCGTCGTTCGGGTGACGCGATGTCGCAGATTCGATTGTCGCAACGCAAAATGTCGGCGAACAAATCTTTACAAGCTCGCGCTTCGCCGACATACTCCTGGTCGCCCGGTCGCACTGTCGATCGACGCGGGTACGACGAGCGATGGCTTGTCGAATCGAAGTCTTCATTGACAGTCGGGGATCAGGCTTTCGCACGGATGAACACGATAGCAATCAACCAACTTTCGACACTTCGTTGGGGCATGCAGGACGATGCGTTGGCGTATAGCGATCGAGGTTTCGCCGGCATCGGCATTTATCGACAGAAGCTGGATGATTTCGGTTTGGACCGAACGGTCGAATTGCTTGCCGAAACTTCGTTGACGGTCACTTCACTCAGTTGGGCAGGCGGATTCACGGGCAGCGACGGTCGGCGATTCGACGACGCGGTGGCCGATGCGATGGTCGCGATCCGACAAGCCGCCAATCTTCGCGCCGAGAGTTTGATCGTGTTGGCCGGAGGGCGAAACAACCATATTCGCAATCACGTTCGTCGCACGCTGATCGATGCCCTGCGACGCGTCAGTTGCGTGGCGGAAGAATTCGGCGTTCAGCTTTCGATGGAACCGATTCATCCCGGTTGCGGCGAAGAATGGTGTTTCATCAACGATCTTGAATCTTGTTTGCAAGTCATCGAATCGGTGGGCAGTCCGAATTTGGGGATGGTTCTCGACACGTACCACGTCGGGATGGACGAGGAAGTAGTGCGTTGGTTGCCGGACATCGTGCCGCATTTGCGGTTGGTTCAATTGGGTGACGCCCGGCATTCCCCGTTGGGTGAAATGAATCGCTGCTTGCTGGGTGACGGATGCGTGCCGTTGCCCACCATTTTGCAGACGCTCCGCGATCATCATTACGAAGGGCCGATCGAAGTCGAATTGTTGGGCGAAGACGTCGAGTCGCTCAGTTATGACCAAGTGCTGGACCACACCAAACGCTTCGTCGATCGCGTCTTGCCCGATACGGCACGGACTTCGATGCGATGACAGGCCGCCGAGTCGGTCCGGGGTTCGGACCGCGAATCGACGCTCAGCGCCTGGCCGCGGTGGCGGCTTGCCAAAGCGGAATGCGTTGGTCCTCGGGCAGCCAACGGCGATTCTCTTTTTCCGGGTCTCGCTGCGTCCACGTTTCCTGGTACTGGCCGGATTCGACGCGGCGAAGCGAACCGTTTTCGCGCCACGAGACGTGATGTCCGCGAGGTTTCCAGGTCTGCTTGGGCAACTGTTCGGGCGATTTCACCAGTCGCCAGCCCCGGACCAAAAACCGTTGTTGTTCGGGCGACCAATCGTAGAAGATCAGTTGCCGAAAGACTTCGCGTCCTTCGTCGTCCAGAAAGTGATTCAGTTCGATCAGATCGACGCGGACGGTGCCCTGGTCGGCCGGGCCGTCCGGGGTGTTCAGGCCGGACACGGCCAGCACACAAAGGGAAAAAAGGGTCGTCATGATTGATCTCCCGAGCAGTTTCGCGCAAGCGTTTCATCCCCAGTCTGATCCAATAGCAAAAGGATGAAAGCTCGGTAAAGGCCGAGTTTGCCGGCCCGGGGGCCAGCTTCGCCGAAACCGGCGATTAGGCAAAAAACGCCTCCCCAAGCCTTGGCGTGTCAACGCGCCGGCGCTGAAGTACAATGCGGCTTCGGCGGAACGCGACGGGTGCCAACGTCGCCATCGGCTGACTTCCTTTTCGTTTTTCAAGAGTGATGGATTCAACAGGATGATCCAGATGCAATTCATCGAACTGACCGGCAAGACGCTGCTGGATGTCGTCAACGAGGGTGAAGTCGACTTCAAGGAACTGCACGACGCCGGCGTGACGGGCGATTCGATCGTGCGGATCAACAAGTACGGCGAGATCGAGCTTCGCAAGCCTCACGGCTGGGTGTTGGTCGGCGGGTTGATCGGCAATTTCGAAGAACGCCTGTGCCGCCTGACCGGTCTGGATTGGGCCTGATGCTGGACGGCTCGAAGCATTCGCCTTGACGGTTTTGTCGGGGTGAGCGTTTTCATTCCGTCGGCGTAAACCATTTGGACGCCCGACGGGTGCGGCGATCCCCAGCACTTTCGCTCGTTCGCGTCCTTGCCGTCGGGCCACAACTCGGGTTCCCATCGCACCGTGCCTCCCGATCCGCCGATTCAGCGGAAGAGCCCAAAAAGCAGACGCTCGGATTCTGGTAGGAACAGCAACCGAACCGGATAGCAAAAGCCCTCAAAGTGAACCGATTTGTACGGCATGAATTTGATGCTAGACCCACGGCGAACACCGTTGCTCCTTGTCGCAGTGAGATTGACCGAAGTATTCGATTCGTAGTCGTAGGTGCATTTGGATCTCTGCGAGTCTTCTGGATTCACATGGGGAACCAGCATGACCTCACTCATGAGAATGGGAAACTGAATGCCCCAGCGAGAATTGCGGAAATTCCCGACGAATTGCTGGGAACCTTCTGCTTCCTTCACGACGACATCATAGGACTGTATGAATCCTTGATCCGTCTTCTTCAACGCTTCACGATTCTCACGCGACAGCCGAACGATCTCCGGCAAACTTTGCGCTGTGGCGACTCCGGAAGCGAGCACCGCAGCGATGCACGCGACAAGTTGGACCCAAACGATCGAGTATCTCGCCAAGTGCCCGGTCTTTCCGATCGGACTCCCGCGACGGCACCACCCAACGGTCGTCCGGAGACGTTTGCAACAATTCGTTGACGTGTTGATCGGCCAAGCCGAAAAAAGCTAAGCACCGAACGCAATGTCGCGGACGGTCATTGAACCAGTTGCTCACATGACGAAGACGACCCGTGCCGCGTGGGAACTCATCGAAATTTCATGGCAGGCGAAACGAATGTTCCGGCGTCTTATCGACCAACAAAGCATCGTTGGATTTCCCCGACCTTCGAACGCCTCGATAGCGGATCAAATCGTACAGTCGCCCGGTCGGGAACGATCGACGTGCCGCCTCAGCGGGCAGAAGGGCATCCAGGTCTTGGCACAAACGCGACACCGTTCGTCGCCGAACGCGAGAACTCGCTCGGTGGTATCGGTGAAACAGCTTCAGTTCCGGAGGACAGACCAGTCCCGCGTGACGGCCCAGCATTACCTGGAGCAGCGTCGTACCGGATTTTGGGGCACCGGCGATCCACTGATCGCATGCGACGAAATGCCACGGAACCAGATTTCATGGAAAAGATTTTCATTTTTTTTGCGAATTTACGGTTGCCTATGTCCCCGGGCATAGCCGCCGTGTCGGCAGTGTTGATGCATTTCAAAGGTAGCGGTGCGGCGCAATCCGCCCGGTGACGTGGTATCGGGCGGCTCGCGCCGTGCCGCTAAAAAAGTGACGAAAACAATCGATGTCCCAAGTGGTCGCAGATCCCGCTTTGAACAGCCCGGCCTAGCGTCAGCCACTCAGCCCCGCTTTCCAATGCTTCACGCGACCGGCATCCAATCGTCCCGATCGACCGCCGACGCAAACGTCGCCGCGAATGCCGAAACCGTCCACGGGAATGCCCTCCCGTGAACAGCGTCTCATGTCAGCGCGGCGAACGGTCCCCGCCAGCACCATGAAGATATCGTGACGATGCGCCTGGTCGACGAGCCGACGGATTCCATGCCAGCCGAGGTGTTGGATCGAACAGCGGCCTTGCTTGATGAACGTGTCGACCAGAAAGTATTTCAAGCCTGATTCGGCGGCCGCCGCCAAGATCAACTCGGGGGCCAAGCAACCTGCCGCGACGTGGTCCGCGTAAGCCACCGCCACGAGCGAAACCGAATCCGGTAGCTCCTGCCGAACGTCACACCAAAGCTGCTTGACGGTCTGATCGCTCCGGCAGCCCGAGGGTCCGGCCTTGGAAAAGGTGAACGCTTCGGGCACCGACGCCGCGACACGCCGTGCTTGCGATCCCTCCCCCAGTGCGGCGGACAGCCGGAAATCCAGTGCGGCGGACAGCCGGAATTCCTGACCGGTTGCCTGCCCGTTCGCGACACCGGCGGAGACTCCAAACAGCTCGCTGGCCTGTTTCCACACACACGGGTCGACGGGCGCAAGCGGACCGGCTGCCGGATTCTTGAAATCCAGGATGTCCGTACAGCCGGCGATCGCGGCTTCGGCCTCGCACAGATTCTTCACGCTGACCAACAGAGAAGGCATCGGGAATCACCAAGAATAGGGGCAACAAACCAACGGATAGGCCGAAGGCATCGCGTGCATTACAGTGAGTCACACCATCGGGTGATCCACAACGCGAGATCCACAACGCGACGAACGTCGACCTTGAACTACCAATCCATCAAGACGCCTGAACAACTCAGCAAGCTTTGCGATGTTTTATCAAAGCAGAAAGTGCTGGGATTTGATACCGAATTTGTCTCCGAGGACAGCTATCGTCCCGACCTTTGTTTGATCCAAGTCGCCGCGGGCGACGTGCTGGCCGTTGTCGACCCCTACGCCGTCGGGGACACGACGCCGTTCTGGGATCTTCTGGCAACGCCCGGTCGCACGGTGATCGCTCACGCGGCTCGAGAAGAATGCCGCTTCTGCTATCGCTTCACGGGAAAGCCGATCGCAGGTCTGTTCGACACCCAGCTATCGGCCGGTTTCGTCGGTTTGGAGTATCCGGCCTCGTTGGGCACGCTCGTGCAAAAAATTCTTGGCAAGAAATTGTCCAAGGGTGAAACGCGAACCGACTGGCGACACCGTCCGCTGACTTCCGAGCAAGTCGTTTACGCGCTGCAAGACGTCACGGATTTGGAAGCGCTTTACGAGAACATCCGTCGCAGGGTGGACGAACTGGGCCGGCAAGCTTGGGTCGATGAGGAATCGATGGTGTTTCAGCAAAAGATCATCGACGCCGAGAATCAAGAAAATTGGCGACGGGTCAGCGGTTCATCCGGCTTGCGTGCTCGTCAGCTGGAGATCGTCCGCCGATTGTGGCAATGGCGTGAGCGTTTGGCGGAAGAACTCGATCGCATCCCCAAACGCGTGTTGCGGGACGACTTGGTCGTCGAACTGGCTCGCCGCGGCAGCACCGATGTCGCCAAGATTCGCGGGATTCGGGGAATGGAGCGTCGGAATTTGCACGGCGAATACGAAAAAATCGCCGCCGCGATTCGCTCGGCGCTCGACACTCCCGAGGAAGACTTGCCCAGGAAGGCCAAGGGCAGTCGACGCGTCGTTTCGCCCATGCTCAGTCAGTTCTTGTCGACTTCGATCGCTTGTATCAGTCGCCAGCACCGGTTGTCGCCGTCGATCGTCGGCAACGCGGAAGACGTTCGTGACTTGCTCGGATACGAATTGGATCACCACTCGGGCGAAGCCGAACCGGCTTTGCTGCGGGGCTGGCGTGGAGAAATCGTCGGCAGATCGTTTCGCAAACTGCTGGCCGGTGAATTGGCGATCCGAGTCGCCGATGTCAGCGAAGCCCAACCGCTGGAGTTCATCGAAGTCGACGAGGCATGATCGACGAGGCATGATCGTCGGACGTTCCGATTTCTGTCCCGGATCGGGGATTGGGGCGACGAAGAAGACGTCGCCGGAAAAGGCGGCCGGTGGCACCGAAAACCACCGGAAAGCTTTCGGCTAGCGGTTGTCGCCGTCGGTACTGCGGCGGCTGACGCGGTCGCTGTTGGGGCTCATGTAGTGCGTGGCTTCTTCGGCCAGCAGCGTGATGTCACCCGATCGGATTTCCGTGCGGAAGCGGTGGTGACCGGCGGTTTGAGCCTTGGCGATGACCTGCAAGCGAATCTCCTGCCCCGGCGCGATCCGGTCGATCGGGTCGAACAAGACTTGACCGGTCAGGACTTCGCCACTTTGACCGGCGACCCGGTGTGGTTCGATGCCGTGACTGAATTGAGCGATCGCGCGAACGTTGCGAGCTTCTTTGCTGCCTCGGTTGCGAACGATGATCTCGTATACCACGTCTTCGTCGATCGGTGCGGGGGCCGGCGGGTCGTTGACCGACAACACCAGGTCGGCGATGGCTTCGACCGACGTTCCCAAGCTGACGCTGGCGGTTCCGGCGGCGGTGCCCGCACAGTCGAACGCGAAGAGCTGTTCGCCCGTGGCCGTCATCTGACACTTGAAATCGTACTGGCGAATCGCCTTGGGTGACATCGAGTCGATCTTCCAACGCAGTTCGTTGTCTTGGACGCTGGCGCCTTCGAGTCCGCCCAAGTACTTCACACCGGCGGGCAAGCGAAGCGTCGCGACGACGTTTTTGCTGATCGCGGTGCCGACGTTGCGAAGCGTCAGTTGATAGGTGGATTCCGCGTTTTGGTATTTCAATTGCGGTCCCGAGAGCACGGCTTCCAGTTTTGCCGCCGACACGCGAATCACCTTGTCGGCTTCGGCACGAAGTTCCAAATCGCCGGCGGCCAGACCGTGGATGCGAAGATCACCTAGATCGTGCGCGGTCAGTTCGACTTCGAATTGGGCTTCTTTGCCGGCCGGAATGTTACCGATCTTTTGCGACTGAGGCGTCGCCGAGTTGGGTGACAGCGTGAACACGACATCGGGAGCGATTCCGTCGCCCGGGTTCAGCACGCGGACTTTGTACGTTTCCGATTCGCCGTAGATGACTTCGTCGGGACCGTCGATGAACAGGGACAACTTGGGTTGTTGGACACGAACCTTGGCGACGCTGCGCTGCGGCACCAGCGTCCAGTCGACGTCGACGTCGTACAAACCGCTTCGCAGGGCTTTGAGTTGCAGTAACATCGTTTCGGTCTTGCCGGCGGGCAAGCGATCGATCGTCCATGTCAAACGCTCGGTCTTGTCGTCCGAATTTTTTTCGACGCGACCTTGGGACGTCTGTTGGTCTTTGACCTCGGCCCAATCCGGCACCATGGCGCGAACCAACAAGCCTTCGGCATCGATGCTGCCTCGGTTCTCGACTCGGATTTCGTACTGACGGGTTTGGCGGATCATCATCTCACCGGGGCCGTGCGTGACGACTCGGATCGACGGCAACTCGGTCGCCACGGCGGTGTTGCCGGGCGGCAATTGACGTGTGTTTCCGCTGTCGACGACGGTGGCGGGCCCGGGCGATGGCTGGGCGGGCGATGGCTGGGCGGGTGATGGCTGGGCGGACCGCGGGGCTTGGCGAGCCGAATCGCTCGGAACGTTGATTGGCATGGAGCCGGCATCGGCTTTGGAAACGTTCGGCAATGTCAGCGGCGCCGAATCGGA
>CAYVRC010000114.1:0-19017 GCA_964453205.1 uncultured Pirellulaceae bacterium | reverse complement strand
TACATGCACCTGACGTTGGTGCCGTACTTGAAAGCCGCCGACGAACTGAAAACCAAACCGACCCAGCACAGCGTCGGACAGCTTCGCGAAATCGGCATCCAACCGGACATCCTGATCTGTCGCTGTGAACGATCGATCAGCCGCGACGATCGCGAAAAAATCGCTCTGTTCTGCAACGTCGGCGTCGAGTCGGTGATCGAGGAAAAGGACAAGGATTTCTCCATTTACGAAGTCCCGATTTCCTTGGTCGACAACAAGCTGGACGAACTGGTCGTCAAAAAACTGGGACTTTCGGCGGCCAAGGCACTCGACATCAAACCGTGGACGGACCTGCTGCACCGACTCCGCAACCCGCGACATGAACTATCCATCGCAGTCGTCGGCAAGTACGCCGAACACAAAGACGCGTACAAATCGATCTACGAAGCGATCGATCACGCCGGCATCGCTCACGAGGCACAAATCCGGATCGGTCGGATCCAAAGCGCCGACATCGAACGCGAAGGGGCCGAACGATTGCTGTCCGGATACCACGGCGTTTTGGTCCCCGGCGGCTTCGGCGAACGAGGCATCGAAGGCAAAGTTCAAGCGATCAAATTCGCCCGTGAACGCGGCGTGCCGTTCTTCGGAATCTGCTTGGGCATGCAGTGCGCCGTGATCGAATACGGTCGTCACGTGATCGGACTGGACGCCGCGCACAGCACCGAATTCGATAAAGACACCGGACACCCGGTGATTTGTCTGCTGGACGAACAACGCAACGTCACCGACCTGGGCGGGACGATGCGACTGGGTGCCCAGCCGACCAAACTGGACCGCCACAGCCTGGCCGGCAAAGCCTACGGCGCGGCGGACATCACCGAACGTCATCGCCATCGATACGAATTCAATAATCAATATCGACAGCAGTTCGAAGCCAACGGCATGCGTTTCGCCGGCACCAGCCCCGACGGGGAACTGGTCGAAATCGTCGAAGTCCCCGAACATCCGTGGTTCGTCGCCGCCCAGTTCCACCCGGAATTCAAAAGCAAGCCGCTGGCCGCCCACCCGTTGTTCTCCGGATTCGTCGAAGCGGCCATCGCCCGTCGTCGACGAAACGTCCGGGCCAGCGAAACGGCGGACCAAGCCGCCGCTCCGATAGAATGACCGAAGGAGAAAAATCATGAACGAAGAACAAGAACCGAAAATCGTCATCGACAGCGACTGGAAAGAACAGGTCCAGAAAGAAAAGGAACTGGAATCCCAGGCCCCCCAGAAAACGCCTCCCGAGAGTGCCGCCGGCCCCGAAGCGGAATCCCCAGGCACGGAATCCCCAGGCACGGAATCCCCGGGCACGGAATCCCCGGACGACGTGGCGAAGTCGGCGGCCGACCTGTCGCCGCCGGAGGCCAGTTTCACCGTGTTGGTTTCGATGCTGTTCAGTCAAGCGATGTCGCTGCTCGGTCAGATCCCCGGACCCGACGGCAAGACCGACGTCAACAAGCCGTACGCCAAGCACACCATCGACACCCTGGAGATGCTGGAAACGAAAACGAAAGGCAACTTGGACGAAGACGAACGGCAAGTCATCAAAGAAGCCTTGCACGTGCTCCGCATGGCCTTCGTCAACACCAAAGCATAGCGACGCATCCGGGAAATCGTCTTGCCGAAAGCAACTCTCGATTCGAAGCGACCGGGCGACGATCCCTCCCGTTCCGGCGAAGCGGTCCCCAATAGCGTCTCCCTGCGTGACGCGGGTTGGACGCGAACCTGGGCGACGCTGACGGGCGTCGCGTTGTCGATGGTCATCAGCGGAGCCCTGGTGATCGCGACGGCGAAAGCCGGCATCTCGCCGGGCGTCAGCCCGCTGGTCGTGTTGTTGGGCTGGGTCCTGCTGGGCCGCCTGCGCGGCGCGACGTTGAAGCCCTTTCTGGCAACGCTGCAGGTCGCCGGATCGGGCGGAGCGGCGGTCAGCGCCGGCTTGATTTTCACCGCACCGATTTTGCAAATCACCGCGCGGCTGATGAAACAACCGGTGCCCGAAGTCGACGTCGTCACGACCATGGTCGCGTGCGTTTCGGGGGCGCTGATGGGCTGGGGCTTTGTCGGCTTGGCGGCCAACCGATTCTTGGCCGACCCGCGACTACCGGCCCCCGAAGCGGTGGCCTGCGATCGCTTGATTCATACCGCCGTCGATCACCCCGACCGGCGTCCGAGACTTTCGACGTCCTTGCTGGCGGCGATGTCGTCGGCCTTCATCGTTCGACTGCTGACGTTTCTGGGCTGGTGCGGCGAATCGGTGGCGTCGGCAAAACTGGCCATCTTTGGTGGGTCCGGCGTCGGCGCGTTGAAACTGTCGGTACCGATCAGCCCGTTGTTCCTGGGCATCGGGGCGCTGCTGACTTTCCCGACCGCGGTGCTGATCCTTTCGGGCGGAATGATCAACGCGTTGACGAAATCGATCGCCGCCCGAAACGGACTGCCGGATGAAACCTATCGCTGGGTCGGCGGAGCGGCGATGGTCGTCGCGGTGCTTTACAGTTTGCTGGTCTATCTCAAAGACACGTTCTATCCGATCGTTCACGATGCCAAGATCGAAAAGAAAATCGCCGCCCCGCCACCGGCGTCGTCGACCGGTTCGCCGCTTCCCGTCGCCATGAAGGTCCTGCTGAGTTCGGGGATCCTCGCCGGTGCCGTGTTGTTGGTCCTCCTGTTGTCGCGCAGCGAAATCACGTTCACGTCGCAAGCCGTGCTGACCGTCGTGGCATTGGTATCGGTCAGCCTGCTGTCGGGGTTGGGAGGCCTGCTGTCGCTACAGATCGGCGCGTCGGCGTCGCCGGTCAGCGGGACCGTGTTCATGGCGATGCTGGTGCTGAGCTTGACGTCGCTTTCGTTATCCCTAAGCGGCTTCATCGCCGTGGTGACGCTTCAACCCGTTTTGGTGGCGTGCTGTGTCGCGATCGCGGCGGCCAACGACAGCAGTCAAGATTACAAGACGCTAAGTTTGAACGGCTACGCGATTCACGAAGGCTACCTGCCGCAATTGGCGGGATGCATGGCCGGCGCGGTCACCGTCCCGTTCTCGCTGTGGGTCGCGCACGAAGCGTTCGGGTTGGGGTCCGAACAACTGCCGTGCCCGCAGGCCAGTTTTTTCGCGACCGTGCTGACCAGTTTGTTCGACCCGCTGGCGGGCATCCCCTGGACGCCGGTCGGCGCGGGCCTGATTCTCGGCCTCGTCGCGGTGTCGATCGAAGCGTTGGGAAAACGACGCGACGTGTTGCTCAGCTCGCTGGCCCTGGCGGTCGGTATCTACCTGCCCGCGGAGATGGGCATCGGAATCCTGCTGGGGAACCTGGCGCGAGTCATCGGTTCGCGATCGCTCGGCGGCGGCAGTCACTCCGGGATCCTGACGGCAGCCGGACTGATCAGCGGCGACGCGTTGCTCTCCCTGTTGGCGGGCGCGGCGATCGTATCGCGTTTCGACTTGAGTGCTTTCGATCAGCGATACCAGGTGCCCGCCGCCGGTACCGCCGCGATGTTCCTGGCGATGTGGATTTTGCTTTACCTCAATCACCGACGAGCTTCGTCGCCCGCGTGACGCCCCGGTCGGCCGGCGCCCGATCGGTTTACAAGACGCCTTTCGTGCTCGGCACCGCATCGCTGCGAGGATCCTTCTCGGCTGCCATTCGAATCGCCCGCGCGATGGACTTGAAAACACACTCGGCGATGTGGTGACCGTTTCGCCCGTGATGCAAAACGACGTGCAGGTTGCCATTCGCGTTGGCGGCGAAGGATTGCCAGAAGTGCTCGACCAATTCGCTGTCGAACGAACCGATCTTGGACGCCGCGATCGGCGCGTGATACTCGAACGCGTATCTCCCGCCCAGATCGACCGCCGCGGTCACCAGGCATTCATCCATCGGCAAGGTGAAATGCCCGTAACGACGGACTCCCGCACGATCACCCATCGCCCGATCGACCGCTTGGCCGAGCGCGATGCCGATGTCTTCGCAGGTGTGGTGATCGTCGACGTGCAGATCCCCTTTGGCGGTCACGTCCAAATCGATCAACGAGTGCTTGGCGAACAGGTCCAGCATGTGATCGAGAAACCCGATGCCGGAATTCCGCCGGCCGGAACCGCTGCCGTCCAGATCGATCGACAAATCGATGTCGGTTTCGCCGGTCGTTCGTTTGATCTTCGCCGTTCTTGTCATCAGGCCGTTTTTCCTATTCAAGAGCATCGGGCACGATCATCGTGCTCGATTTTTTTCATCCGATTCGTTCCAACATGGCCAAGCACGCATCGACCTGTTCGTCGGTACCGACCGAGATCCGCAAGCCGTCGCCCCAGTCGGGAAAATCCATGTAGCGGATCAGGATCTGGCTGCGTTTGAGAGATTCGTACATGGCTTGGTGGCGTCCCGAAGGATGCGTGCACCAAACGAAATTGGCGTGCGACGGTGTCACGTCGAACCCCATCTCGGTCAACTTCGTTTCCATCCTTTGCCGCGTCGCATTCATCTTGGCGACCGTCTGGTGCAACCAATCCTGACAGGTCATCGCCGCGGTCGCGGCCGCGATGCTGATCGCGTCGCAGTTGTAGCTGTCTTTGATTTTGGCGAGCTCCGCGACGACGTGCGGCTGGGCGATCAGGAAACCGAAACGCATTCCGGCCAAGCCGTAGGATTTGCTCAGCGTCCGCGTGATCAACACGTTCTCGTGCTTCTTGACCAATTCGACACAGCTTCGTTCGGCGAAATCGACGTAGGCTTCGTCGACGACCAAGGGGCAGGGCAGGGCGGTCGCGATCGCTTCGACCTCTTCGACGCCGACGACCGTTCCGCTGGGACTGTTCGGGTTGGGCAGCAGGACCAAACGCACGTCGTCATCGGGGTGACGAAACGCGGCCGGCAGTTTCCAAGCGTCCTCGAACGTCGTCTGCTGCCAGCCGGCACCCTGGATGTCGGCCAACGTGCGGTACAGGATGTAGCTGGGGTAGGGCAGCCGCAACCGTTGGCCCTCGCCGACAAAGGCTCGCACCAAGATCGTCAAGATTTCGTCGCTTCCGTTGCCCGCCAAGACCCACTGCGGACCGGGCAGATCGAGCGCGTCGGCGGCGGCCCGCCGAAAGGCGGTGGCGGCCGGATCGGGATAACGATTCAACGGCCCGGTCGCCGCCTTCTGAATCGCCTCGACCACCGCGGGCGGCGGCGGATAAGGGTTCTCGTTGGTGTTCAGCTTGATGAACTTGCCCGGCGGCGGCTGTTCCCCCGGCGCGTACGGTTTCATCAACGACAGGGCAGGGCGGTAGTTCAATTTTGATGTCATGGACGGATCGTTCAGCGGATTTCCGAGTGACCTTCGTTTGCCGGCTTCGGTTCAACGATTCAAATTTGCGTGCGGATGCTGACGCTACGGGCGTGGCCGGTGAGGCCTTCTTTTTCGGCCAGCCGGACGACATCCGGTGCAATCGCCTGTAACGCGGGCTCGTCGAATTCGGTCACGCTGCCGCTGCGAAGAAAGCTGTTGCTGCACAAGCCGGCGGCCCAGGTGCACGTGCCGCCGGTCGGCAAGACGTGACTCGGACCGGCCGCGTAATCACCCAACGCGACCGGCGTGTGATGGCCCAGGAACGCCGCGCCGCTGTTTTTGATCTTGGCGATTTGACTTTGCGGATCCGACGTTTCGATGTGCAAATGCTCGGGGGCGAATTGGTCTGTCAGATCGCAGGCCTGATCGGCATCGCGAACCAAGATCATCGCCCCGAACGATTCCAACGCATCGATGGTCAATTCGGCACGGTCGAGCACCGCAAGCTGGTCGGTCAATTCCCGTTCGACCTTGTCGGGCAGCGTTTCATCCCAAGTGATCAAGATCGCGCTGCCGGGGGAATGTTCCGCCTGGGCGATCAAGTCGGCGGCGACGAAATCCGGTCGCGACGTTTCGTCGGCGATCACGATGACTTCGCTCGGACCGGCAAAGGAATCGATGTCGACGGTCCCGTAGACTTGCTTTTTCGCCAAAGCGACGAACAGGTTTCCGGGACCGACGATCTTGTCGACCGCCGGGATGACGTCGCAGCCGTAGGCCAGCGCCGCGACGGCCTGGGCACCGCCGACACGATAGACTTCGGTCACGCCCAGCTCGTGACAGGTCGCCAACATGTCATCGTTGTAAGCTCCGAACGGCGTGGGCGGCGCGACCACGGCGATCTGCTGCACGCCGGCGACTTGAGCGGGCACGACGGTCATCAACACGGTGGACGGATAAGCCGCGGCGCCGCCGGGCACGCAAACGCCGACGCGACGAAGCGGAACATAACGCTGGGTCAAGGTCACCCCGGGCCGGGGCGTGATCGTGACGTCGCGGTGCAGGATGGCGCGTTGAAATTCCGCCACGTTGTCACGAATACGACGGACGGTTTCGATCAGCGCCGGGTCGGCCGCCGCGTGAGCGTCGGCCAAATCGCCCGCGGGCACGCGAAGCTGGTCCGCGGTCAGATCGGCTTTGTCCAACGCCGCGGTGTAGCGGAGCAGGGCAGGGGTGCCCGTGGATTTGACGTCGCTGCAAATCTGATCGACGACTCGGATCGGCGTCAGCGGCTGGCCGAAAACCTCCTGCGTCAAGGCTTTGCCTCGCGGACTGACCACGTCGCCGGCCGGGCTCAGACGCGCACGAAGACTCTGCAAGATGTCCGCGGAACCGTGGCGGGCGTCGACGCGAGTGATCCGGCAGGAACGCATGACAACAAAGAAAGGTTCGAGGATGTGGGGCGGACGCGCCCGAAAGTCGGGGACGGAGTTTCGACCGATGGCGGTATCCTAGCAACTGACGCGGCCGGTTACGATGGACCGCCGAACCCCAAAGGAAAGCACCGAAATGATTGACTTGCGTAGCGATACCGTGACACGTCCCACCGACTCGATGCGGCGGGCGATGGCCGATGCCCCCGTCGGGGACTGCGTCATTGATACTGATCCGACCGTGGAACGCTTGGAAAGGTTCACCGCCGAATTGCTGGACAAGGAAGCCGCCATCTTCATGCCCAGCGGGACGATGACGAATCAGATCGGTATTCGAATCCATTGCGATCGCGGAACCGAATTCCTTTGCGAAGCCGATGCCCACATTTATCATTACGAACAAGGGGCTTTCGCGCAGCTTTCCGGCTTGGTCGCTCACACGGTCGCCGGCGACGGCGGCGTGATCACGGTCGACCAGCTTCGACCTTGCCTTCGTCCAGACAACGACCACATGGTGCGAACGCGATTGGTCTGCTTGGAAAACACCCACAACCGCTGGGGCGGACGGGTCATCCCGCAAGACGAAGTCGTTCGCATCGGCGATTGGGCCAAGTCGTCTGGCCTGAAAATGCACCTCGATGGAGCAAGAATTTGGAACGCCGTGGCCGCGACCGGTTGCGACATCGCCGAATTGGCCGCTCCCTTTGACTCGGTCAGCGTTTGTTTCAGTAAAGGCTTGGGAGCGCCCGTCGGTTCCGCACTTGTCGGGGAGGCGGACTTCATTCGGGAAGCCCAACGAACACGAAAACTCTTTGGCGGTGGGATGCGACAAGCCGGCATCATCGCCGCGGGAGCCTTGCATGCGCTCGAACATCATCGCGATCGTTTGACCGAAGATCATCTTCACGCCAGGCGGCTGGCCGAAGCCGCCTGTCAGTCCGATGCGATCACGCTGCGTGGCAACCGCGTCGACACCAACATCGTGATCTTGGAAATCGCCGACGATTGGGGACCCGCGGAACAGTTCCGCGAAGCGTTGAAGCAACACGACGTCGACTGTTTCGCGATCGGTCCGCAAGCGATCCGCCTGGTCACCCATTTGGACATAACAGGTGAACAAGTCGACGAAGCTTGCCGGGTGCTTGAGCAAGTCGGCGGTGGCTTGGCAGCGAAAAGTGGATCGGCGTGAGTCGAATTCTTGTCATCACGGCGGTCTTCTTGCTCGCCGTCCTGCTGCGGCTTTCGTCGTGCTATGAAAGTTTCTGGATCGATGAACTGCACACGGCGTGGACGATCGCGGGCGACTTCGGCGATGTCGCCGGGCGCGCGTCGTCGGGCAATCAGATGCCGGTCTACTTTTGGGGACTGTGGCTGTGGCAACAAGCCTTCGGTGACGCCGAAGTCGTCTTGCGCTTGACCAGCGTCCTGGCCGTCGCCGCGTCGGCCGCGTACTTGTCCGTCGTCGTCACTCGCCAGACGTCGTCCACGGCCGCAGGCTTGACGTCGGGACTGGTGCTGGCGGTCGAGCGAAACGCCTTGTTCTTCGGCACAGAACTTCGACCCTACGCGGCGGTGATGCTGGTGGCGACGATCGCACTCGGCGAGACGCTGCGTTTGCTCGATCGACGAGCTTCGAATTCGTCATGGCATTCGGTCACCCTGACGGCTTGCCTGATCGCCGGCGTCTTGCTGCAACCGACCAGTCTGGGCGTGCTGCTGTGGATGCCCGTGGTGCTGATCGGCGCGTCGATGTTGCGGCGAAGGTCTTGGTGGCCGCAGTTCGGCTTGGGGTCGATCGTGCAAGCGGTGACGTTCGCCGCCGCCGTCTTGTGGGCTTGGCGATTCACGCTGCAATCGTCTTGGCAAGCCAAAGAAAACTGGAGCACGTTCGCGGTCCCGACGTGGATCGGGCCGTACTGGGAAGCCTGGCCTTGGTGGACGTTGGCGATCGGGCCTTTGATTCTCGCGGGATGGCTGGCCGAACAAGCGGGAACCCTGGACCGTCGCCCGTTCCGTCTCGCCGTGGGACTGAACGTCCTGGCGTTTGGCATCACCTTTTTCTATTGGTCGGTTTCTTATTCGGACTGGGTGCCGCTGTGGCATCGTCGTTACTTCGTCGGCACGCTGCCGATCCTGGCCGCCGCGGCGGGCGCTTCGATCGCCAGTTTCGAACAAGCGATTCTTGCAAAAACAACCTCAACGCGTCGCCGCCGAGTCGCGACGATTCTCACGGGCGGTGCGGGCTTGGTCCTGCTGGCCGTCTTGGTGGGGCGTCAAGGAAATTGGTCCAGGGTGGCTGACTTGCCGCGTCCGTTGATTGTGCGAGGTGAAGATTGGCGGCGGGCGGTCGAGTGGCTGAGCGAACAACGCGGCGAGGGCGAAAGCGTTCATGTCGACGCCGGCCTGATCGAGTACCCCTCGTTTGTCAGCGGCGAACAAGCGGCAACCGAGCAGCAACACGACTTACAAATCGAGTACCTGACGCTGCCGCTACGCGGGCCTTACCGGCTTGCCGGTGACGGCGATCCGCAGACGTTGCAAGTGCCCATCAACCGCGACTTGCTGTTCTCCCTGAGCCTGCTGGGATCACCAGACCAAACGAGCGATCGCATTTGGATCATCTCCCGACGCAACGCCAGGCAGATGAAAGCGGCGCTGCGGAAATCGATTCGACGCAGCGGCCCCTTCGACTACGACGCCGTTCGTGTCACCGGTTTCGGAAACGTCAGCGTGGCGGAAGTGCCTCGTTTGCAAAAACCGAAACGCCGGTGGCTGTTCGGTTTTTAGCGGGACGGAACGATCGATCCCGCCTGATGATCGTTGTCGGCACACCGGGGTATCCCCGACGGGTTCACGGCGAATCCGGATTCAGCCCGAAACCGGATCATCCATGCCGTTGGCTTGAAAGCCTTTTTGACGAAGCAGACAGGCGTCGCAGTGCCCGCACGGTTGGCCGCTCTCGCCCGGATCGTAACACGATAGCGTCAGTGAATAATCGACGCCCAAGTCCAAACCACGGCGAATGATTTCGGCTTTCGTCAAGTCGATCAGCGGCGTGTGAATCTTCAGCGGCGTGTCGTCTTCGACGCCGCGGCGAGTCGCCAAGTTGGCCATCGCTTCAAAGGCCGCGACGAACTCACCGCGGCAATCGGGGTAGCCGCTGTAGTCCAGCGAATTGACGCCGATGAAAATGTCTTTGGCGTCGATGGTTTCGGCCAGCGCCAACGCGAGCGACAGGAAAACCGTGTTCCGCGCCGGCACATACGTCACCGGAATGTCGTCGCCCAACTCGTCCACCGACGCGGATTTCGGTACACCGATCGCTGCATCAGTCAGCGCCGAACCGCCGAATTGGGCCAGATCGATGTCGACGATCCGGTGCGAGGCGACGTGCCAAGCTTCGGCGAGTTTCGTCGCCCGTTCCAACTCGAATTGGTGTCGCTGGCCGTAGCGAAAACTGATCGCGTGGACCTTGAAACCTTCCGAACCGGCGATCGCCAAGCACGTCGCGCTGTCCAAACCGCCCGACAACAGAACGACCGCGTTGCGTTTCAAGACTTCTTCCACAACTTTCGACCGATCGACGGGTTGTAATTGGTCCAGTGCTCGTCGGTGGACACGTCTTGCGCGATGACGCTGGTGTAAGAACTGAGCTTGGCGTCCAAGTTGTCGATGTGATGCAGCGCGACCGCTTCCAGAGTCGCGGGCAGTTTCGGACTGCCGAATTCCAAAGCGCCATGATGACTGACGATCATGTGTTCCAATTGCAATCGCAAGTCGTCCGGAAAAGTGGCGGCGGATGTTTCGATCGATCTGATCTTATCACCCAGCAGTTGAACGCCGATGACGATGTGTCCGATCATCTGGCCACGATCGGTGTAAGCCAAATCGCCGTCGCCGGACAGTTCGTCCATCTTGCCGAGATCGTGCAGGAACGCGCCGAAGACCAGCAAATCTTCGTCCAACTGCGGGTACCGCGACGCGACCAGTTTGGCAAGCTCCATCAAGTCGACGGTGTGCTGCAACAGGCCGCCAGGATAAGCGTGATGATGGACGACGGCGGCGGCGGCCGATTGCAGTTTTTCGATCAGCCCCGCATCGTCCAGATAGGCTTGCCCCAAACGCCGCAAGGGTTCGTTGCGTAAACCCGTCAAAAGTTCCTTCAATCGCTCGGTCAAGGCGGTGGATTTGGCGGCGTCGAACTGTTCGAAGTCGCTCGCATCGACTTCGCTGGGGTCCATCCGTTCGATTTTTGTGACGATCAACTGCAAGGCACCGTTGTGGACTTGGGTGCGTCCGTCACAGTGAACGTAGTCGGCGCGATCGAACGAATCGGCGACCCTTTCGTCCACGTTCCACATCATGCCGACGATCTTTCCGGTGCGATCGGCCAGACGCAAAAACAGGTATTTGCCGCCTTGTCGATTGACGCGAAGCTGTTTGTCGGCCACGCGAAAAGCTTGGCCGACGGCTTGGCCTTCGATCAACGAATCGATGGCGGTTCGAGTTTGTAGTTCTGGCACGACGGTTGGTCCGATGATCCCCGAAAGCGGAGACGGTGTTGCAAACGGGCGAAGATTCCGGGCAATCTGACACAGCCCTCGCGGTCGGTCTAGCCAGCATTGCGTCGAGGGACGACAATGATAACCGCTGGAAACCCTGTTGAAACGTCTGTTGCCTTTGGGAGTGTTGGTCATGTCGCGGGAAATCGCTTCCCTGGAATCTCGGAGAGCCGGATGGCAGAGCTTCGCCTCGTGTTGTCTGGCCGGATGGCTGATGGTCGGCCTCGTTCGCCCCGTTTCGGCTCAGGAAACCCGGTCACCGCTGGACGACGAAGGCCGTGTCGTCGTCTTTCAGCGTGACATCCTGCCGATCTTTCGCGACCGTTGCTTGGAATGCCACAACGCCGAGGACGCCAAAAACGATTACCGCGTCGACGTGGCCGACGAGTTCATGATCTACGTCGAACCCGGGGACGTCGACGGTAGCATGGTCTTTACCGATTACATGACCACCGACGATCCGGATTTGATGATGCCGCCGGCGTCCCACGGCGGACCGTTGTCCCCCGCCGAACTGGCCTTGATCCGGACCTGGATCAGCGAGGGTGCCGAGTGGCCCGAGGACGTGGTGATCGTCGCGGCCGGGTCCGAAGGCGAGACCGCCGAGGTCGTCGAAGTCGCCCCGGCACCGGCATCGTTCCCGGCGCGGCTGTGGGCGTTCCAAGGCTTCCTGCATCCCGCCACCGTTCACTTTCCGATCGCATTGTTGCTGATCGGTGCCCTGTTCGTCGTGCTGGGTTGGAAGTGGCCGACGCTGGGTACACAAATCCCGCTGGCCTGCCTGGTGATCGGCGCGGCCAGCTCGATCGTCGCGACCACGATGGGTTGGTCGTTCGCGGTCAACGAAGGCTACGGCAGTTGGACCAAGGTCGATTTCGACAGCGAAGTCTTTTGGCATCGCTGGAGCGGCGTGATCGTCGCAGTCTTGTCCAGCGTCTTTGCCGTCATCGCGATCTTCGCGGTGGCCAAACAACGATCCTCGCTGAACAAAGTTTGGAAAGCCGGCTTGCTGGTCGTCGCGGGCATGGTCGGAGCCGTCGGCCATCAAGGCGGTGAGCTGACCTACGGTCATGACTTTTATCCGAAGGCTTTTCGAATCCTGTTGGGAACGACCGACGAGGCGAAAGCCGATGAGGAAACCGAAAGTCAACCGGCCGTGACGTCGACCGACCCGCAACCGACGACCTTGGTCGTGAAGCAAGCCGATCGATCCTAACCGTTGTCCTGTGAACCAAGATCGATTGTTGTTTTGAGCCCTGCATCCACCAAGAAGTCCACCAAGGCCTCGACCGACTTGCCCGCCGCCCGATTCGTCAATCGCGAATTGGGCTGGTTGGAGTTCAACGCGCGTGTCCTGGATCAGGCGACCGACGCTTCCTTGCCCCTGCTGGAACGCGTCAAGTTCTTGGCCATCACCGGATCGAATCTGGACGAATTCGTGATGGTCCGCGTCGGCGGGCTGAAATTGCAATACGAACGCAATTCCCTGGTGCGCGATCCGGTCGGGCTGACGATCAGCGAACAGTTGCAAGCCGTCATGTCGCGATGCCACGTGCTGATGATGCGTCAAAGCGATCACTTTCGCGAAGAATTGGAACCCGCTTTGTCGGCAGCCGGGATCGATCGCATCGACCTGAACCGATGTGGCGATGGCACGCTGGAGGACGCCCACCGCACGTTTGTCGAAGACGTGCTGCCGGTGCTGACGCCGCACGCGATTTTTCACGACCGCCCGTTCCCGACGTTGCAAGGTCTGGGGATGCACCTGTGCGTCAAAATCGGCGGTGGCGAATCCGGACTGGGTGTTCAATTGACCGGCCCGGACGGCGAAACTCCACAATGGCAATTTGCGATCATTCCGCTCGGCCGTGCTTTGCCGCGAATCATTCAGCTTCCCGCCGAAAACGGATTCGCTTACGTCTTGTTGGAAGATCTGGTGGGTCACTACGCCGGTGAGTTCTTTCCGGGCCGCAAGGTCGCCGAAACCACCGCCTTTCGCATCACCCGCAACGCCGACATCGAACTCCGTGAAGACGGCGCGGGAGACTTGCTCGGGGGCATGGAAGAAGTCTTGGAAAGTCGCCGGCAAAGCGACATCGTGCGACTGGAATTGGCCGCATCCGCCAGCGACGAAATGACAGCCTTCTTGACCGAAACGATGGACCTGGGTTCTCGCAACAGCTTTCGCATCAACGGCCCGCTGGACCTGACCTACCTGTTCGGATTGCACGGGCTGAAGGATTTCGAAGCTCTCAAAGACGACGCCTGGATCCCGCAGGGCATCCCGGGAATCGACCCTGCCGAATCGATGTTTACCACCATCGCCGGCCAAGATTTGTTGCTGGTCCATCCGTATGAACGTTTCGACCCGGTCGTCCGGTTGGTCGAAGAAGCCGCCGCCGACCCCGACGTCCTGGCGATCAAACAAATCTTGTATCGAACCAGCAAACAAAGCCCCATCGTCGCCGCGTTGATGAAAGCGGCCGAACGCGGCAAGTACGTCTCGGCGATCGTGGAACTGAAAGCCCGTTTCGACGAAGCCCGCAACATCGAATGGGCTCGTGAGATGGAACAAGCCGGCGTGCAAGTCATCTACGGCATTCGCGGGCTCAAGACCCATGCCAAGGTCTGCGTCGTCGTCCGCCGCGAACCCGACGGCATCCGACGCTACATCCATTTCGGCACGGGAAATTACAACGAGGTCACCGCCAAGCTGTACAGCGACGTTTCGCTGTTGACCTGCGACGAAGTCTTGGGTGCCGACGCGACCGCCTTTTTCAATGCCGTCACCGGTGCCAGTCAACCGCAACCCTTCGAACAAATCGCCGCGGCGCCGCTGACCCTGCGTCAACGCGTGCTGTCCTTGATCGAAGCGGAAACCAACCGGGCCCGCGAAGGCGCACGCGCCGAAATCACGATCAAGATGAACGCCCTGGTCGACACGGAAGTCATCGACGCCTTGTACATGGCCGACCAAGCCGGTGTGAAAGTCCGGCTGAACATCCGCGGCGTGTGTTGTTTGAAACCGGGCATCAAGGGACTCAGCGAAAACATCCGTGTGATCTCGGTCGTCGACCGTTTCTTGGAACACGCTCGGATCTTGTACTTCCGCCACGGCGGCGACCCGCAGTTGTTCATCAGCAGCGCCGACTGGATGCCCCGTAATTTGAATCGTCGCGTCGAACTGCTGGTGCCGGTGCTCGATCCCGCGTGCCGAAAAAAGCTGTTGTCCACGTTAAAAACCTATTTTAACGACAACACCAATACTTGGGTGATGCAGCCCGACGGGGAGTACAAACGCACCAAGCCGCGGAGCCCCGAAAACGCGTATCGTTCCCAACAGGTGTTGTACGAACGCAGCATCGAAGCGATCCGCGAGGCCGGCGTGCATTCGCGTACCACCTTTGAAACGCAGACGCCGCGAAGCAGTTGACCGTCCGATTTTGAAGTATGCTGGCCGCTTTCGTTTCTTGCGCCGCTCGGCCCATGCCTTATCACGCCCAACGTTCGATGTCGCCGGTGATCCCGCGATCCGACTATGGATCGCCCGAGGCTTTCGCGCGGGACGTCAGGGTTTTACGCGACAACAGTTGGCAACTGGTCGGAACCTTCGCGGAAGTGGCCGAACCGGGGGACTATTTGGCCTGCGAAACGTTGGGGATTCCGATCTTGGTCCGCAATTTTGAAGGGACCTGGGCCGCCTTTCTTAATGTCTGTGCTCATCGACATTGTTTGCTCGTGGACCAAGGTTGCGGAAACGCTCCGACGCTGAAATGTCGCTACCACGGCTGGAACTACGGCGTCGACGGGCGGACGCGGAAGCTTCCCGGTGCCAAAAATTTCCCCAAGTTCGATCGCGAGACGCACCGCTTGCAAAACTTTCGCGTCGAAGCCTGTGGCGAATTGCTGTTCGTGAACTTCCGGCCCGACGGTCCGTCACTCGCCGATGCGTTGAAAGGTGACTTCATCGAACTGTGCCGCGCGACCAATCCCGATCAGTGGAAACGGAATCTGGCAACCCACTTCGACTTCGATGCGGATTGGAAAATACCCATCGAAGGCTCTTTGGAAAGTTATCATCTGGAGGAAGTCCACGCGGCCACGTTCGGGCACGACCCCGGCGAGGAACACACGACGCATCACCTGCGTGATCACGGCACCGAGTTCTCCACGTCGTTTCGCACGCACAGCTTTTTGGAACGGATGGAAGAACGCAGCATCCGGTTTTTGACCGGCGACTTTCGTGGCCAGTACCGCCACCTGCATCTGTTTCCCAACGTGATGGCGTCGCTGAACGACTCGGTCAGCTTGATCTATCAGACGACTCCCGTTGCCCCCGGCAAAAGTCGCATGAAGGTGTGGGGCTTCGGCCGCACGGCGACGCGAGGCGGGATCGTCGGGAAGGCGTTGGCCGTCGCGATGCGGCGGGCCTCGGCGAGAATGGCCGTCAAAGTTCTCGGCGAAGACGCCGGTATTTTTCCCAAGGTGCAAGCCGGCATGACCGCGATCGATCCCGATCACCCGAGCAGCCGCGGTGTCCTAGGCCGCTGCGAAGAACGGCTGCACGCCTTTCAGACGGACTGGATGCGTCGCTGTCACACCTTGACTTCGACGCTCAAGTCCTCGCCGCCGTCGTAGCGGGCACGAATCGGCGCGATCACCTCGGCCAGGAATTCGTCGACCTGCTCGGGGGCGCGGCCGACGAAAGCCGACGGATCGGTCGCGGCGTCCAAATCGGTCGCGGCGAACATCGCGTCGTCGCGAAGTCGCGTCAGCAAGTCGTTGTCGGCGCCCTCGTTCTTGACCCGCTGCGCGGCGGCTTGGCTATGGACGCGGATCTGTTCGTGCAGTTCCTGTCGGTCACCGCCCGCGGCGACGGCTTGCATCAAAATGTTCTCGGTCGCCATGAAGGGAAGTTCGGCGTTGAGGTTGCGGGCGATCGTGGCCGGGTAAACGACCAAGCCGTCGGCGACGTTCTGCATCAACACCAACGCCGCGTCGATCGCCAAGAAAGCCTGGGGAATCACTAGGCGGCGGTTGGCGCTGTCGTCGAGCGTTCGCTCCATCCACTGCGTCGCCGCAGTCATCGCCGGACTGCTTTGCAAACTGATGACGAATCGTGACAAGCCGCAAATGCGTTCGCTCCGCATCGGATTGCGTTTGTAGGCCATCGCGCTGCTGCCGATCTGATGCTTTTCGAACGGTTCTTCCAACTCTTTACGGCCGGCAAGCA
Organism: uncultured Pirellulaceae bacterium; assembly: GCA_964453205.1. Taxonomy (GTDB): domain Bacteria; phylum Planctomycetota; class Planctomycetia; order Pirellulales; family Pirellulaceae; genus Crateriforma. Next base: position 2,500 of record CAYVRC010000114.1, on the reverse strand, counting down.
ATCGCATGTCCGTGGCGATCTTGTGCAAGCTTTGTCCGATGCCCGAAAGGGCATCCAGAAGTTGACTGTCGACCTTGCGGGGGTAGGTCTGACCGGTGACGGCGTAGCTGGTTTCGAAACCCAACTTTTCGGCGATCAAGGTTTCCAGTCGTCGGACCTTGGCCGAGTCGCCATCGAACAATTCCAGAAAGCTGGCTTGGGTCCCCGTCGTGCCTTTCGCGCTGCGACACGCCAACCGGTCCAGACGATGTTCGACCTCGACCAAGTCCAGCACCAGATCGTAGATCCACAGCGTGCAGCGTTTGCCCACGGTCGTCGGCTGGGCGGGCTGGAAATGGGTAAAGGCGAGGCAGGGCAGGGCACGATGGGCGGCGGCGAAATCGGCCAGTTTGCCGATCGTCGCGGCCAGCCGCCGCGCCACCAATCCGAGGGCATCGCGAATCAGAATGAGGTCGGCGTTGTCGGTGACGAAGCAACTGGTCGCACCCAGGTGGATGATTCCTCGGGCTCCGGGGCACTGATCTCCGTAGGCATGGACGTGCGCCATCACGTCGTGTCGCAATTTCCGCTCGTAATCGGCGGCGACGTCCAGGTTCAGCTCGTTTTGGTACGTCCTTAGCTCCGCCAGCTGTTCCCCCGTGATTTCGATCCCCAATTCCCGCTCGGCTTCGGCCAAGGCGACCCACAGGGACCGCCAAGTCTGGAAACGACGTGTGTTTCCCCAGTGCTCAGCCATTTCCCGTGACGCGTAACGTTCGATCAGCGGGTTTCGATAGGTGTCCAAAAGTTCGGTCTCGGCCAGGGGGTGGGTCTTGGAGGGGGATGGGTCTTGGTCGGGGGACGATCCGCTTCGCTGCGGCGTATCGGATCAAAAAGCAGTTCGATAACATACTGGCTGGCGGTGGGCTGGCAATTCGCCGAAGCCCTGTTGATACGAAGAACGCCGCGAGCGTCTTGCCTCGTCGATTCCTTGAGTCTTGAATGAATCTGAAATTGAACCTTTCGACACGTCTTTGCCGAAGGCAAGGTGGTCAAGCGGCCTGGGCCGCAGTGGTGCTGGCGATCGTTGCCGCGTCGTGGGCGGCACGGGATTCCGGCGCCCTGGGCCAGACGCCGGCGGCCAACGGCACGGCACCGGCGGCCGCCTCGGCATTCGTCTCGGGGATCGACTTGCTGCCGGGCGAGACGGCGGGAACGGTGCGTTTCCCCAGCTTGCCTGATTTCTGTGAATCGGGCGGTCAAACGAATTTGGGTCGCTTGCTGGAGGAGCCTCTGCTGCAAGAATTCCGCGAGGCCCAGCGTTCCTTGGCCCGCAATTATTTGGATTCGCTGGACCAGCGGATCGGTTTGAAAGTCGAAGACGTCTACGAGATCGCCTCCGGGGAGGTCGTCGGGGCCTGGATGCCATATCCCAAGGAAAAGCGTCAGCCGTACGCGCTGTGCGTGATCGCGGACATTCGCGGCCGCACCGACAAAGCCGCCGCGGTGCTGGAGCAAGTCGACGCGGACATGAAGGCCCGGGAAGCGACACGGCAAGACGTTTCGCAAAACGGAGAAACCATTCGCGTGTACACGCCGAAGACCAAACGCGGGCAATTGAAGATCGAACAGATCGCCATCTGGATGAACGACCAGCGGATCATCGCGTCGGACAAACAGGCCTTGGTCGAAGAATTGATCGAAGCGATCCGATCCGACGGCAGACAGGACTCACTGGCCGAGTCGGTGACGTATTCCACCATCATCCACCGCACCGAAGCCAGCATCACCGCGGACGTGGAAAGACTGCGTCAGGAAAACGCGAACGACGACGACTCCGGTGTAGCGATCGGTTTCCAGTGGTACGCCGAGCCGTTTGCGATGGGGCGAATCGCGAAGGAAGCCTTCGATGTCGATCGCGGCGGAAACGTGGAGATCTTGCAATTGCTTCAAAACCAAGGTTTCGATGCCGTCCAAGCCGCCGGCGGAACCGTGGCGATCGGTGTCGGCGACTTCGATTGGCTTCACCGCGGTGTCATCCTGGCCCCGCCGACCAGCGACGGTCCCGATCGGTACCAGCAAGCGGCGCGGATGCTGCAATTCCCCAATCAGCCTCTCCAAGAAATCCCCGACTGGATCGGGCCCGACATCGCCAGTTTCCTCCGAATGAACTGGAAAGTCGGGGACGCGTTCTTGGCCCTGGAGACGCTGGTCGATGAAGCCATGGGCAGCGAACTGTTCATGGGAGCCCTGGAAGACATCAAACGCGGCGAAGACACCGCCAATGTGGACGTCGTCAATGACGTGGTCCCGAATCTTGGCGAAGACGTGATCATGGTCACCGACAACACCTTACCAGCCACCACGACCTCGGAGCGTTCTTTGGTGGCGATCGAATTGATAGACGGCCCGCTGATCAAACAAGAATTGGCCAAGATCATGGAATACGAACCGGATTTCACGCTGATCGAATCCATCGCCGGCATCCAAGTCTGGAAGTACGAACTGACCGACGCCGACG
>CAYVRC010000113.1:12632-19231 GCA_964453205.1 uncultured Pirellulaceae bacterium | reverse complement strand
CTTGTTGATCAACGCCAGGCAGGCGATGCCCTCGGGCGGCATCGTGCTGATTCGCGTCGCCCCCAGCAGCGGCGGCGCGGCGGTCGAACTGACCGTTCGCGATTCGGGCAGCGGCATCCCCCCGGAATCGCTGCCGAAAATTTTCGAGCCTTTCTATTCCACGAAGTCCGGGCCCGACGAATCCGGCAAAGGCGGAACCGGACTGGGCTTGGCCGCCTGTAAAGACATCATCGACGCCCACCGCGGACGGGTTCGCGTCGAAAGCACGGTCGGTCGCGGCACCGCGTTCATCATCCGCCTGCCGATTGCCAAAGACCAACAAGCCGCCGCGTAAGGGTCGAACGACAAAGCGTCCTGCGTCGTCACTCAGCTCTCCGGGTTCGCGGCGACCTGATCGGCGAACACCGGCACGGGATGCCCGGCACCGACTTGGCCGGTCAAGTCGGCGATGATTTTGTCGATGTGCTCGTGGCAGTTCTCCAAAAACGTCTTGTAGCGACTGTTCTGCGTCCCCGCGACGGCGGTGCCCGCGACGTAAACGCCGGGAACGTTGCTTCGCATAGTCGCGATGTCCACTTTCGGTCGCCGGGTTTCGTCGACCAGTTCGATGCCCGCGGTTTCGAACAAGGTCTTGTCTTGCTCGTACCCGATCAGGCAAAGGACATCGTCGGCGGCCACGGTCTGGATCTGGTCGGAACCGTTTCGCGAATCGCCGACGGGTTCCAGCTCGACATGCGTCGGCGTGATCTTCGTCGGTCGGGTGGCGAAATGGGCGGCGATGCGACCGCCGGCGATCAGGCCGTTGATTTCCGGACGCAGCCAATACTTGATGCTCTCCTCCGGCAACGCGTCCCCGCGATAGCTCAGGCTGACCCGGGCGCCGACGTGATGCAGCCGCAGCGCCGCTTCGATCGCACTGTTGCGTCCGCCGATGATCAGCACGCGGCGTCCGAAATAGCGGTGCGTTTCGCGCAAGTAGCCATCGACGTGCGGTAAATCTTCGCCGGGAATGCTCAAGCGACGTGGAAAGTCGGTCCCGCCGATCGCCAGAACCACTCCCTTGCACCGGAGTTGCCGTCGGCCCGCGGTGGACCGGCTGGTCACAATCAATGGTCGATCCGCCGGCGGCGCGGACGATCGCGCCACGTCGACGACTTTTTCGCCCGTGCGGACGCGGATGTCGAATTGCATCACGACGCCGCGTAGGTAGTTCAGATATTCTTCTCGCGTCGCCTTGGACTGATCCGGCGTGATCAGCGGGACACCCGCGATGGCGATCCGTTCGTTGCTGCTGAACCAGCGTGTTTGCGGCGCCCACCAAGACATGGTCTGGCCGACGACGCCGGATTCCAGGATTTCGAAACGCAGACCCCGCCGCCGCAAAGCGACGGCCATTTCGATCCCGATCGGCCCGGCACCGACGATCACGACGTCGGTGGAATCGACACGACCGGTGGAATGATTCGAATGATTCATGGAAACGATTTTACGCGGAAACCTTGTGATCCGTCGGGCGAATGCCTTTTCACAGAGACACCTTTAGGTTAGCTTCTGGGCAATCGAGGCCAAGGCACGTCACGCGTGCGGCCCTCGGCAATGACGAATTGATCGTCACTGCGACAAGCCTTCCGATTGATCTGGCGTCGATTTCAAAGATTTCGACGTGCCGGCCCCGCACACGGTTGCGGCGGCTTTTGGGGGAAGCAACGTCGCTGCTCCACCCCAAACCAGACGACAACGAAGCGGCCGCCCACGCCAAGATCGGCAGTGAGGCCGCGAATCGTTGGTCGGTGTCGAACTTTCCCTTCGACGCCATCCTTGACCTACGGAAGTATTTGAATCATGGAACCCACCATCTCGGAATCCCTGCGCGCCGTCATCGAAGAAGCCGCCGCTGCCCAAGAAGCGTCGATCGTCCAAACCAATGCGTACTCCGCCGAGAACGCGAGGATCATTCAACGGTTACTGGCCGAGGATGACGCGATCGCCGAACGAGAAAACCGATCGGCTGATGAGCCGGTCGCCGAGGTCGAACCGGTCACCGAAACCCGACCCGTCGTCGAAGCCCAGCCGGTCGCGAAGGCTGAACCCGCTGCGTCAAGCGGGAGCCAGACCGTCGCGGAATCCGGTGGCGAACCGGTCGCCGCGAAATCCGCCAAGCCGAGTTTCCGGGACCTGGCGCTTTCCGCCGAAGTCATCTCGGCGGTCGAGCAGTCCGGATACACGCATCCGACCAGGGTCCAGTCCAGCATCATTCCGCACATGCTGGCCGGCCGCGACGTTTTGGCTCAATCGCAAACCGGCACCGGAAAGACCGCCGCTTTCGCCTTGCCGATTTTGTCCGGCCTGGACTACCGACAAAAAACACCCCAAGTCTTGGTGCTCGCGCCGACTCGGGAACTGGCCATCCAAGTCTCGAAATCGTTTTCCACGTACGCCGCAAACCTTTCGCGATTTCAAGTCGCGGCGATTTACGGCGGGCAAGATTACGAGCCTCAATTACGGCAGCTTCGCCGCGGCGTGCACGTCGTCGTCGGAACACCCGGTCGCGTCATCGATCACATCAAGCGTGGCACGTTGAACCTGGCCGACTTGAAATGTTTGGTGCTGGACGAAGCCGATGAGATGCTGAACATGGGCTTCTTGGAAGACGTCGAAATGATCTTGGAACAAACGCCACCGGGACGACAGGTCGCGTTGTTCTCCGCGACCCTGCCCGAGCCGATTCGCAAGATCAGCGAAAGGTACCTGAACGATCCCGCCAAGATCACCGTCAAAAAGAAAACGATGACGGGCGAAAACATCCGCCAACGGGCGATCTTCGTGGCGCCGCGTCTGAAACAGGAAGTCTTGAAGCGGTTTCTGGAAATCGAAGAGACCGACGGCGTGATCGTCTTCACCAAAACCAAAGACTCCACGATCTCGGTCGCCGAAAAATTGATCCGCGACGGCTTCAACGCCATCGCGCTGAACGGGGACATGCCGCAAAAGGTCCGCGAGCGTGCGATCGATAGCCTGAAGGCCGGACGCATCGACGTCTTGGTCGCCACCGACGTCGCGGCCCGGGGCTTGGACGTCCAACGGATCAGCCACGTGATCAATTTCGACCTGCCGCACGACAGCGAATCGTACGTCCACCGCGTCGGCCGCACCGGCCGCGCCGGCCGCGCCGGCGAAGCGGTCATCTTTTTGACCAAGGCCCAGCGTGGCAAGCTGCGACTGATCGAACGGGCGACCAAACAACCGATCGAAGTCATCGATCCGCCCTCGGCCGACGACTTGAACGAACGCCGCGTCGAGCGTTTCAAGAAATCGATCGCCGAAACGGTCGCCGAGAAAAACTTGGATGTCTTTGTTCAATTGGTCAAAGACTGTGCCGAAGAATCCGGCGTAGCGATGGAACAGATCGCCGCGGCTTTGGCCTTTCAATCACAAAACGGTCGTTCGTTCTTTGCCAAAGAGTTGCCGAAGAACGAACGAGACGATCGCGGCCGCGATGATTCGCGAGGGGCCAAGCCCTTCGGCAAGCATCGATCGGTCGACGGCGAATTCGACGACAGCCGACGACCGCCCCGAAAAGCCCTCGGCCCGCCGCGTGAAGGCATGACCCGCTATCGCATCGAAGTCGGCCGTCACGACCGCGTCAAACCCGGGAACATCGTCGGTGCGATCGCCAACGAAGGCGGCATCGACGGCGAGTTCATCGGGCCGATCTTGATCCACGACAAATTCACGATTGTGGATCTGCCCTCGGGGATGCCCGCCGACGTCTATCAAACCTTGCAAAAGACACGGGTCGCCGGGAAACCGCTGCGACTCAAGACCGACGACGGCGGACCGAACCGCAACGAACCCGGCAGTTTCGGAAATCGTGGCGGTAAGTTCGGGGCCCGGCCGGGACGCCCCGGCGGCGGTCGGCCCAACGCCGGTCGAACCGGACCCGGTAAGCCGGCGCGTGACGGCAAACCGAAATCGTTCAAAAACAAGAAACGTGGTCGTGTTTGATTTTGGAATCAAGTCATGAGAGTTGGGTTGCTGATCGTTTGGATGCTCGGACTGTCCTGCATGGCCCGAGCCGATGAGTCGCAGCAAATGCGACCCAACGTGTTGTTCATCGCGATCGATGATTTGAACGACTGGGCGTCGCCTTTCGGCGGTCACCCCCAAGCCATCACGCCGAACCTGGAACGCTTCGCCAAATCGGGAAGCGTCGTGTTTCAAAACGCTTCCTGTGCCGGACCGGTTTGTGGCCCTTCGCGATCAGCCCTGCTCAGCGGGTTTCGTCCCAGCACGACGGGCGTTTACGGCAACTCCAACAACATGCTTTGCAGCCCGATCGTCCAGCAAAACGCGACGTTGCCCGAGTACTTTGCCAAGCACGGTTATCAGACGATCTCACGCGGCAAGATCTTTCACGCCCACAGCACCCGGCAAGGTCGCGACCAAGGCCAGTGGGCGTTTCAAGATTGGTCGCCCGCGGGTCGTGGCGTCGGCGTAGATCTTTCGAAGCTGACATCCCGCGACAAGAATCTGATCAACGGACGTCCCGGTCCTGAATCGGAATTCACAAAACGCAGCGGCAGCGAATTCGCGTGGGGCCCGACGCGCGGCGGCATCGCGGAGACTTCCGATTACAAGGTCGCCCAGTGGGCTGCCGGTCAACTGCAGGCCGAACACGATCGGCCGTTCTTTCTGGCGGTGGGTTTGTTTCGGCCGCACCTGCCGTTTTTTGCGCCGCAAGAGTTTTTCGATCTTTACGACATTGATCGAATCGAACTGCCACCCATCAACGAAGGCGACCTTGCCGATATCGTGACGCCTGCCGGCCGGCCAAAGTTCACCGCCAGTGCTGATTACTTGTGGCTGAAACAGAATGACTTGTTGAAACAAGCCGCGCGGGCCTACCTGGCGATGGTCAGCTACGCCGATGCCAACCTGGGCGTGATCTTCGACGCGTTGCAAGAATCTCCGCACGCCGGAAACACGATCGTCGTCGTTTGGGGCGATCACGGTTGGCATTTGGGCGAAAAGCTTCGCTATCGTAAGGCGACCGGCTGGGGCGAAGCGACGCGAGTGCCGTTGATCGTCAAGACGCCGGACATGGATCAGCGATCCGATTGCGATGCGCCGGTCAACCTGCTGGACTTGTATCCCACGCTGGTCGATTACTGCGGCTTGCCGCCGAAGTCACTCGACGGTGATTCGTTCGTACCGCTGTTGAACGATCCCAACGCAACCTGGAGGGACGCTTCGGTGACGATCTTCGGAATCGGCAACGCTTCGGTGGTCGGCAAGGATTGGCGTTATGTGCGTCATCGTGATGCGACGGAGGAACTGTACGACTTGCGGGGCGATCCGCAGGAATGGGTGAATCTTGCCGGTTCCTCGTCGGCGGAAGCGATCGCCGCGAAAAAACACCTAGACACCTTCGTGCCAGAGCGGTTCGCGGATGAGATTCCAAGAAACGATCCGAAATGGAAGCAGCAGGCAAGCGCTTCCGGGCAAGGGATCCAAGTGAATCGCGACCTGTCCCAGTTGAGGTAGTGTTCCATCGCAGCTTGAATTTCGGGCAGCAACGAGGGCGAAAGAACTTGAAACTTGTCGGGATCACGACCGGCCCTCTGCCGAACCGACCCCGTGGGACCTTCGACATGCGTCAGCCCGCCACGCGACATCGGGACCCGTTGATCCCCACCACCGAGGCGCTAGGTTTGGCAGTGAGGCCGTAACCGAAACCAACCAAGCCGGGGGATCGATGGATGTTGAAAACAAGTCAAAGCGCCAAGCGGGCCCGACGTCGTGCGTTGAGAGTTCAATTGTTGGAACGCCACACCATGCTGTCGGCGGATTGGGGCATTGCGCCCCCCCCCGAAACTTCTGAGCTTGATGTAAGCGGGGACGATGCGGTCACAGCGCTGGACGCGGTCTTGGTCGCCAATGCCATCACTCGCAATGTCGACACCGCGGATGACCCATCCACCGCAAGCCGCTTCGACATCAACGGAGACGGACCGGTCGATTCCGAAGATTTCCGGTCGGTGATTACGTTCCTGAACGATTCTCACACCCGGCCAACGACCAGTGTCGAAGAAACGATAGCGAGCCAGCCGCAGGCAAAGGCAGATTCGCGTGACCAGCCCATCGGGTACGCCGACGCCACTGCGATGGGAACCGAACTCGGTGGCCCGATCACCCGAGACGGAGGCACCGGCGAGACCGGTGGAACGGGATCAACCGGCGGGACGGGCAGCTCAGGTGGATCTGGAGGTCCCTATCCCGACGACCCGATCGATGGAAGCCAGGAGGTTTCAATCACAGAAAACTATCTGGGCGATAGGGAAACCGAGTGGTTTGCAAATGGCGACATTCTATGGTTTCACAACGACCATTTGTGGGAACTGCCGCTCGCCGAAGAGACAAGCCCCGGAGAAATCGACTACTTTGCATTGATCGTCTTCAAGGATGAAGCATCGATTCCGGCACCGACCAGCGGTGACCCCGAGGCGGTTCGGCAATCGTTGCTCGATGCGGGGGGCGACTTGTGGGCCGCCGAAGTTTACACCAACCAAATAATCATGGGTTCAGCCCAAGATGTCCGG
>CAYVRC010000113.1:1859-12622 GCA_964453205.1 uncultured Pirellulaceae bacterium | reverse complement strand
ATGCTTGATTGGGGTCCAGTCGGCGGAAACACCCCTGAGTATGGCACCGCCTTCTACGTTCCATTCTACAAGTACAGCAACGAACACCACGAGGTCGGAACTTCGCTCGTCGCGGTCAAGAAAGCTGGCATCGAGGTGAAAGATGTCAATTTCACCGAAAGAGGACGATCCGACCCGAACTATACGAACGATTTCTTTGAGCGGGAGCCCGCTGAAAACGAAGATCTCGACGACGCCATCGACCTTGTGTATCCGGAATTGGAGTGGAGGGGCAAACTTCACATGTCGCTAGGTGTCGAGGTCGACTTTGAACCGGCGATACCGGCTTGGGTTGATCCTGGTAACCTGACCCTGCGCGTTTTCGATCCGGACAGCCGAGCGGATCCGGGCCGTGACCCCAACGACGATCCGGCGGGGGCCGGCCTTCAACACGACGACAACTATAGGGGCACACTGAACCACATTTACCGTTGGTGGTCCCAGTGGGAGCTGGACTGAACGATGAATTGATCGACATAAGTGATCCGCTATTGTTTTCATCCTTTGAGAAAACACTAACCATGCCGCTGGACCCCGGCATGGAGACCCTCGACGTTTTCTTCCTGATCAAACAACCGCAGCCGGGTAACAACTGGATCGTCGCGGTTCATGATCAAGCTGAAGTGGTTGAACAGATGGACTTCATCAACGGCATGAGCACAGCCTTGGAGCGAGACAAGGACGGCGGGCTTCCCAACGAGGTCCCACTACGACTGGTAACTGACGAATTGATCGCGCATCGTAGCCTGTGGATTGAGTTCGATAGCATGGATTGGCCCGGCATTAATGGCATCGTTCCCGAGGATGGCGACGATGAACTCTTCTTCCCTGGAATTGTTGACGAACAATCAGTGCTTTCATTCGTGCGGGACTATCTCGAAGGAACAGGGATAATCCCGAGAGAATTCGAAGACAAACCTGGCTGGAACGAGAGAAAGGTATTTGAGTTCAGCCAGTATTGGTTTACGAATCGGGACACAAACGATCCCGAGAACAGCCACAGCTGGTCTAAAGAAAATGCTAGACGCATACGAGATTCATGGTCCACCGCTCTCTTTTGGGGCGTACAGATGGTAGCCGCCTACGAACAATCAAGGATTGACGATGGTGATGCGCCAGAAACGATCTATGAGGAGCTTAAGTCTGCTGGTATCGGAGAGAAACTCGTCCTCGGGCATACTTTTTTTGCGAAGGGGGCGCCTTGCATCGTATTCCGAGAAATTATTCGGGATTTGGGCTACATTGGCGCCGTCGTTAATCCTGGTCCACAAGTGGACATAAACGTTCGAGGGGACAATGAAGAGAGGGTTGCAGCCCACGAGATAATGCATCAATTCTACGGTGGACACAGCGACAGAGACACAACTGGAATGCAGAGGAAAGTCGCCAACGAAAATCTGATGGGTGAATATGGATCTGCCTCGGAATTCTACTTACAGCAGAACAATATAGAATTTACGACGGATCTGTCTGACGACCAGTTCAAGTGGTTACAGAGCCGCAAGGAATTGGAATCAGCGCACTTTGACGAACCGCACCCGTGAGGATGCAACGGCCACTGAATCGAAAGTCGAAGAGATAATGATCAAATACAGCGTTGCATCACGAACGACCGTGTTGAGAGCAGGTGTGTTGAAGCCGTTCGTTGGTGCGTACAATCAGACCCCAATGATGATAGTCCGAGGCGGGTTTTCATTCGGTTGGATATGGGTGGCCTCTATGCTCGTCATTGCCGATGAGCCACAACGGAGATTTGTCGAGAATTTGGAAGGAGTTGAACTCGAACTTCGGTTGGACGAGCAGGAGCAGCCATTTCTCGAACCGATCTACGGCTTCATCGTCCTGAGAAACGTTTCGGGTCATCAAAAATGGATGTTGAGTTTGAAAAACTCAGAAAGCTTTGGCTTGCGAATCGGGCGTTGCGATGACGCTAACATCGACCACATTGGCGGAGGAATCATTGACGACCCCGGTTTAGGTAGGCTCCGGATACGACCGGTTGGATTTCGCGAACAGATTCCGTTTATGATCTCATGCACAGACCGGCAATTCATATTGGATGTGCTGGCCGAGTTGCCATTGAGAGTGAGTATCCGCGAACCGATCATTCTCGAAGGGCCGTTGCCTCCAAAGCGGCACGGTGCCTACAACGTCTACGATGAGGATCTGGATTCCGATTCGACGATTGTGGGCGTCGAAACCCACGTGGTACTGAAAATCAATCCGAGGAGGAGCGTGTTTCGTGATTCGGACTCCAACGAAGCTCGCCGGTTTTCGAAGGCGTCATCCTGGGTCGTGCACAACCATGGCTATAACCTTTATGACCACATAGACGCACCACGCTACGCCGGGTGGATGAGATGCAAGATTCCACTGTTGCATGTCTTTTCGCATGCAGGAATCTCCCTACTTAAGGAATTGAATCCGAATACCGCAACGAGACGCTTCTTGACACTTTGGGAATTGCCCTCCGATGATTCGATCGACGTCAAGAATCCGAAATCGCTCGAAGAGCTTTTGGATGCGTTTGTGCGTCTATTGATCGAATGCGGGCCGGCTGAGGCGGTCATGTTGCGAAGTAAGATGGTTTCCTATCTGTACGCAGCATCGCTTGAAGCAAGCCCCCGGAATGATACTCGAGCATGGGCTCGCTATCGAAAGCATGCCGGGCTGCCTTTTACGAACGTATAGAAGCTGAGATTCCAGAGCTCAATCAGTTCAGAGGATCCTCACATCCATCGGGCGTGGTCCCCAACAGAAAGGAGTTTTCGATCGATGCTTTGGCGACTCGGTTGAGGGAACTGCGCGTCGCGCGGGCCGGTCGACTTGGCTACGAGGAACTCTTCGCGCCGCCTCTGGATAAAGCACGAGCAGAATCGACTGATAAAAAGACAGATAAGAAGGTCGTGCCTTGAGCACGAATCGAGTGAACCTCGGCCTGTGCATGATCGTTCGCGACGAAGCGCATGTCGTGGGACGTTGCTTGCGATCGGTTCTTCCGCTGCTCGATCACTGGACCGTTGTCGATACCGGGTCAAGCGATCACACACCCGAGGTGGTTTCGGAGTCACTGGCGGCTCTGCCCGGACGGTTGATTCATCGAAGGTGGGTCAACTTCGCTGAAAACCGGTCCGAAGCCCTGCGGCTGGCCGCGCCGGAGACCGATTACCTTCTGGTGATCGATGCCGATGACGTGCTACAGGTGGTCGATGGATTTGATCCAGAGCGGTTGCGTCATCATCTCAATCGGGATGCCTATGAACTACCCATCGTGGACGGCGGTCTGCGATACCGGCGGATGCAGGTGTTTCGAAGCGATCGGAACTGGCGTTACGAAGGTGTCCTGCACGAGTATCCGGTTTGTGATGGAGATTTTTCGCTCGGAATCCTGGACGGATTGATTGATCGACGCATCGGTGGCGGAGCCCGGTCGCAGCGGCCGGATAAGTACCAACGCGATGTGGTCGTTCTGCGAGAGGCGTTGCGATCATCACCGGACAACGCTCGCTATTGGTTTTACCTCGGCCAGAGCCTGCGCGACGCGGGAAGATCCGAGGAGGCCATCGAAGCGTACGAAACGCGTGCCGGCATGTCGGGCTACAAGGAGGAAATTTGGTACGCCATCTATCAAGTCGCCGAGTTGCTGCGATCCACGTCGAGACCCGACGATGAGATCGTGGAAGCGTATCTGCGTGCCCATGAGGCGCGGCCATCACGCGCCGAACCGTTGGTGCGATTGGCCCATTTCTTTCGTCATCAAGGCAATTGGCCGGCGGCCTTCGCTGCCGCGGAGAAAGCCATCGCAATGGCACCGGCCAAGGACCGTTTATTCCTTGATGAATCGGCGTATCGCTGGAAAGCGATGGACGAGTATGCGGTTGCCGCCCACCAAATAGGTCGGCATCGGTTGGCCGCCCGAGCCAACATCACGCTGCTGCGTGAACGATTGCCCGAAACGGAAGCACCACGAGTGATCCGCAACGCCGAGTTGGCCATCGACGCCTTGAATCCGGGCGATCATGAGGTACCCGTGCTCGGGAAGCTGCTCGCTCAAACGACCGGTGACTCGCCGGTCGCGCCGGCCACGAATCTGCCCGCGTTTGCAGTCCTGGGGCTTTGGCGCGGCGGAACCTCGCTGGTGACCGGCGTCCTGCGAGCACTGGGTGTTGACGTCGGTGGCCCCTTCTTTGTCGCCGAGACTGAGTACACGACATTTGAAGATCAAGCATTGAGGAACGTCTGCATCGAGAGCTTCGGCCAAGAAACCCATGACTGGGGACCCAAGGGGACCGCTCAGGCGCGGGTCCAGATGTTGAAACTGTGGGCTTGTCGCCGTCGCCGCCAAGCAGCCAAAGCCGAACGAGTCGGAATCGGCGGCAAACACCCGGTAATGTGCGGCCTAGTCGGGGAGATCGAGGAAGCTTGGGGAATCGCCGGACAGAGCGTACGGTTCGTTTCGGTGCACCGACCGATCGAGGATGTGATCGACTCCTGCCGGCGGGCTGCCGCGGGGCGGAGAGATTCCTGGTGGATAGCGGACGGTTTGGAAAAGAGACTGAAGAACCTACTCGATCGGCGCGAATCGGCTTTGAGGGAGCGAGATCACGTCGTGATCGATTTTGACGAACTACGTCGCACACCCGCCGAGGTCATCGGCCGCTTGGCTCAGCGTTGTGCGTTGCCTGCCGCAGGCATCGATCGAGCGGTCGCCTCAGTCAACCGAGTGTAGGACGTCAAAAGGTGGATCGTGTCAGTAGCCGAAGGCGTTCTTTGGTGCATCTTCCACCCACATCAGGCAGCCTCGCGCGATCGCTTCTTCCTTTTGCTGTAGAGCGAGCTGGCAAACGAGGCAAACGCGACGAGCCCCATCACCGCCGCAGGCCAGTCGCTCAGTGATAAATACGCCGGGATTCTTGGGTCCAAGTTCGGCCTAGCCAGTAAGTGACCGGCTTGGCCCGGCGGGACCCGCTTGACCACGCGTCCGCAACTGTCGATCCAAGCGGTGGGACCGCCGTTGCCGGCCGATAGAAGCGGCCGGCGACACGCCACCGCGACCAACTGTCCGCACCGGAGATGGTGCTCGACGACGCTGGAATGATCAAACCAAGCATCATTGGTCACGGTGATGATGGCGTCGGGCAACCCTTCGCCGTTGTGAAGGAACTGACGAAAATGATTCACGGCGACTCGTTCGACCGCCGTTTCGATGCAAATGTTGGCGGCCAAGCGGGTGTCGTCGATACCAAATGCCTTGGCGGTTTTGCCGCGTGCGAGCCCCAGACCCGGCGGCACGATCGATTCGAAGATTGACCAGGTTGAGAGAATCGGGATCGTTTCACCGAACAAAACCAAGTGCGTCTTTCCGTACCAGTCGATCTGCCCATCGGGAGTCACATGGACCAGCCCGCTGTACGGCTTGATGCGTTCGCCGTAAACGATCACACCACCGCCGGCGATCATGTGCGTCTCGCCGCCGATCAGGCGACTCATGTCCGCGGCCCGCTGTTTGTAGGCGGCACGCCACTGTTCGATGTTGTCGCGAAACTCCCGCGCGTCCATGCCGGCTTCCGGCGGGACGTTCAGGTCGTCGGCCGTCACCATCCAAGGCATTGCACCGGAGTACATGGATTCCGGCCAGACGACGACGTCGATCTTGTCCGTTGACTGCTTGTCCATCGACGTGATCACTTCGATCGTCTTGCGGGTGTAGGCCGTGAAGATCTCCCGTTCGCGATCCTGATCCTGCTCGTACTCGGTTTGTTCATCCAGTCCGACCAGCAATAGATTCAAATCGCCCGGCGGCGTCGGTTGGCCGAGTCGGTGCCAGCCATAAACCAGGCAGGCCGCCAGCACGACGACCGCCGCACCGACCGAGAGCATGCCCGTAACGATGTCTTCGCGTGTCCGCAGCAAACGCATCGCCTCGTAGATGCCCGCGGCGATCATCGCGATCACGAAGCTGACCCCGTAGGTGCCCAGCGTGTCGGCGATTTGGATCAGCATCGGATGCTCGGCCAAGCTATGACCAAGCATGCAAACGGAAAGGCCGCTCAACACGTAATTCCGAAGCCACTCGCATCCGACCCACGCGACCGGTGCCGCGAGAATCGTCGGAACTTTCCAGATTTTCAAACGGCGATGCGCGATCAAGAACGCGACGCCGTAGACCGCAAGGTAAGCCGACAACGCGATCCAGGCGGGGTACAGCAGCGGGTTGGCGTGTCGAAGTCCCTGAAGTGAAATCAGCCAGTACCCGAAACCGGCCAAATAAACCCAACCGTATCCGCCCAACCGCCGCGTGCGATGATCGGGCTGGTCCGACCACAACAACAAAGGAAGCGGAACCAAAAACACCAGCCATCCCAGCGCGATCGGCGGCTGTGCGAACCAACGAAGCAGCGCGTAGGCGACCGGCAGACTGGCCAGCTTGGCGGAACGAGGCAAACGCATCTTCAACGTCCTAGGGCGAATTGTCTTGTTACGGCGAAAGCCGTGTTCCACGGCTCGAAATCGACTGCATGCAATGCAAGGATCGGATTCGTCGAGTTTCCGGGTCGTCGGGAAGCGTGACGAATTCCGCCCCGCTTGTCTACAATGTCCGTCTGCTCTTGCTGAAAGAAAATCGACATGACAACGGCTGAATTCCTGGGACCTTATCGGGTCGGCGAACTGATCGGACGCGGAGGCATGGGGTCCGTCTATGAAGCCACCCATGAATCGACCGGTCAGAAGGTAGCCGTCAAGCTGATCGCCAATCATGTCGCCGACGAAATGCGATTTCGCCGACGTTTCGCCGCGGAAGTCGAAACGCTGCGTCGATTGCGTCACGAGAACATCGTCGGGCTGATCGGCTATGGCGAAGAGAAAGGACAACTTTTTTACGCGATGGAACTGGTCCACGGTGAATCCCTTCGGACCGTCATCCGACGCGAACGACGTTTGTCTTGGGTCCGCGCGGTCGACATCGCCACCCAAGTCTGCGCGGCGCTCAAGCACGCGCACGACATCGGTGTGATTCACCGTGATCTGAAGCCGGCCAACTTGTTGCTGACCGGTGGCGGTCGCGTCATGTTGGTGGACTTCGGAATCGCCAAGCTGTTCGGTTTCGGCGAACAGACGATGGAGGGCAGTGTGCTGGGGACGGCCGACTACATGGCTCCCGAACAAGCCGACGGGTTGCCCATCACGACGCGAACGGATCTGTATTCGCTGGGCAGTTCGATGTACGCGATGCTTTCGGGACGCCCGCCGTTTTCCGATAAAAGCTCCACCAAGGTCATCGAAGCCCTACGCCACGAAAGGCCGGTGTCGTTGCGATTGATCGACGAAAATCTGCCCGAGGACCTGGTCAACTTGGTCGACCACCTGCTGGAAAAGAAACCGGAAGACCGCCCGCCCACGGCGCGGGCGGTGGGAAACCGGTTGAAGGCGATGAAGGCGGGTTTGCTCCGCGAAGCCACGCGGAACGACAAGGACTCGGTCACCAAAGTCGGTCAACAGAATCGTCAAGCTTCTCCGTCCTCCCATCGTTCGGCCCGCGATGCCGATACCGATTCCGGACGTGGCGGGACGGATCCGGTGGGGCCGAAAGGGCAGCCCGGCGGGCAACGAATCGAATCGGATCTCGACTCGAACGATTGGAGCTTGGATCGCTCGGACCCCGTCCGCCCGGACTCCGATCGGATCGGCGAACACGACCCGCGGAATCACCGAGGCGGCCGGCGGGAAACCGGCGGCGGGGAAATGTCGCCGGCCGGGCCTGCCGATTTGACCGTCGCTTCGCAATCGGGTCGGGCGACGGTGCAACCGCCAAGCGTTCCGTCGGAAAAAAGCGATGGCTCGAACGACGTCAACGGACAGACTTCTTTTCATGCGGTGGATCCGAGCCAACGGGCCGATTTGTTTTCCGGGTCCGAGCCTTCCAGCGAAGGCCGGTACCGGTGGATTCAGACACTGTCGATCATGGGCATGGTCTTGATCCTTGCCGGCGGCATCGTGTTGTTCTGGATGTCGGTTCGGACGCCGAGTGCCGATCAGCTTTTCACCCGGATCCGCGCCGCCGATCGCGCCGACAATCTGCTCGCCGCCGAACCCTTGATGCGCCAATTCATCACGGAATATCCCGACGACGGACGCTTGCCGATCGTGGAAGATTTACGCGAGGAATTGGAACTGGACCGGTACTTGAAACGGCTGGCGGCGAAGGCCAAACGGGTCGACGGGGTGGAACACTTGTCGCCGCACGAACAAGCGTTCTATCGTGCGATGCAGCTGCGTCAGGCTTCGCCGGGCAAAGCCAAAGAACAGTTGCAGGCGTGGTTGACGCTGTTCGCCAATTCGGGTGGCCCGATCGATTTGCAAATCGAATCCATGGCGGCGATGGCCCGCGGCGAACTGCAGCGATTGGTCGGTCGTCCGACCGTTCACCAGACCGATTCCCGCGTCGAAGATTTGACGCGGCGATTTCGTGAAATCAACGAGCTGCCCACGGCCGAGGAACGCATCCGAGGCCTCAATGCGCTGGTCGATTCGTTCCGAAGCGAACAATGGGCCGAAACCGTCGTCAAGAAAGCTCAGGAGGAAATCGCCGTCATCCGAGACTCGCTGCCCGACCCTACGCCCTCGGACGACGTCAACTGACCAGACCTTTCGTGACCGTCATGAAGACGTCTTCCAAGGTCGGATCGCGATCGTTGAAGGATTTCATCCGGACACCCGCATTGATCATCTCTTCCATCAAGGCCGCCAAGCCTTCGTCGTCGGTCGCCAATTCGGCGATCACACCGATCGGTTCGACTTCGATCGAGTGCAAATCCGGGTGGCTCCGCAAAATCGACAGTCCGGCATCTTGGTTCTTGGTGAACTGAATTTCGACGATGCGGTTTTGCCGGATCTGACTGTAAACCGTGGCGATGGGACCGTGCAGCAACAATTGGCCCCGTTCAATGATTCCGATCGCCGTGCAACAGTCCGCCAGTTCCGTCAGGATGTGACTGCTGATCAGAATCGTCTTGCCCATCTTGCGAAGCTCTTTCAGCAACGCCTTGACTTCGACACGCGCCCGGGGATCCAAACCGCTCGCCGGCTCGTCCAAGATCAAGACCGGCGGATCGTGAACCAGCGTCTTTGCCAAACACAATCGCTGTTTCATCCCGCGTGACAATCCGTTGACGAAGTCGTCGCGTTTGTGCGTCAGATCCAGCAATTCCAAAACGTTGTCGATGATTTGGCGACGCTCGGTTCGTCCGATGCGATACGCGACGGCGAAGAAGTCCAGGAATTCCCACACCCGCATGCCGTCATAGACGCCGAAGTTATCGGGCATGTAGCCGACCTGCCGACGGACGCCGATCGGATCGCTCATCACATCGTGTCCGGCCACTTCCCCGCGTCCACGGGTTGCCCGCAACAGCGTCGCCAGGAATCGAATCGTCGTGCTTTTTCCCGCACCGTTGGGACCGATGAAGCCGAACGTCTCGCCCGCGGCGATGTTCAAATCGATCGATTCGACGGCGGTGAAGTCCCCATAGTCTTTTCCGAATCCCTCGAGCGTGATCATGGCGACTCCGCGGTGCCGGTGGCTGTTTCGTCGATCGTTTCGTCGGTGATTTCGCCCGTTGGACCGTCGCCGGACAATTCGGTTTGCACCCGTCGGAAATCGGTGATCAAGTTCAGATCTTTCGACGGCAACGCCGCTGCCGGATACAGCAAATGCGCGACCAAGACCGTTTCGCCGCTCACCTGCGTCGTGGCGGGAGTGATCTGCATTCCGGGAAACCGTTTTTCGATCCGCGCGACCAACCGACACTCACCCGGCGACAGATTCCAGGAGTTTACCAAGGCCCGCCACAGCGACGCCGACAATTTGTCCTCGCCCGGCCCCATCGCATTGCCGCTTTTCTCACCGAACCTCAGCCGCGAATCGGCTGTCGCGGGGCAATCACCGACGATCGCGACGGAAACCCGCGAATCGTCTTCGCCGCGGACCACCACGGCGTCGGACAAGTCCGCGTCGGTGTCGTTGATGAGCGTCCAAGTCCCCGGCCGTCCGCCGTCCTCCGGTGCTTCGTCGCGCAACAGGCGGATCGTGCCGCCCAGGTCAACGATTTGCTCGGCGTGCAGCATCCCGATGCGATTACTGTCGACCGAAAAACCGGTCAACACCGGACCACCGGCGGGCGAGGTTCGAAAGCTGTTCGTCGCCGCTGCCACGCCGGCATCGTAGGTCCAAGGGGCGTCCATCGGCGACGCGACCGAATGGATCGAATCGAATCGGACTTCGTACGAGGTCGAGAGCGAATTGTAGATCGCGACGACCCGCGTCAGGTGCCCACGTGAGTAATCAGGCTGGAGTTCCAGAACCGCCAGTTCGTTTTGGCTCCGCGCGAACCCGATGTCCAATCGTGCAACGCGGGCCACGGCGACCGCGCCGACGATCGCGATCAGCGGGACCACGAACCAGGCGTATTCGGTCCGTCCCAGCATCCGAAAGATCAAATAGTTCAACGGCACCAGCAAGACCAAGTAAATCGCGAGCGATTTCGCGACCAGGTCGATCGAAGGGATCTCGATCCCCGCTTGTCGGCGAAGCGATTCACGCGACCGATTGACGATGTCGGTGGCGTTGCTCCAACCCGCGATCCCCGAATACGCCTTGGGGCGAAACGATCGGGCGGCCCACGAATCCGTCCCTTTCGATTCCGGTTCGTCGCCGCCCCCGGATG
>CAYVRC010000113.1:0-1759 GCA_964453205.1 uncultured Pirellulaceae bacterium | reverse complement strand
CTGAATCGCCGACGTGTCGGCGTCGTTGGCCTCGTCGTCGCCTCGGCTTGACGGAATCGACGCGTCTCGCGAGGCCAAGCGAAAGCCGGTGTTGATCAGCGACACGGATCGAGCCGCCAACGGTTCGGCGAAGGCGTGCCGATGTCTCGCGTCGAATCCATCGGAGGAAGGGACGATTTTTCGCGCCGGACGCCCGAGCAGCACGCCGTTGAAAAAGCTGTCGTAAGAATTCCACGCGGTCAGCCATTCACCCAACAGGTCGACCCGCGATTGCAGGACGTCGCCGCGCCCGATGCCGCGACGTGCGATCAAATTTCCCGATGCGGGGATCGGCAACGCGTCTCGGTGCGGCGAACCCTCCATCGCGATTCTCGCGGTGCCGTCGCTGACCAGGGCGATTTGTTTTTCGACCGATCGGTCCGAAGCGACCGAAAAAGTTTTCAGCAACTCGGTCGACTCGGCCGGACTCAGTTCCAAGTTGCCCAGCGGCGTCCAAGGCAAAACGGATGCCAGCAGGCTTCGCCGGATCGACTCTGCGGCATCGCTGCCGTTGACGATCAGTCGACCACCGAAATGCAGCCAATCTTGAATCGCCGCGACTTGATTCGGCGTCAGGTTTTCCGCCGGCAGGTCGTCCCAAAAGATCACCGCAACGGCGGTCAGGTCCAGCATGGTTTCGGGGAGCGGCAGCAGGCCTTCGTCCTGGGGAATGACCAAGCGATAATTGTTTTCGACCGAGGAATCGATCTCGCTCAGCGGCCGCAACCAATCGGCGACCTTCAAACGTGCGAACCGTTCGGGACGTTTCGTCAAGACGACGAAGAAATATTCTTGGGGTGCCAGCAGTTCGAAAGGCTGGTCGTCACCCGAGAACGGTCGGGCCTGTCCGGCCAGCTCCAATCGTGATTGCAGCACGCCACGGTTTTGCCCGGAGCCATCGGGTAGCGGAGCCAGCAATCGGAATTCGAACTGTCGCTGTTGACCCTTGGGCAGCACGACGGAGCGAACGGATTGGATCGCCGACGTCTCGCTGCGTCCGGTCGTCATGCCGTCGGCGTCCAAGACCGGCAACGTCAGGAAACTCCGCAAGTCGCCGCGGCGATCACCCAGGTTGGCTTTGACGGCTTGGGATGCCGTGAACCAGTGCCCCGGTTTGATGCCACAAGCCGACAAAGCTTTATCGGCCGGATAGCCGACCGGTGGCTCGGCGCTGAATTCGGTCAGCGGCATGTCGGGTTCAATCTCATCGGCCGCTTGTTGTCGACGACAACCGTCACAGCCGGTCAAACCGAGCGTGCATAGCAACAGCACGGCCAGCATCAGCCGGCTTGACGTCCTGCGGCTCGATTTCAGTCGGTCGGACCGGATCGGGGCCCACAATTCCGAAAACGGTGTCACCAACCCATGACCATGTTCGATTCGATCGCCCGGCGTGCCTGTTCCAAGTCGCTGCCGGTTTCCATGCGGTACAAGCGGATCGCATTGACTTTGTCGCCGGCGGATTTGCTCAGGCAATCGCGTGCGATTACACACGGGTCCAGCTTGGTCGTCGTCAAGCCCAGAGCGCCTTTGCTGATGACCCAGGAATCACGCGGGCGACGGGTCAAACGAACGACTTCGTCCGACGGATAAGCTTCGTTGACGACGTCGCGGGCGTCGTCCTCGTTATCGGCCCAGGTGATGATGATGTGGGCTTCGGTTTCGATTTCATAAAGCGGCATTGGGCTGTCTCCACAGTGGCGGGTGGGGGGTCAAAAGA
>CAYVRC010000112.1:0-19317 GCA_964453205.1 uncultured Pirellulaceae bacterium | reverse complement strand
GATTCGCGAAACGATGGAGGACATTCCGGGCGTGGTGTCGAGCACCGAGCAACCGCTGGCTCACTTAATCAGCCATATGATTTCGGGCGTCAAATCGCAGATCGGCATCAAACTCTACGGCGACGATCTCGACGTCCTGCGAAATATGGCGGCGGAGATGGAGCGACGCATCGCCGACGTGCCCGGTTTGGCCGACGTGATGATCGAGCAACAGACCAACATTCCACAGCTTCGCATCGAACTGAACCGCAGGGCTCTCACGCAAAACGGATTGCGACCGGCCAACGTGATGGAACTCGTCGAAACGGCGATGAGCGGGAAAGTGATCAGCCAGGTCCTGCTCGGTCAACGCACGTTCGATTTGATCCTGCGAATGGACGAGCCCTACCGCGAGGATATCACGAAACTCAAGCGGCTCGCCGTTCCGATTCCCGATGGAGGAACGTTGCCACTGGAGGCCGTCGCCGACATCTACGAAAGTGGCGGACCGCACATGATCAAACGCGAACAGGTGCGACGTCGAATCGTGTTGCAAGCCAACGTGTCGCAGCGGGGCGTCGTCGACGTGGTCAGCGACATCAAAACACGACTGGCCGACATGGAACTGGAGCCTGGCTACTTCATCGAATACGCCGGGCAATTCGAGAGCCAGCAATCGGCGGCACGTCGGTTGACAATCCTTTCGGGAATCGCATTGCTGGGCATGTTCTTGGTTCTCTACACGTTGTTCGGCAACGTCAACTTCTCGATGCAAGTGTTGGTCGCCTTGCCGACCGCATTCATCGGCGCGGTGGCGGCGCTTGTCATGACCGATCAAAACTTGACGGTCGCGGCGATGGTCGGATTCATCTCGTTGTGCGGAATCGCCAGTCGCAACGGCATCCTGTTGCTGAACCACTACATTCATTTGGTCGAACACGACGGCGAATCGTGGACTCGTGAAATGGTGCGACGAGCCGGACAGGAACGAACGGCTCCGGTGCTCATGACGGCGCTGACGTCCGGCATCGGTTTGCTACCGCTCGCCTTGGCCGCCGGAGACCCGGGCAAAGAGATCTTGTACCCCATCGCGACGGTCATCGTGGGCGGATTGCTAACCAGCACCCTTGCCGAGTTTTTCGTCCGCCCGGCTTTGTTTTGGACCATCGGGGTGGGTGCCGGCACCCAAATCGTTCTCGATCGCCACGGCTCGGAAAGCGAGGAGAGTTCGTCCCGATCGCCGACGATGCCTTGTGGCAGGTTTTCTAGAGGTTACGACAGGCCGTTCGGTTGCTGAGGGAAGGGTAGGCGAATCGCGCCATGTCGATTCGCGAACATCCTTCAACCATTTCGGTCTGTCACGATTTTGACGATCAACGCCAACCGAAACAGACTCGGGTGGAGGGCGGGGCTCGCCGGCCGGAGATCATCCGGCCGACGCGTCCGGTTTGCGCCAGAAAACGAGCCCGGCGACGATGAAGGCCATCTGAGTGGCGAAAAACGTCGTCAACCAGAACATCGTGCCTTCGGTGAACCCGTAGCTGTGAAGCCCGATGCCCAGCTCGTTGGTTCCGAACCAGCTCCATGCGGTGATGATGTTGCCGCCGATCGCCAACACAGAAAAACCGCGGCCGCCGACCATCTTGTCCCAACGGGCGTGCAACATCAACGCGTTCCAAATCACGATCAGCAATGCTCCATTCTCTTTGGGGTCCCATCCCCAAAAACGGCCCCAACTGTCGTCGGCCCAGAGGCCTCCCAGAATCGTGCCGATGGTGCTGAACAGGATGCCCAAACAGGTCGCACCGTAGATGCTGCCGTACAGTTCTTTCATCGCCTTGGGCGGCTTGCCGATCCAACCGGCGACTAAGTAGGCGATCCCCAGCACGCCGGCGACCATCGTGGCGACGTAGCCCAGTGAAACGCTGATCACGTGCGTCGACAACCAGAACTGAGTGTCCAGAACCGCTTGCAACACGGGCATCGTGTCGCCTTGGCCGGGACTGAGCGTCAAACCGTAAGCGACTTGTAATGTCATCGCGCCGGCGATCGACGCCATGAATGATCCGGTGCCGTACCGATAAATTCGTTCGACGACCAAGCCGAACAGCACCGCGCCCCAACCGATGAAGACGGCCGAGGAATACAGGTTGATCACCGGCGCCCGACCGGTCACGTAAATTCGCGCCGCCAACACCACGGTGTGGACGAGAAACGAGATCAAAACCGTGCCCCATGCGACTTTGCGAAGCGATTCGTTGCCGAAGGCGAAATAGGCCAAGCAAAGCACCAGAGCAAAGATGTAAATCGCGATCGATACCGAATTGGGATGCGTCGCATTCATCCATCGTTCCACGGAAACCTTGGCCTGCTGATAACCGGGCACGCCGTACGCCGTGACGGCATCCAGGTGATCATCGACCGCCTCGTTGAATGCCAACTTGTCGTCGTCGCCGTAAGTCTTGATCAAATCGGCAAACGAATTGACGCCCACGGCCGGCTTCGTTTCGACGCGTTGCACCTGAGCGATCAATTGGTCAAAAAAGGCTGGCGAGAAGGCTTGCCAATCCAACTGATCGATGGCATCGGAGATTTCGAGTTCCGCCGGCGGGACGACTCGGGGCGCGTTGGTCTGTTTGACCATTTCCAATTGCGCCTGAAGTTCGCGGAACGCTTCGAACTGAGCGATTTGCTCGTTCCAGCCCGGTTCCCAAGCCGATTCCGGTCGCACCCTGGGCATCGGCGTACGGATGGCCATCGCGGTCGTGATGAAACGCCGCTTGCGGAGTTCCAACTCGATCAGCTTCTTTTCTTTGAAAGTCAGGTCTTGCGGATTCGTTTCTTGTTTTCCGAAAGCGACTTCCAACTGTTTGCGAATCGCTTGGCGGTTTTGGTCGACTTCGTCGTACGAATACAACTTCGTTTCGCGTCGGTCCAATCCGCCCAGTTCGGCGAGCACTTCGTCGGCGTCGATACGAAACATCGGTAAGTTATAAATGTCCGGATTATCCACGGCGACTTCCATCAACCACTTCAGCGCCGACAGCTTCGTCCCGTCCGCCTTGTTCGCGATCTGGCCGGGAACGCCCTTGAGCGGAACATCCCGGCGGTCTTTGACCGGGATGGATTCTTTGTTGCTCATGGCCTTAAGCGTTTGCCGCGCGTAGGCATCCAGCGGCATCACCCGGCCGCCGTACTGGACGGGAATTTTCCCGAGAGCATAGAAGTCGATCGATTCGCCTCTTTGGGCCGGTTTCAACGCATTCATCATCTCCGAACGCGGCACCAAACACGCGACGGCGAACAGTCCGATCGCGGCCAACGCCGCCCATCGCGGCCAAGTTCGAGGGCGTTCGGCCTTACCGACCGTCGTCGAGGCGTCTTGATCCGCTTGATCGGCGATCGCCGCGTCGAAGGGATCGGTGCCGTCCCGCGAAGCATTCGCCTCTTCGCGGCGTCGCCGACCGATGAAACGAACCAGCGTGCCCCAGAAGTGAGCCGCCATGCCCAGTGCGATGATGCTGCACGCGACGTAAGGAATCAGCCATCCCGAATTGCGTACGACCTGAATTCCGGTCAGCTCTTTGCCACCGGGCAACGTCGAATAACTCGATTGAAAAAAGGTTTCGCCACGATATCGCAACGGGTTGTTCATCCAAACTCGTTCGCGTCGATCTTCGCCGGTTTCGTTGTCGACAATACGGATGAAGGAACTGTAGTCACGCGGCGTGTTGGTGCCGCTGTAATTCACCCGACGGACGTCTTCCAGCTTGACCCAGTAAGGTTTCACCTCGCGGTGCATTCGCAAGCCGAACTTGTACGTTTCGTCGTCGACCTGAATTTCGTCGAACAGGTCTTTGACCGACCTGCCCGGCATCAGCATTTCGACATCGGACAGTTGCTGGGACACCAAGAACCGGCCGAACGAATCACCCGAGTCTTGATCGAGCAATTCGATGTACGCGGCCGGGATATCGATTTCCGGGTTCGCGCCGCCGCTTTTGGGCACCTCCGTCGCAGCGAATTCCAAACCCAGACCTTGATCGGCGAGGTTGTCGTCCGTGAAATTCTTGACGTCGACCAGCTTCGAGTTTTCAAAGTATTTCAACACTTTGATGTCTACCGGCAACGATTCGTCGCTGACGATTTCGTCCTCGTCGTCGGCGACGGCCATCAGACGCTGGGCCGGCACCGCGATGACGTTTTGTTTCTCGTCGGATTCGGTGATGAAGGTCAGTTCGATTTCGTCCAGATTCACGAACGTGTTGGTCATCTGATCTTCGACCAAGCTCAAACGCTGTTCCAACTGGCGATCCCCGAAGGCGAATTGGCCGACCATCAACAGGCCGACGCCGAGGTGCAGCAGCACGTTGCCGCCCTGTTTGCCGAACAGCAACTGGCAACCGACCAACAACACCGCGCCGGCACCGACCCCTTTGAGCAGTTGCCAAACGATGCGAAGTCCTGGGTCCCCGATGCGGTAACCCGTTGCGACGGCGAACCCGACGAACGCGATCATGGCCAGACTGGCGACGGCGAACGAGATTCTCGTGGTCAGCGTTTTCGCTTGGAACGTCGCCCATAGGCTGGCGACCGCCGCCATGCAAAGGCCGCCCATCAACAAGCCCCAAAGCTGCGGATAGGTGATCGGCGGAGCACCTTGCAGACCGTCGCTGTTGTGTCCCGATGCGACGATCAACCCGGCGACGGCGGTTCCGGCGACCAAGAATCCCAAGCCGGCGGCCAATCGGGTGCCCTTGGCGTGCATTTTAAAACGCGTGACCTTGGCGGCCACCAAGTTGATCATCAACAGCACACCGACGAGCGCACCGCCTGGGAACGGCAACACGCCCGGAATCGGATTTTCGTGTGGGTAGAAGGCTTGTGGAAAAAAGTCGTCGAATTGCAACATCGCGATCCAGGACAAAAAGTATCGCGACTTGACGTCTTGCATGTTCATCTCGTCTTGCGCCAACGTGCCGACGAGCACAAGGATCAGCGAGATCGCGAACAAGGCGACGGTGAACTTCAACGACCCGAACATTTTCAAGATGCCCGAGGCGCTCAGCTCGAAGGGAATCGTCAGCGGCTGACGGCGGATCGTTTCCGATGATTTGACGGTGGCCATGATGAATGAATAGAAGGTGGGAAGGTGGCGGGAAGCGAATGGCGGGTGGAATCCGACAGAAATCTGACCGCCTCGGCGGCGATCATTCGAACGACAATGATTCGACGAACGAACTCATGTTGTCACGCTGGTCGGCGACGGTGGGTTTGTCGCCGGTCATTTTGACGAACAAGCTCATCCCGCCCTCCAGGGGGACGATCACGGCGTCGATGGCGGTCGATTCTTTTTCCGCATCTTTGCTGCTGTCCTGCAACAAGAACCGCTGGCCGTCGCGGCCGTCAACGTCGACTGTTTCGGCGGCCTGCATCACCTCGTCGACTTGTTCGTCGCTGGGTGTCTCGCCGATCGCCTGGCCCAGCCAGCGTTTGACGTTGCTGCGGATGTCACCGCCCGCGGTGATGACGGTGATTTCGGTGGGCGGATCTTGATCGCCGACCTCGAAAGCCGCCATCCGCATCATGCTCATCCGTCCGTCCCGCCAGCCCTCGGGGCGATCGTATTTCAAAGGGCTTTCCTCGGCCTCGGGCGTCGGGATCGGGTTCGGGGGGCCGTTCGCGGATGTGGCGGCCGGTTTTTCGCCCGCGGCGATTTGCCGCTGCATTTCTTGGGGCAGGTTCGCGTGCGGATCGTCCCCGGTCACCGCCGCAGACGGCACACCGGCAGCCCCGGCGAACGGAGGAATCATCGGCGAAGGCTCGGCCGAACCGTCGCCGACCAGATCGACCCAGATTCCCGATCGGTCCGTCGCGTCGACGTCCATCTCCTCGCCGCCGGCCCACTTCGCCTCCGATTCCGGCAAGCCGACTTGGGTCCGCCAACGGTTGACGTTCATCGCGACGTATTCGTCCCAGTCCTCCCCGGCGGAGAGTTTGGAGACGCTTAAATCGAGCTGTTTGTTGGACGTATTGATGTCGATCGAGGCGAAGCGGAACGGTTTGTCGGCGCCGCGTCTCCAGCCCCCGGGCAGCTGTTCCAAATCGGGCGAGCCGTCCTCATAGGTTCGCGTTTTGACGAAGTCGCGAAACGTCGATTCGATCTGGTCGACGGCGGATTTCGGACCGGCGGTGATCTTGAAAAACCAGACTTCGTTTTCGATAGGCACCATCGCCGCGATCATCCGCTGCTGTGACGGCCGGAGCTGAGCCGGTGCGATCGTCGGGATGGTGTACTGACGGATCGGTTCGGCCGAGTCGCAACCGACCAGCACCGACGTCGCGACCCCCAGCCACGCCATCGCGAGGGTCTGGTAAAAGATCGCGGAGCGACCCGAAAGACGAAAATTCAGCGGCATGACGTGGGGCGGGATAGAAGCGAATCCGGTTTCCGGCCGCGCAAAGCTTGCACGACTCTCTATCACTCCAGTATACGGTGCCGGCCGGTTTAGTTCGCCACCGGGGCGGAACCCGGACGGCAAGTCGGGCGGGATTAAGGATTCATCCCCAGCAGGTTGATCAGGCCCTCGGTCAGCGAACTGACCGGTGAGGACGGTTCGGCGTAAGCCCACATGTTGCGTACCAAGTCGGTCGCGATCATTCCGCACAACGCCATGGTGCAAGCGAGTCCCGCCAAACAGGCGACCTGCCACATCGAGAACGGAACTTCGTAACTCGGTGTGCCCTTGGCGGCACCGGCGGGCACCATCATGTCATCGTGGTCCAGCGACATGCCATCGGGATCGGCCAAACCGGCCGCGGCCACCGCGCCGGCGTCGTCGCCGAATGCGTCGTCGCCGCCGAACCCTCCGTCGCCGAAATCGACCGCTTCGGCGACTTCACTGTCCTCGACCTCGATGACCTGGGATCCGCTGTCTTCGTCGGTTTCCAAGCCGATGCCCGAGGGCGAAAGCTGGAATTCTTCGTCGGCTTGGAAATCCACCGCCGATCCCGCGTCGTTATTGGCATCGCTGCCGACGCCACTGCCGAGGTCCGCACCGAGATCCAGGGCACTGATGCTGCTGCCGGCCAAATCCAGCGGCTCGCTTTCGAGCGACAAGCCGCTGTCCGAGGGGCTCATCAAGTTGATTCCGCTGTCGCCGGCGACCGAAATGTCACTGCCGGCGCTATCGATCACCAAGTCGTCGTCGTCATCGGCGATCACCAAGTCGTCGTCGGCCAGCGCATCGTCGATATCCGAGGCGGCATCGCTGCCGACGCCCGAGCCGACGTCGCTGCCGGTGACCAGTCCGCTGCCGAGACCCGAGATCAGGCCGCTGCCGGTTTGCTCGGCGCTCAAGAGATCCAGTTCGCTGAGCACATCGGCCCCGCTGTCGCTGGCGGCTTTTTGACTAACGTCGTCCAGCTCGCTCATCAATTCCAGGCCGCTGGAGCCGCCCGATTCCGGACTTTCGTTCAAGACATCCAAGCCGCTTTCGCCGCCGATCATCATTTCGCCGCTGTCTTCTTCCAGGTCCAAACCGATGACGCTGCTGCCGGCACCGGGTTCTTTCTCGGCGGGGCTTTTCGCCGCCGGGACGGCTTTTTCATCTGAATTCTTGATCGGCTGGAGTTGAAACTCGTCGTCGGAAGCGTCCAGTTCGGCCGAATCGTGATCGACCGCCGGGCCGTCCAATTCCAAATCGTCCGAATCGATCTCCAGCGGTTCGGGGCCTGAACCGACGCCCGAATCCGATGGCTTCTTAACGTCGCTTCCGCTGGAGACCAAGGCCACGTCGCTGCCTTGGGAATCCTGCGCGGCGATCGTCACGTCCACGTCGCTGCCCGGGGCACCGGCGCCGGTGGCACCCAAATCGCCGGCCAAATCCAAATCACTGTCTTCGCCGGATTGTCCGTCGTCGCCGCCGATCACCCGGCCGACGTTGGAACCCGTCCCCGATCCGCCGGCTTGGTCGTCGTAAAGGATTCCCGATCCGATTCCCGAATCGGAAACCAGATCCTGCAAGTCGTCGGCCAACCGGTCGACTTCGGTGTCGGGGAATTTCCAACTGGCTCCGTCGCGGAATCCGCGGACTTGCCCTTGGCTGCGTAGTTCGACCAGCCGTTCGGTGGGAATGCCTAGTTTGGCTGCGGCTTCTTCAAGTGACAGATAGTTGGCCATGCGTTTGCTCGGCTTCGATTCGCTGAATCAAATGTTGGGGAGAGACTGTCGGACAAGCTCGCTCCAAACACCGCCGCGTTCAGCGATCGCCGCCCGACCGGGTCTGGCGTTCCATCTGCCGGATTTCCTCGGGCAGCGGAGACGTGGCGTTCAATTGGAGCGAAAAGTCGGCGTCGATCGGACGGCTGCTGACCAACCGAATCGTTCCAGACCTATCGATATGATACACGGCCATCCACGATTTGCTCGCATGAAGTACGGTGATCTTTTGAGTTCCCGAGCCGTCGGCGTGTGAAAAACCGATAAAATTGCCGGCCGCCCCGACACGATGATGGGGATCCGCACTGTCCCTTCCCGCTGCGGCGGGGTGTGACAGGGCGTCGCCGTGGTCCACGACCGACTCTATCGCACCGACGACCGGACCGCCGGCGGTCCCGGCAACGGCCGCTTCCGGCGAGTCGGACGCTGAAGCGTTCTGAGAAAAAACGCCGGGTGAATTCGGGGGAAAAGTCGCCGCCGCAGGCCCGGAACCCGGAAACCGGCCGGGCTGTTGGCTCTCGGCCATCGTCGCGGCGAATAAAGCGACCACCGCACCGGCGGCGAGTCCTTTCCAGTTCGGTCCAATCGTCATCGTGAATGCTTTCTGCACGAGAGTCGGCTGTTCGGTCCATCAACCACCATTTTGCCGAAAACCGCCTCTCCACCGCGAGAGCGAATCTCGCCGCCGGCGACCGACGAGACGAACCGGTGAACCGTTTTCGCTTTGCGAGCAAATCGCCCACGGCAATTCTCGCGTGTGAGTGATTGAACTCTCGTCCGGTGAGGATTTCGAACGCCAAACGCATCGTCTGCCCCCAAGCCCCACAGAAAACGAACTAGATGGTGGGTGGCACCAATTGAGGAACTAGATGGTGGGTGGCACCAATTGAGGAGATTGAGAATCTTGCCGGACCACTAGCGGCGAAGTTTGCGGATTGGGTAAAGACCAGCGGTCGTAGCGGTCGATTCACCTGGATACCCCTACAACCATCGACCCAGCGTCCCGTCGGCCCGGCCCTCGCGACTCGGTCGATCGCTCGTCAACTCCAAGGGATCCCGGCGTGAAACACGAAGCTCCACAGAAATCCGATCATTCGCACGCCCGCCCCACGCGACCGGAGACCGAAACGCAGTCCGGTGCCGGAGGATTTCTGCCCGTCAGCGCCGGTCTCGTCCTGGCCGGCTTGTTCTACGCCGTCGTGACTTTCGTCCCCTGGGCACCGCTACAGCGATACTTCCTCGGCCACCCGGTCGCCATCGCCGCGACCGTGTTGTTCTGCATCGCCCTGGCCACCCTGGCCGGCAAATGGCTGCTAACCCAGGCTCAGTGGCGATTGATCTCCGGCATCCGTGACGAAGATTTGATGCCCGCCGCCATCTGGGGCGACAGGAAAGCTTCCCCCGCCGACGCCTACCGCCAACGACACGACGTGCGTCATGTCACGTCCCGCTGGACGGAGATGTTGGACCAATTGCCCGGCTCGATCCGAAACAGCCGACTCGTCACGCGTCTCTCCGAAGTCCTGCATCGTCAATCGCTGCGTGGCACCTCGAAACACCTGGCCGATGACCTTCGCGAAGTCGCCGCCCGCGATGCCGACGCCGCCCACGACGGCTTCGGCTTGGTGCGGATCATCGTTTGGGCGATTCCCATGCTCGGTTTCTTGGGCACCGTCATCGGCATCACACAAACCTTGGGCGGCCTGGATTTCGCCGACGGGACCGCGGCGGTGGAGCGGCTGAAAAGCGGCTTGTACGTCGCGTTCGATACGACCGCGCTGGGACTCGTGCTCTCGGTCGTGGCCATTTTCCTGCAGTTCCCCGTCGAGCGTGGCGAACAACGTTTGCTGGCCAGCATCGACGCGCGAGTCGGACCGCTGCTGTCTGCCGGACTCCCCGGCGACGAAATGGCCGACGACCCGACTCACTTGATCGTCGGACTCTGCGACGGCATCCGCATCGCCGTCGCGGAATCTTTGGCCAGCCAGACGCAACTGTGGCGTCAAACGATCGATGAAGCCAACGCGCACTGGCAAAGCGTGCACGAAACCGATGCCGATCAGTTCGCCCGGGCGATCGATTCCACGCTGACGCCGACGCTGAACCGGCACGCCGCCGCGATCGATGAGTCCTTCCGATCGGCGATCGAAGGCCAAGCGTCGATGACGGAGCTTCAACAGCACTTGATCTCGCACACCGAGAAACTGGCCTTGCTGTATCACCAAACCGACAAGTTGCACGTCGCCCAAGCCGCGCTCGACGGCAACTTGAAACGCTTGGACGAAACCAATCGCTTGGTGCTGGATCACGAAAACGAAGTCGCCAAGCTGGACGACGGCATGGCCGATGCCGTTCGCGTCTTGGCCCGCGCCGTCGACGTGCTCTCGATGCGAATGACGACCGGCGAGGGGCGTGCCAATTCAACCCCCAGGCGAGCAGCATGAGTCGTCGGAAACGCGATGCGATTTCGCCGACCTTGTTTCCCTTCCTAGCCGTCTTGGTGTGCACGCTGGGGACGTTGATCTTGTTCTTGGCGTTGGTCGCTCAGAAAGCCAAAACGACGGCGGAGCGAACCGCCGAACGGGCGCCGGCCGATCCCAATCGGCTGACCGCCGCGGCGGTCGACGCGATGATCGAAGAAGAACACTTCCGCGCCGATCATTTGGTCTCGCTACGCGATGCGCAAACCGCCGACCTGGAACGCCGGCGTGACGAGCTGACTCATTTGGAAGACCAGATGATCAAGCTGAAAGAGAAGCTCAACGCGCTGCGTGACGAAGTCGAAGAAGCCACCAAAAAGAATTCCAACACGGCCGTCGATCCCAACACGCTGGTGATGTTGAAAGACGAACTGGCCAAGGAAGAAGCCCGCGTCCGGGAACTGGAAGAATCCGTCGCCACCGCACAACCTCGCGTGATCATCGTCCCGCACAAAGGTCCCAACGGCACCGATCGCCGCGCGGTGTACCTGGAATGCACTCGCGACGGCGTCAAGATCTGGCCCGAAGGCGTCATGATCTCTCAGGTGCAACTGGCTGATACGACGCGGGATGCCAACCCGCTCGACGCGGCGCTG
Source organism: uncultured Pirellulaceae bacterium (assembly GCA_964453205.1). Classification (GTDB taxonomy): domain Bacteria; phylum Planctomycetota; class Planctomycetia; order Pirellulales; family Pirellulaceae; genus Crateriforma. The sequence continues at coordinate 8,041 of CAYVRC010000112.1, read as the reverse complement.
CGAACGATCCGCTACCACGCCCGTCAGCATTACGGTGACCAAACGGCGCCTTATCCGTTGCTGGTCGTGCGGCCCGATGGCACCGAGACCTACGCGATGGCTCGCGTCGCGATGCAAGATTCGGATGATCAATTCGGTTACGAGCTCGTGCCCGGTGAGATCGATTTGGCTTTTCCCGACCCCGATCCGGAGCTGAAAGAACGCATCGAAGTGGCGATCCGCAAGTCGGCGATCCGGCAACACGTCCGCTACGCGGGCTTGGGCGGCGGACGCGGCGACAACGACGGTTCGCCCGACGACAGACGACTTCGCGGCGGGAGCGGTGGTGCGTTCGGCGGCTCGGGATCCGACGACGATGAAGTCCGATCGAATCGATACGTCGCCGATGGGGACGCCGCCGGATCGGGCGGCTCGACCGGCGACGCGAGACCACGGCGACGATTGCCGACGCTTTCGGCCGCCGACCTGGACCGGCAAGGCAAAGCCCGCGGATATCAGTCATTCGAGCATGCCGATGTCGCGGGGGCTTACGACCCACGCAGCGAACTGGACCGCTTGGTCGACAACATCCCCGATCGGGCCCGTCAGTCGGGATTCGGTGAATCCGGCCCCGAACCGACGGACGACGTCGCCGAAAAAATGGCGGCGAACTATTCCAACGATCCGCCATCGATCGTCGGACCGGCCTCCGCGTCCGGGTCACCGGCGTCGTCCGACCGGTCGCCGAGTGACACGGCGGATCCCACGCGGGCCTCCTCGACGAATTCCGCTCCGGTGCAAAGCCTTGCCTCGGGGTCATCGGCCGCCACGCCGGCGCGACCCTCGTCGATGTCGACGCGGCCGCCCGGAGAGGATTCCTCGGAAGACCGATCCGCGTCGCCGCAACCTTCGACCTCGGTCAACATGACGCCCCGGCAGCGTCCGACGGTGCGTCGAGAAGGCAAAGACTGGGCGTTGCCCGACAGCGTAGCCCGCTCGCGTGGCACCGAAATCGTCCGGCCGATTCGGCTGCGTTGTTATCACGACCGATTCGTTTTGGTCGATACCGTCAATCCGTCGTCCTCGCTGGCCTTTCGCTTCAACGGCGACGATGTGCGGACGGCCACCTTGGAGATGGCGACCGCCGTGCGTGACCGCGTCGAAACCTGGGGCGCGTCCTTGCCCGGTGGGCGATGGCAACCGCGATTGGAAGTCGAAGTCATGCCGCACGGCGAGCAACGCTTTCACCAGTTGCGCACTTTCATGACCGGGAGCGGCGTCGAAGTCCGAGCCGCTGCCCCCCGTCACGACGCCCGTTCCGAACCGAGGTCGCCATGAGCAGTCGTCGCCGCGCCGGTCCCGAGATGGGACACGATTCGTTCCTGGACATCGTCGCCAACTTGGTCGGCATCTTGATCATTTTGGTCGTCATCCTGGGAACCCAGTCTCAACAAGCCATCAACGAAATCGAATCCGAAGCGGTCGTCGAAACCGCGTCGGACGAACAGATGCAAACTCTCGGACGACACGCGATGCGGGCCGCCGCCGCACAGGCCGACTCCGACCGCCTGGAAGCCACCGTCGAGCAGTACGACGCCGAGTTGGAAATCGCCAAGCGTCAACGCGGCTTGCTGATGGACTTGGTCACGCAAGCGGAACTGGCGTGGGAAGACATGAAGTCCGAGTTGGATCGAGACGACGTCCGGCGGGCGGCGCGGTCCGCCGAGAAACGGAAACTCGAAGCCACGCTGGTCAGCGTGCGCGGCCAGCGACAACGCTTGGAAAATCGCGAACCCCCGACCGTCCAGATCGACCACCTGCCGACGCCTATGGCCAAAACCGTGTTCGGCGACGAAGTGCATTTCCGTTTAAAAGAAAATCGGCTGTCCGTCGTTCCGCTGGACGGCTTGCTGGAACGACTTCAACAGGATTTGAAGCTGGCCTTTGCCGGTAAACGCGAAGGGCGTCAAAGCAGCGTCATCGGCCCGTTTCGCGGATACGTGTGCCGCTACGAATTCGAAAAAAGCCGCGGGATGACCAGCCAAGGCGGCCGAGTCGCGATGGCGACGCAAATCCGACCGGTCCGTTTCATCTTTGATCCCGTCGAAGAACCCTACGGGCAAACCATGGACGTGATCTTTTCCGGCCGAAGCCAACTGGACATCGAACTTGCCGGCCGCGATCCCGCGACGACGACCGTGACGATTTGGGTTTATCCGGACAGCTACACGAATTTTCGCCGCCTCAAAGAACACCTTTACGAGAAAGGTTTCGCCACGGCGGCCCGTCCGCTAGCCGGCGACCAAAAAATCACCGCCAGCCCCTACGGTAGCCGATCGGCGGCCCAGTGATCGGCGGCCCAGTGATCGGCGGCCCAGTGATCGGCGGCCGAGCCTACTTGTCGGCCCAATAGTCGATGACGACGACTTTTTTCAAGTGCGGCTTCAGGACTTCGACGAACGCCTTGTGGGCTTCGTGCGGCAGATAGATTTCACGATCCTTTTCCGTTTTGAAACTGACCAGGAACGCGTGGGTCAAGCCGTCGTTCAAGCCTTCCGGGCTGTTGTTGGTTCCGTATTCGAAGTCGGCGATTTGAGGGATCTTTTTCGGCAGCGCCCGAAAGGCGTCGACCACTTTTTGCACGTCGGCTTCGCTGCTGGATTCTTTGAATTCGAACATCACGACGTGGCGGAGCATGGCGGTCGAATCGTCCTGGGCGGCATCGGGTGACGCGGCGTCTTGCTGGGCGGTGGCGGTCAGGAGGGACCCGCCGCCGATCAGCAACGCCGCGAGGATCAGTGGATGGAAGAAAGTGGGAAAGCGTTTCATGAGTCTATTCGTGTCTGGCAGTTTTGAAAAAGCGATCGGATGGTTCACCGGTCGACGAGTCGGATCTTGACGAAGGGGCGGGCGATCAAGATTCGTCAAGGACGACGCCGGCGTTCATCAGTTCTTGGCCGGTGAAGACGTATTTTAATACGCTGATCTCGCCGGGTCGTTCGGATTTTAGCTTCTCGATCTCATTTTCGATTCGTCTCCGCAGGGCGGCGACCTGTTCGGGCTTGTCTTCGCCCGAGGCGACTTGGCACCGCAGGATGAGGGCGGTGACCAAGTAAAGATCGCGGACGTCGGGGTCTTTCAGCATCGCGTCGAGCACGCGGGCGGCCTCGGGGAACTGTTGAACTTCGATCAAATGTCGTCCGAGCTGGATCCGGGCCTTGTTGGCGTATTCTTGGTTGGTGGCGTTTTCGCTTGCCGGAAAATACTCCATGACGGCTCGCCATCCCGCCGCGTCGTCACGTCGAACCGCTTCGATCCACTGTTGGCTGACACTGTCGGTCCGCCGCACGGTCGTCGGATTCAGCAGCGAGGTGATCGAAAGCGTGGGTTGTCGTTTGGCCCAAGCCGCCGCGGCGACGAAGGCGACGATCGGCAAGCCGACGGTCGCGGCGATCCGAAGCACGCGGCGACGACGCTTGCGACCGGCTTCCGCCGCGGCCCTTTGCAGCCGTGTCGAAGCACCGACGGCGGTCATCCCCAGGGTGCCGGCTCCGTCGGTCTCGCTGCGGAGGGCATCGAGCATTTCCGAAGCCGACTGGAAACGTTCTTCGGGCACCTTGCTGATCAATCGCATGATGATCGCGACCAACCAGGCCGGCAGGTCTTCACAGCCCCGCGTCTTGTCGATCGGCGGCGGCGTCTCGTGCAGGTGCATGACGGCCAGGGCGAGCGGGTCTTCGGCTTCGAACGGCGGCCGACCGGTCAACAGGTGGTACATCGACACGCCCAACGAATACAGATCGCTGCGGGCGTCGACGCCGCGTCCTTGAATCTGCTCGGGACTCATGTAGCGGGGCGTGCCCAGGGTCAGCCCGGCTTGGGTCAGCTCGGCATGACTCTTGCCCGGCTCGGGCCCCAGTCGCGCCAATCCGAAATCGGCGACTTTGATTTGCCCCCGTGAGGACTGCATGATGTTTTCGGGTTTGATGTCGCGGTGGGTGATGCCTTGTTCGCCGGCGACCTCCAGCGCTTGGCCGACGGCCAACAGGACCTGGATCGCTTCGTCGGCACCGAGGGGACCGCTGCGGTCGAGTTTTTCGCGCAGGTTCTGGCCGTCGATCAGCTCTTGCGCGATGAAATGCAAGTCGTCGACCTGTTTGACGTCGTAAACGCCGACGATGTTGGGGTGATTCAGCTTGGCAGCGGCGCGGGCTTCGCGGCGAAACCGTTTGACGTAGCCTTCGTCCAGACTGAATTGCCGACGCAGCACTTTCAACGCCACGTCACGGCCCAGGCTGAGTTGCTTCGCCGCGTACACGTCGGCCATCCCGCCGCGACCGAGCTTCCGCAGCACCTGGTACTCGTCCAATCGGCAGCCGACCAGACTGGCCGATGACGTCGACGGATCGGCGGAACGTCCCGAAGCGGTGTCAGCCGAATCGGTTTCGTCGAATTCAGTCATGGTCCAAGGGGGTCGCCGGCGGGTGATTTCAGTTCAACGATTGTTCGGTTCAGACTACCACTTTGTAGCCCCAACGGGTCGATCGTGACGAACGGAAACCCCAAGCGTCGCAGTTCTTCGGCCGTGCGGGCGGCCAATTCCGTGCCGGCCAAACGCGACACTTCGGCGGCCGGCACCTCGACGCGGGCCAGTTCGCCGGGGTGCAAACGGACGCGAACGTCGCCGAATCCCTGGTCGCGAAGCCAGTTCTCGGCACGTTCGATCTTGCCCAGTCGTGCCGGTGTGACCTCGACACCGTAAGCGATCCGGCTGGCCAAACACGGCGAGGCCGGCAGATCCGCGTTGGAAAGCCCCAGCCGTGTCGCCAAGGCTCGCACCTGCGTCTTCCCGAATCCTAATTCGGCCAACGGGGTCCGCACGCCGGCGTCACGACCGGCCTGGATCCCGGGCCGATGGTCGCCCAGGTCGTCGGCGTTGGTCCCCGAGACCGTGACGCGGCGGGGCGAGTTTTCGTTCCCGCCGACCGCCTCGGAGTCGCGACAGACGTCGGCCAAGTTTCGGTACAACGTCGTCTTGCAATGAAAACACCGTCGCGAGTCGTTGCGGACGTAATCTTGATCGTCGACCTCATCGGTTTCGACCAAGCGATGCTCGACGCCGATCTGGGCGGCGACCTGGGCGGCGATCTCCCGTTGCCAGGTCGGGACGCTGGGCGAAACGGCGGTGACGACGACGACCCGGGCGGCGGATCGCGCGGCGGCCGCGGCCACGACGCTGCTGTCGACACCGCCGGAAAAAGCCACGACGACCCGATCCCAAGCGTCGAACCATGCGACCAAGGCCTCTAGCGGCTCGGCGGGCGGCTCGGTGTTCCTCGTCGTGTGCATGTCGCGGCTCCCCTTGATCGCGGCAGGTGGTTGATCGCGGCAGGTGGTGGCCAGCAGCGTTGAAGTCGTGATGCCTTCAAATCGCCCCGCCTTCGCCCGGCAGGGCCGACGACTTCGTCGCGCGGACGTAAAACCCGGCGTCCAGTTTTCGCCCGTGATCGTCTGGTCCGTCCCGGGTCTTCAATTGTGAACGGCCGAGCCGGATCGTGCCAGGACCATAATCGTGCGCGGCCAAAAAGCGAGCGACGTCTTGCCCGTCGACTTGAGGCGAATGGCCGGTGACCAGCAACCGATGGCCCGCCGGATCGGCCAGCCGCAAGCAGTCCTCCAGCAGCGGCCACAGGTCCCGTTCGATCCGCCAAGCTTTGCCGCCGGGGCTGTGTCCGTACGCGGGTGGATCCAACACGACGACTTGGTAAAGGTTTCCGCGACGGACTTCGCGCGCCGCGAACTTGGCCGCGTCGTCGACCAAGTACCGGATGCGGTGATCTTGCAAGTCGTTCAACGCCGCCGCCGACTTGGCCGTCGCGACGTTCGGTTTCGCCGCGTCGACGTGCACGACCTGGTAACCGGCTTTCGCCATGGCGATCGTCGACGCGCCGGTGTAAGCGAACAGGTTCAAGCCGCGCGGCGGATCGACCCGGGACTCCGGTGCAATGTCCTGTGTTTCCGCGGCGGCGGGGGAAGCGGCCAGCCATTCCCAGTTCGGCCGTTGTTCGGGAAAGACACCGACGTGTCCGTAAGGGGTCGGACGACACGGCATCCGAAAGGCTCCGCAGTCCAGCACCCATTCGGCCGGCCAGGGCGTGCGATGATGCCAACGGCGGGCCGCCGTGTCGAACCGCGATTCCGCGTCGCGCCACAGTGCCGGTCGGCTCCGACGCGATCCCTCGGCGGCGGGCGAAGGCCGATCGACCAGCCGTCCGGCCAACGATTCCAGCTTGCGGCCGTCGCCGAAGTCGATCAGCGCGTAATCATCGTCGTCGGACATGAAACAGGTTGGTCGTGAAAGGACGGCCGACGGCCGGGACGGCTATCGTTTTTCGGGCCGGTCGGATCCGTCCGAGGCGGCGTTTTCGCCGGTCGCGTCGGCTGGCCCGGCCGAAGCCTTGTCGGCCTGCCCGGGCTTCTCCTCGGCCTGCTCGTGGTTCGCCCGGGCGATTTTCTCCGCGGGTTGCGATTCGATCAAGTTCTCGCCGGAGTGTTTCGGGTCCATCGACGGCCAGCCTTCGCTGAACCGCGTCTCGGCGGTGTAGTCGACCGGCGGACGATCGAACATGGCAGGCCTGGATCCCTGTTTGTGGCGACGGCCGAAGCGGATCAGCCGGCTGCCGGCCAACTTGGTTTCGTTACGGATCGTGCCGGTCTGGAAAGGACCGACGCCCAACACCCAAGTGTCCCGTGCGGTCGCGGAAGATTGGCTGATTCCGGATTGCCAGACGGCTTGACGGGTTTCCCGATCGTAGGCGAACGCGGCGATCGTGGCGGCCCCCTCACGGGCCTCGCGACGAGCCAGCGCGATTTCCGGCACCGCGGGCACCGCCGGGGCACCCGGAAAAGCCGAAACGGCGCTGGACAGGGCGTTGTTCTCCGGCACGCCGTAGGTCATCCGGTGGTCGTCGGCGCCCAGCGTTCCGATCCGGGCCTCGATGATCAGGTCGGCGTCGCCCGAAGCGTCCTGCATCAAACAGCCGGCGGCCACGATTTGCTGACGCAAGGCGCTGGTGACGTAATCCGCGTTGACGAAACTGGGACCTTTGACCGCCCGCAGGTAACTGGTGTCCAGGTAGACTTTTCGCCCGGTCAGCGGGCGAAAATCGATCGTCGAGACGCTGCGGTCCACCGCGTCGCTCAGCACCAGCTGTTCGGTCGCCTGGTACTCGCGCGTCGTCCCGCAGCCCGCCAGGACCGAGAGGCCGGCGGCGAAAATCAGCATCGAACGTCGAAACGGATTTCGGATACTGGACATCACAGCGCGAGGACGGGTGGGAACACAGGCGGGCGCCTTTGCATAGCCAATTTGCCGAGCACGTGTCCAGCCAACTGTGCCCGCACCCTGTTTTGCCGGTGCCTGCACCCTGACGGCCCGACCGGCGTGCCGAGGGGCCACCGTGCCCCTTCGTCGCCCGGCTATCGCCCGGCTATCGGCCGGTCAGCGTGTCGGCCGCTTCGGCCAGCAGGTCCACCGAACGATCGACTTGTTCCCGACTGGTCGTCCAGCCCAGGGAGACACGAATCGTCCGCGCGATCTGGCTGTCGTTCCGGCCGATCGCTCGCAAAGCCCGCGTCATTTCGTCCGGCGGTGTTTCACAGCAGGCCGTGGCGATGACCAACTGACGGGCGAAACGCTGGACCTGTTTGGCGTTGGTCGCCAGCTCGATCGCGATCGTGTTGGGAAGCCTTTCGGCGTCCTCGGCCACGATCCGCACCTTTTCGGGCATCGCCGACTGCATCCCGGCGACGAACCGGTCACGAAGTTCCGACAGGTTGTTCGCCGCATCGGTACAGCATCGGGCCGCCAAATTCGCGGCCGTCCCGAGTCCGATGATCGCCGGAATGTTCTCGCTGCCCGGACGCAGCCCCATTTCCCGAGGTTCCCCGAACATCACCGGAGACAGGTGCAGCCCCCGACGGACGTAGATCGCCCCGACCCCTTTGGGACCGTACATCCGATGCCCGCAAATCGTCACGGTGTCGGCGCGCAACTGAGTCA